>NZ_JAEUWV010000001.1:0-380246 GCF_024102595.1 Corynebacterium lipophilum
CTCTTCGGCCTTTGGAGCTTCCTTTTCAGCTGGCTTGGCGTCAGCGTCGCCGATGCGGGCGATGACTTCGCCGACCTCGACGGTGTCGTCTTCCTCAGCGAGGATCTCTACGAGGGTGCCTGCGACAGGGGAAGGAATCTCGGTATCGACCTTGTCGGTGGAGACCTCGAGCAGTGGCTCGTCGACCTCGACGGTGTCGCCGACTTCCTTCAGCCAGGTGGTGATGGTGCCTTCGGTGACGGATTCGCCGAGCTCAGGCATGGAGACGTCGGTAGCGTCGCCGGAGGCTGGCTTGTCAGCCTTCTCTTCCTCCGGAGCTTCCTTCTTTTCTTCCTTTGGCTCTTCGGCCTTTGGAGCTTCCTTTTCAGCTGGCTTGGCGTCAGCGTCGCCGATGCGGGCGATGACTTCGCCGACCTCGACGGTGTCGTCTTCCTCAGCGAGGATCTCTACGAGGGTGCCTGCGACAGGGGAAGGAATCTCGGTATCGACCTTGTCGGTGGAGACCTCGAGCAGTGGCTCGTCGACCTCGACGGTGTCGCCGACTTCCTTCAGCCAGGTGGTGATGGTGCCTTCGGTGACGGATTCGCCAAGCTCAGGCATGGAGACGTCGGTGGCGTTGCCGGAGGAAGGCTTGTCAGCCTTCTCTTCCTCCGGAGCTTTCTTTGGCTCCTCTTCTTCCTGAGGCTCCTCGTCCTTTGCCGAGTCCGATGCCGGGGCTTCGCCTTCTTCGCCGATAATCACAATCACGTCACCGACATCAACGGTGTCGTCTTCCTCGGCCTTAATCTCGAGGATTACACCGGCGACAGGGGAAGGAATCTCCGTGTCGACCTTATCGGTGGAAACCTCCAGCAATGGTTCGTCGACCTCTACCTTGTCGCCGACTTCCTTCAGCCAGGTGGTGATAGTGCCTTCCGTGACGGATTCGCCCAGCTCAGGCATCTCGACAGAGTGCGCCATAATTTAGTCTCCTCGCAGATACATTTTCGTAGAAGCTATACAGGTCAATAGCGTACCTGTCACCGAAGACTTTCGTGCCTTTCGGGGGCAACTAATTTGTTGAAGGCCACCAAACGCAGAATTGGGGCGTCGAGAAATATCCGTATGATGAGAGAAGTGTTTAACCTGTTCGGCAAGCGGAAGAAGCAGACCACCTTCAAACCCCCACGCGCGCCCGGCGAAACCATCCGGCCGGAAGACGCTGCCTACCTCCAGGAATGGGTTGCGCAGCGTGCCTTCGTTGAGGGGTTTGTTGAGCCGGAAACGATGGTCAACGAGATGTCCGTCGTGCTTGTCGATGAAGAGGGCAACTACACCCGCCGGCGCATCGGAGGTCCCAAAGGTATCGACGCCGTCGCTACGCTGCTGAATATATCTCTTTATGACGTCGAAGAGACCGGGTACCCGGACCGGATGCGTCGCAAGATGGAGCAAGAACGCATCCTGCGGAAGCGAGCGGAACAGAAAGAACGCCGCGCCAAGTTTGAGCGCGGCGAACATCCCTTTTCCTAAATCCGGGGACTAGTTGGCTTCAGCAATGCTGCGAAGCGTTGCAACGATCGTGCGCAGCGGGGCGCCGGTCGCGCGCTTCGGCGTGTAGCCGCGTGGCGAGCCACCGTTCCACGCCGGGCCGGCGACGTCGATGTGCACCCACTCGGTGTCCTCGCCGACGAAGCGAGACAGGTACAGGCCAGCGAACAGCATGCCGCCGGTACGGGCATTGTGGACGTTGCGGATATCGGCGACGGGGGACTTCAGCTCTTCTTCCTGTTCCTCCAGCAGTGGCATCGCCCAGGCCTGCTCGCCAACCTCGCGGCCCAGCGCAGCGACGCGGTCGCGGAACTCATCAGAGCCCATGACGCCGGCAGTGCGGTTGCCGAGGGCGACGAGCTGAGCGCCGGTCAGCGTGGACGTCTCAATCATGAAGTCAGGGTTATCTTCAGCCGCGCGTGCAATCGCGTCTGCCAGCACGAGGCGGCCTTCAGCATCGGTGTTGAGTACCTCGCTGGTGATGCCGCCGTAGTGGCGAATCACGTCGCCTGGGCGGGTGGCAGTGCCGGATGGCATGTTCTCCGCGAGTGGCAGCCAGGCGTCGACCGCAACATCCAGGTTGAGGCGGGCAGCTGCAACAATTGCGCCGAACTGAGCAGCAGAGCCGCCCATGTCGGAAATCATGTCCTCCATCTTTGCACCCGGCTTGAGGGAGATGCCGCCGGTATCGAAGGTGATGCCCTTGCCAACCAACGCGACAGAGGACTTCGACGCGGAAGGCGTCCACTTCAGGTGCACTAAGCGAGGTGCGCGGGCGGAGCCTTTGCCGACCGCGAGGATGCCGCCGAAGCCCTGCTCCTCAAGCTGCTTTTCGTCGAACACATCGACCTCGAGTCCAACCTGCTTGCCGACGTTCTCGATGAGCTCCGCATACACGGCAGGGTAGAGGTGGTTCGACGGCGTGTTCACAAGATCGCGCGCCAGCATGACCGACTCGGCGAGAATCACTGCCTGGTCGAATGCTTCCTTTTCGTCGTCCTTGCCTACAACGGTGACGTCGGTAAGCCCGTGCTCGCCGTCACAGCCGCACTGGCACGGGGCTTTGAAGCCCTTGTATTTATAGGCGCCCAGCAACAGGCCTTCCACGACGGGGGTGACGCCGAATTCAGTCGAGATCACCGCAGACTCCGTGCCATACAGTGTGCGAGCCAGGGAACCGACAGCGCGACGGACAGTCTCATCATCAATCTCATCGGCGTTGCCCAGGCCAAAGGCGATGACCAACTTCCCATCAACGACCACGCGGGTGATCTCGCCGGCGGTGCCCTTCGCGCCGACTGTCTCCAGCGCCTCGAGTGCACCCTTCGGTGCCAGTGAGGTCACTGGGACCTCAACCTTCGAGTCATCCGAGGTCACGGGTAGCAAGAGGGCAGCGGTGTCGCTCGGAGCGGACGTCGAAAAGTTGAGGGAGACGGAGTCGCCCCGGACCGGGAGCAGCGATTCAGGAACCGAAAAAGTCATGAGTACATGCGCCTTTCTTAAGATTATTGAACATCGCCAAGGGTACCTGGAATAAGGGACGCGTGGCGCGGGGCAAGCTATTTGTGCGTGGAAGAAAATATGGAATTCCGGTTCCAAAGAGTGGAATCGGGGAGTAGGGTGGTCTGCATGACTCAAGGCACACCATTTGAAATTATCCCGAATCCGAACAAGGCAACTGACGAAGAGCGCAATGCAGTGCTCGCAAACCCAGCCTTCGGGCAAGAGTTTACTGACCACATGGTCTCCATCGACTGGGACGAGGCCAACGGTTGGCATAACGCGCAGGTCCGCCCGTACGGGCCGATCTCGCTGGACCCGGCGACCAACGTCTTCCACTACGGGCAGGCGATCTTCGAAGGCCTGAAGGCATACCGTCACCACGACGGCTCGATCACGACGTTCCGCCCCGAGCAGAATGCGACGCGTTTTGCCCATTCCGCGCATCGCCTGGCAATGCCTGAGTTGCCGGAGGATCTGTTCATCGAGTCGCTGCAGCAGCTGGTGACGATTGATAAGGACTGGGTCCCCGAAGCTGGTGGGGAAGCGGCGCTGTACCTGCGTCCATTTATGATTGGCACCGAGAAGACGCTCGGGGTGAAGCCCTCGAGCACCTACACCTATTACCTCATTGCATCCCCAGCTGGCGCCTACTTCTCCGGCGGCGTCAAGCCCGTCAGCGTGTGGATCTCCGAGGAATACGTCCGCGCGGCGCCCGGCGGCACCGGTGACGCCAAGTTCGCTGGCAACTACGCGGGTTCCCTGCTCGCGCAGGCCGAGGCAGAAGAAAAGGGCTACGACCAGGTTGTCTGGCTCGACGCCATTGAGCGCAAGTACATCGAAGAGATGGGCGGCATGAACCTCATGTTCGTCGAGGGCAGCGGGAAGGACGCGAAGTTGATCACCCCAGCACTGTCCGGTTCCCTCCTGGCGGGCATCACCCGCAAATCGCTGCTGCAGGTTGCGGAAGACCTCGGCTACAGCACCGAGGAGCGCAAGATCACGGTGGAGCAGTGGCACAAGGGCGCTGAAAACGGCACCATCAGTGAGACGCTTGCATGCGGTACCGCAGCGGTGATCACTCCGGTCGGGCGCGTGCTGAGCCGCCACGGTGAGTTCACCGTAAACAACAATGAGGCCGGCACCATCACCATGCAGCTGCGCGAGCGCCTGCGCGGTATCCAGGACGGCTCGGTCGAAGACGTCCACGGCTGGAACCACACGCTCGTCCCAGCCGAGAACTAGAGGGATCTCAGGCCGGGGCGCCCTCTGGGGCCTCCGGCCCGAGCACTGTAGTAACGAGCTCAGAAGCCAGGTTGATTTGCGGCAGCGCTGCGAGCGCGCCCACTCCCTGGTTGAGCGACAAGTCCAGTGCCAGCACCGGAATGATATCGAGGGCCTGGAGCGCCAGCATCTGGGCGGGTTCCGGACTGAGCTGGCCCGCCATGATCCACTGCTTCGTGCCGGGTGCGAGGCGCTCGGCGGCGTAGGCGGCGACGGTGGCGTAGAGGCCGTCGAAAAGTACGGGGGTTCGACGAACCGCGGCCTGCGCGAACATACCGACAAGGAACGCGAAATCTGGCCCCGAAAGCTCGGCAAGGACGCGGGGGACGTCGTCACTAAAGGTGCGCACCCGGAACATGGCGTCCCGAATTGCCGCAACTTTCACCTTCCAGACGTTGTCGTCGATGCCCGAGCCGCGTCCGATGACCTTGACCGGCTCGGTGCGCGACAGCGCGCCATAGACGGCGGCGGCGACCGTCGAATTGCCGACGCCAATGTCTCCAGGAATGAACAGGTCAACTCCACTGTCTACGCCCTGGTCAACGACGCGAGCACCGTGCGCGACTGCCTGCTCGAACGCCTCGGGCGTCATGGCGGCTTGCCGGTCTATCGCGCCTGTCGGCAGCGTTAAGTAGTCATTAATCTGAATAATCGACGCGCCCGCGGCTTCCGCAGCAACGCGAGCGACGCCGCCACCTGCCGCAATCTGCTTTACAGTGGTCCAGGCGGCGTCGTGTGGTTGCGCGGAAATACCGCGTGCTGCGACACCGTGGTTACCGGCGACAAGCACGCACTGCGGCTGACGGAACGCAACCGGGCACGTACGGTTTTGCACCGAGGCAGTCCACTCCGCAATCGTTCCCACGCGACCGAGACCTCGCCCCTCCGGGCTGCGCTGTAGTTCGCGGGAAAGCTCGCGGCGCAGGGTTTCGCTTGGATGCTCAATCGGGTCGAATGCAACAGCCATGAAACGTCCTTTGTCCGTTTAGTTCACGGTCTCGCCGATGCGCACCTGTGGCTTCGGCGAGCGCCACTTCCGCGGCTGCGACGCGCGGGAGAACGCGTACATACCAAGGCCGAAGCCGGTATCAGCCGTACCAGGGAACTTCGCGCGCACAGCGTTGTTCGCACGCTTGCCGATCAGGAATGCCTCACCAAGAATCAGCACGATAAACACCATCGGCAAAATAGCGATGGCGCCGGCGATCTCCGGGTACCAGGAGCCGATGAAGAGAATGAGGAACAGCAGGATCGCCAGCGGCATCGCGTAGTTGTTCATGAAGCGACGCGAATCTACCCAGTCGCGGACGAAGCGGCGGGTTTCGCCACGGTCGCGGTCCATGAGGTAGCGCTCGTCGCCTGCGTCCATCTTGGCTTGGACTTCGCGATTGTGCTTCTTCGCTTCTTCGCGCTGCTGCTTCTTGTATGCCTTCCACTCCTCCTTCGACATCGACTTCTTCAGCTCTTTGTTCTTCTGGTACTGCTGAGCGGGAGTCGTCGCGTTGGGGTCGCGGACCACGCCGCGCTTAATCTCCTGATCAAGGCGCTTCGGCGTCGGCCGACCCTTCGGAGGGGTGTAGCCCTTCGGGTACTTCTTCGCGGGTTCCGCGTCGGTTTCGGGAGTCTCCGCTCGATTCGCTGCGGCAGCAGCGGCGGCTGGAGCCTCATCAGATTTCTGCCAAGGAAGTTTCACGCTATACAGGCTACAAGGCCGTCCCCGAAAGTGGGGAATAAGCGCCCGCTCCCATACGCTGTAGACGATGACGGTGTGATGCGAGTACGCTAGTGCCACACTCCGAAGCACGCATTTCGCGTGAAGATATTCGCTAAGCAAGGAGAAAGAATGACTGCACCTACCTCTGCCACGGGCGTGACCCTTACTGAAGCAGCGGCTGCAAAGGCGAAGGCTCTGCTCGACCAGGAAGGTCGCGACGACCTTTCGCTTCGCATCGCTGTTCAGCCAGGCGGCTGCGCTGGCCTGCGCTACCAGCTGTACTTCGATGATCGCGAGCTCGACGGCGACAAGGCTGACGTCGTTGGGGGTGTGCGCTTAGTCGTGGACAAGATGAGCGTGCCGTACCTCACCGGTGCAACGATCGATTTCGCTGACACCATTGAGCAGCAGGGCTTCACCATCGATAACCCGAACGCAGGCTCGGCCTGCGCCTGCGGCGATAGCTTCAACTAAGCAGTAGCTTTTCGACGCCAACGCCCCGCGCCCACCTCATGATTGAGGGGAGCGCGGGGTGTTTCGTCTGCGTGGACTAGTTGCAACCGTGCTCGGTCGCAAGCCATTGCTTCGCTTGCTCGAACGGCACATCGGTCTCGACGTCGGGCTGCACCGGATCTTCGGCGAACTCCTCGCCAGTGCGTGCCTTGTCCTTCGCGATAGTCAGCATTAGCAGGCTGCCGTCCGGGAAGTCGTACACCATATTGGCCGAGGCGTAGCCTGCGGTAGGGGAGCCGAAACTTTGTGAGCGCTCAAGTCCCCGGAACGACAGCATCGTGGCCTCGCCCGACGAAGCAGTGTCGCCATCGACTAAGACCGCCACCGGCGCATCACACTTCCCGCCAGAAGTCGTGATCGGGGTGCCGCCGCCGGTCACCGAGTTCCCCTCAACCGTGACCTGCGTGGTGTTCGTCCGCGATACGTACTCGAGTGCCGTGCCGTCCGGCAACAGTGAGGAGAGGCCTGCGACCATTGGGCCCATGTCGCCACCGTCGTTGCCACGCAGGTCAACGACCGCCCCACATGCCCCGGTATCACGTGCGGAAGCCAGGCCAGTCGCGAGCGTGTCTGCGTAGCCCTGCACATCATCGTGCCGATCGACGCCAGGCACGGTTGCCACCGCAACGCGGCCCTCGACGCTGACTGCGGCTTCCGACTTCTCTTCCATAGTCCAGCCGAGGTTAGGGTTACCAGGTTCAATCAGACGGGAGTGCTTCCCGCCAGCAGCTTTGACTGCGTCCTCGAGGGCGGGGTAAACGTCGTGAAGCGTATCAGCCTGCTTTGCGGCCTCCTTTGCGCGGGCCTTCGCCTCCTCGAACTCTGTTGAGTCGGCGTAGATGCCCTGCTCGGCGAGCGCGAGCACCGTCGCGCTATACCGCTTCGGCGTCTGTGTCCCCGCGAAACGAGCGGTGCCCGTCAGCATCGCGGTGAGCGTCGGACCGTAGACGAACGCCACGGCGCCAACTGCAAGCAGTAACGCGCTGAGCATCGCAACGATGGTGGTCAGTACTCGTTTCTTGGTCCACATGAGCAGGTCCTCCTTAAAGCTGAACCGGGTATTCCTTGTGCTCGATGCCCGGATCAATGCGATGCTCGACAAAAATGCCGTGCCAGATCATAAACGCAAGCACCGTCCAAAGGCGACGCGAATGATCGGAAACACCGTCACGGTGCTCCTTGAGCATCTCCAGCACCTGGTCCTTGGCGAAGATATGGTCGGTCTGCGAATCACGGATCGTGTCCTGCGCCCAACCAAAGAGCTCATCGCCGGCCAGCCAGTGGCGCATCGGAACAGGGAATCCCAGCTTCTTGCGGTGGAGAACATGCGGCGGAACGATCTGCTCCATCGCCTTACGCAACGCGTACTTGGTGGTGCCGTGCGCGATCTTCTGGTCGTACGGAATCGTCTGTGCGACCTCAAAGACCTCCTTATCCAGGAACGGCACGCGCAACTCCAGCGAGTTCGCCATGTTCATCTTGTCCGCCTTGACCAAGATATCGCCGCGCATCCAGGTAAACAGGTCCAAGTTTTGCATTCGGGCAACTGGATCCATCTCTGTCGATGTGGCGTAAATCGGCGCGGTGACCTCGCGGTGGTCCCACTCGCGCTTCGCCCAAGGCAGCACACGCTGTAGTTGCTCGAAGTTAAAGGAACGAGCGTTACCGTAGTAACGGTCCTCCATTGGGGTCGTACCGCGTTCGAGTAAGCTCTTGCCCTTCATGCCTTCCGGCAGCACACGGCTTAGCCTGTTCAGTCCCCGTAGAAGAGGCGTCGGCAACTTCTCGAACGGCGCGAGCGACAGCGGTTCCTTATAGATGGTGTACCCACCGAACAGCTCGTCGGCACCCTCACCCGAGAGCACCACCTTGACGTGCTTGCGGGCCTCCTGTGCGACGAAGAACAGCGGGACAAGCGAAGGGTCCGCGACCGGATCATCGAGGTACCACATGATCTTCGGCACCGCGTCCGCGTACTCTTCAGGCGAGACAATCTTCACGATGTGCTCAACACCAATCGCCTCAGCGGACTCCGCAGCCACGTCTACCTCGGAGTAGCCCTCGCGCTCGAAGCCGGTGGTGAACGTCAGCAAGTTTGGATTGTGCCTCTTCGCCAGGGCCGCAATCGCTGTCGAATCAATGCCGCCCGAGAGGAAAGAACCGACGGTGACGTCCGCTCGCATATGCTTCTCGACGGAGTCTTCGAGCGCCTGAGCGATCCTGTCGTAAAGCTTCTGCTCTTGACCTTGTGGGATTTGCTGGGGCTTGAAGTGTGGTTTGAAGTAGCGCTCCGATGTGACTTCACCGCCAGGCGTCAGTGACACCGTGCAGCCAGACTCCACGCGTCGAATGCTCTCGTGCAACGTTTCTGGTTCGGGAACATACTGCAGGTCAACGTAGTGCTCGATAGCTCGCCGATCTAACTCGAGACCAATCTCCAGCTCTGGAGCCATTTCTAGGATGGACTTCTTCTCGGAGGCGAACACGGTACCGACCGGGGTAGTGGCGTAAAACAAGGGCTTAATGCCGAATTGATCACGTGCCGCGAACATACGCTGTGTCTCGGTATCCCAAATGACAAACGCGAACATGCCACGCAGGTGTTCGACAACCTTCTCTCCCCAGTGGTGGAAGCCAACAACGATTGGCTCACCGTCCCCCGAGGTATTGAAATCGTAGCCTGCCTCCTGCAGTTCCTCGCGAAGCTCGATGTAGTTATAAATCTCGCCGTTGAACGTCAGCGCGTAGCGCTCCGGATTCTCCTTCGGGCCCCAGCGTAGGGGTTGGTGAGAATGCTCGAGATCGATAATGGCAAGGCGGTTGAAACCAAAAACGGCGTGGTCGTCGTTCCAGGTGCCGGCGGCATCAGGGCCACGGTGATACATGCAGGGCAACGCACGTTCCGCGGCTTCCACGAAGCTTGCGGCATTGCTGTTTGTGGTGAGTAGAGCCAACAGGCCACACATAGACTTGAAAACCTCTCCTATATATAAGGTGTACGCAGCCGTGCGGAGTGCTGGGCCACGAAGCATTTCTTCCAATCAACAATAGGGTTTTCTGTAGGAGATGCGTGAACCAACGAAACCAGCGCCAAAATGCGGAAATTCTTCATCCTTTATTCGGTCCCCAAAAGGGGGCCAACTTATGGTTGAGCAATTTGAGTGAAAAATAAAGCTCTTACCAGGACGTTTGTACCGTTTTATGCAAAACCCGTTGAGTGCACGGCTTTTGCATACACGGTAAAAGATGTCAGCTGACCGCGAATGCTTACCTCGACTCAAAATCAAAAGAATTCAGAGGCGATGCGCCTTATCCACTATTCTGACGGAGTAACAATGCTTGGGCGCACCTGTTTGTGCGTCCTGCCGTAAACAGCGAGTGTGGACAGGAAGGCAGACACACGTGGAAAAGGTAAAGGACCGCAACTTCGCGAAGAAAATCGCAGTTGCCGGATCGCTCCTGCTGGGCGGTCTCGCGCTGACGGGCTGTGAGGTTGCACCGCCAGAGGCGCTCTCGAAGGTGCTGGATATGGGTTGGCCAGATCCTGTTACCCCTGAGGGCGAGCAGATGTACAACTTCTGGGTATGGACCTGGGTTGCAGCATGGATTATCGGCATCATCATGTGGGGCTTGTTCCTCACCGCGATTTTCAAGTGGAACGCGAAGAGTCAGGAGAAGCGCGGCAAGTCTGAGTTTCCGAAGCAGCTCCAGTACAACGTGCCGCTGGAACTTGTACTGACGATCATTCCGATCGTCATTGTTATGGTGCTCTTCTTCTTCACCGTCCAGGCGCAGACGAAGACTACAGCCCTCGGCAAGGACCCGAAAGTGACGGTTGACGTAACCGCATACCAGTGGAACTGGAAGTTTGGCTACGCAAACGTTGACGGTGAGTTCACCTCGAACGGTCAGGCATATGACGGTGTTGACACCGAGCGTCAGGCCAAGGCTGAGGCAACAAAGTACGACGACGAGAATATTAAGAACCCGAACCCAATCCACGGCACTTCTACCGGTGACCTCTCGTACCTCAATTTCAATGAGATTGAGACTCTCGGAACCACCGAAGAGGTTCCGGTGCTCGTCCTGCCAACCGATCGTGCGATTGAGTTCCGTCTCGCATCCGGTGACGTGAACCACGCATTCTGGGTTCCTGAATTCCTCTTCAAGCGTGATACCTACGCTCACCCAGAGGTGAACCAGCAGCAGCGTGCATTCCAGATTGAGAAGATCGATAAGACTGGCGCATTCGTTGGTCGCTGTGCCGAGATGTGCGGTACTTACCACTCGATGATGAACTTCGAGGTTCGTGCCGTGACCCCAGAAAAGTTTGCTCAGTACATTCAGTTCCGTATTGACAACCCTGAGGCGCCAAACTCCGATGCGCTCGCATCCATCGGCGAAGCGCCGTACGCCACCTCCACACGTCCGTTCGTGTCTGACCGCCACGGCACCCGCGACGGCAACAACACCAACGACCCTAACGCGACGGTATAGAAAGAGAAGGCAGAGAAATGGCAACTGGTTCAAAAGTTTTCTACGCAATCGGTACCTTCTTGGCGCTGATGGCAGTCTTCTACATGATCAGCACAGCGTGGATTGGTGAAGATGCTTACCTCTACGGGCTCGAATGGGTCGGTGGCGTTGGCTTGGTTCTCGCTACTGCGCTCTGCTTCATGCTCGCTGTCTACCTCGACATCACCGAGCGTCGCATGGACGTTGTTCCGGAAGACTGGGAAGAGGCAGAGGTTGAAGATGGTGCAGGCGTGCTCGGCTTCTTCTCGCCAAGCTCCATCTGGCCGTTCGCAATGTCTGGTGCGGTTATGTTCCTCGGACTCGGAATTGCATTCTGGCAGCTGTGGCTCGTCGTGTTTGGCGCAGTATTCCTCGTGTGGACCACTACGCAGCTGAATCTGCAGTACGGTATCCCGCGCGAGAAGCACTAAAGATTCGCTGACCTCCCCGCCTTCGGGAGGTGTCGGCGAAAACTGATCCCCTTCAGCTAAGGCTGAGGGGGATTTTTGCTTGCTATTTTCATCCTTTCGGTTGAACTCATTCGTAACACTTGGGGGTCATACGAAAGTAGGTCTGCAGCCGGAAACGGTAGCGATGTAATGTGAGTCCCATCACTATTGGGAACTTTTGAAACACCGCAAAGAATCGATGAAAAAGAATCCTGGATTGCCTAAAAATCAGCCGAAAGTGAGCTGAATGAAGTCGAGAAAGTTGTGACCTGCATTGATGTAGTCGGATGAGTGGCTAGAAAAGTTCCCGGTATTGCAGAAAGTTATTTCCTTCGAGCGCTATTAGGCCAGAAAAGGCAGGTTAGCGCGAAATCTGCCGAAAAGTTTGTGGGTGAAAGGAGATGACTTTGACCCGAAAACAGGGGATAATCACATGCGTGACGACCGCAATTTCTAACCAAGGTATGGCGACACCGCAGAATCGTGTCCCGGCGCTGAACCGACCAAACATGGTCAGCGTTGGCACGATCGCGTTCCTCGCCCAAGAGTTGATGTTCTTTGCCGGTTTGTTCGCGATGTATTTCACCTCGCGTGCAAACGGTATGACCGCAGGCGACTGGGATAACCAGACGGCACACCTGAACGTGATGTTCGGCTTGATCATCACGATCGTGCTTGTGTCTTCTTCCGTGACTTCTCAGTTCGGCGTATTTGCAGCAGAAAGGGGTGACGTTTTTGGGCTCCGCAAATGGTTCACGGTAACTATCGCGCTTGGCGTTGTCTTCCTCGGACTCGTGGCTTTCGAGTGGGGAGAAATGATCATGCACGGCGTGACCATTCAGGCGAGTGTCTTCGGGTCAGTGTTCTTCATCATCACTGGCTTCCACATGGCGCACGTGACCGCCGGCATTATTGCCTTCGTGGTTGTGCTGCTCCGCGTATCTAAGTCGAAGTTCACTCCGGCACAAGCTACTGCAGCAATGGTGACCTCTTACTACTGGCACTTTGTTGACGTAATTTGGGTCGGCGTCTTCATTACTCTGTATATCGTTCAATAGGTATCTGATACGTAGAGTCGCCGTCGAAATGACGGAAGGCCATTTATCTGTATTAGACACTGACGCTCAAAGGGAACAAGATGGAAAAATCACCTAAGAAAAAGCGCAGTCGGCGCAAGGCGCAGCGCACCTTTGCTGGTGCAGCAGCCTTGACGCTCGGCCTCACGGGTGCGGGTTTCCTCGCATCGGCGCTTGCCCCGAACGCGCAGGTCGCTACTGCGCAAAAAGATGACCAGGCAATGATTCAAGAAGGCAAGGACATTTACGACGTCGCTTGCATCACTTGCCATGGCGCAAACCTCCAGGGTGTTGAAGGCCGCGGCCCGTCCCTGATCGGCACCGGCGAAGGTGCTGTGTACTTCCAGGTCAACTCCGGACGTATGCCGATGATGTCGAATGACGCTCAGGCTGAACGCAAGCGTCCTCGTTACACCGAGTCCCAAGCACTGGCACTGGCTGCCTATGTTGCTGCCAACGGTGGGGGACCGGAGCTGGTGTACAACCCAGACGGATCACTCGCGAAGGAAGAGCTTCGCGGTAAGAACTACGATGGCCAGATTCAGGCTGGCGACGTCGCACGTGGCGGCGAGCTCTTCCGCTTGAACTGCGCGTCTTGCCACAACTTCACCGGCCGCGGTGGCGCACTATCTTCTGGTAAGTATGCGCCGGAGTTGGACCCTGCGAATGAGCAGGAGATCTACCAGGCGATGCTGACTGGCCCGCAGAACATGCCAAAGTTCTCGGATCGCCAGCTCAGCGCCGACGAGAAGCGCGACATCATTGCGTTTATTAAGTCCTCGAAGGAAACCCCAAGCCCTGGCGGTTACGCCCTTGGTGGCCTTGGCCCAGTTTCTGAAGGTATGGCTATGTGGATGATCGGCGTAACGCTCGTTGCTGCCGCAGCTATCTGGATTGGATCGCGCTCATGAGTGAAGTAAACAAGAACTACACATCCCAAGATTTGGACCGCATGAATAATGCGGAGCTCGCTGCTCTGGGCACGGAACTCGACGACGTCACCGTTGCGTACCGCAAGGAGCGGTTCCCAGTTGATGGCGACCCACGCGAGAAGTCTTCCGAACTCGGAATCAACATTTGGTTGATTATTTCGGTGCTCTGCGGAATCGCGTTCCTCGGTGTCTACCTCTTCTGGCCATGGGAGCCACGCTTCCACGGCGATGAAGGACTTTGGGTTTACACGCTTTACACGCCACTGCTCGGCCTTACTTCTGGTGTCGGTTTTGCCGCCCTGGGTATCGCGATTGTCCAGTACGTGAAGAAGTTCATCCCTGAGGAGATCTCCGTACAGCGTCGTCACGACGGCCGTTCTTCCGAATTGGACCGTCGCACGACGACCGCTCTGCTGAATGATGCCTGGGAGACTTCCACCCTTGGTCGTCGCAAGGCAATGAAGGGTCTGCTTGGCACCGCTGGTGTTCTCGCCGGCCTCATGGTCGTTGCACCCCTCGGTGGCATGATCAAAAACCCGTGGAAGAAGCGCCACGACCTTAACTACTTAGGTGATGGCACGCTTTGGACTCACGGATGGACCATGCAGGAGAAGGGCGTCAAGGTTTACCTCGGTCGCGACACTGGCGCGATCGCCGAGCTGCACGAAGGTGTAGCTGGCTCGCACTACTCCACGGCAGGTGTTTCCCGCCTGGTGCGTATGCGTCCAGAAGACCTCGCTGCTGCTTCCATGGAGACGGTATTCCCGCTCTACCCGGAGGATGTCAACGATGGTGACATTTACGACCCAGAGCGCGACGTATACGAACACCACATGCACTCGCTGCATGGCCCTCGTAACGCAGTTATGCTGATCCGCCTTCGCTCTGAGGACGCACGCCGCGTCGTTGAGCGTGAAGGTCAGGAAGATTTCCACTACGGGGATTACTACGCATACTCCAAGATTTGTACGCACATTGGTTGCCCGACCTCGCTTTACGAAGCGCAGACGAACCGCATCCTTTGTCCGTGCCACCAGTCGCAGTTCGACGCACTGCAGTACGGCAAACCGATCTTCGGACCGGCTGCCCGTGCTCTGCCTCAGCTTCCTGTGACTGTTGACGAAGACGGTTACCTCATCGCCAACGGAAACTTCATCGAGCCCGTCGGCCCGGCATTCTGGGAGTGTAAATCCTAATGAGTACTAAACTTGCACAAGCCGCGGACAACGTTGATTCGCGGTACACGGTAGCCGGTTTCCTCCGGCCACAGTTGAATAAGGTCTTCCCGAGCCACTGGTCTTTCATGCTCGGTGAGATGGCGCTGTACAGCTTCATTATCTTGCTGCTGACAGGTATTTACCTCGCGCTGTTCTTTGACCCTTCCATTACGAAGGTGATCTACGACGGCGGGTACCTACCACTCAACGGCGTGGAAATGTCACGCGCGTACGCCACGGCTCTGAATATTTCATTCGAGGTCCGCGGTGGCCTGTTCGTTCGTCAGATGCACCACTGGGCTGCGCTGATGTTCATGATGGCGATGTTCGCCCACATGATGCGTATCTTCTTCACCGGTGCGTTCCGCCGCCCACGTGAGGCTAACTGGGTCATCGGCGTTACCCTGATTCTCATCGGCATGGCCGAAGGCTTCATGGGTTACTCTCTGCCAGACGACCTGCTCTCTGGTGTTGGCCTCCGTATTATGTCTGCCATTATTGTTGGTATCCCGATCATCGGTACCTGGATGCACTGGGCAATCTTCGGCGGCGACTTCCCGTCTGACCTTATGCTGGACCGCTTCTACATCCTGCACGTTCTGATCCTCCCGGGCGTGATCCTGGCTCTGATCGCAGCGCACCTGCTGCTCGTCTGGTTCCAGAAGCATACCCAGTTCCCAGGCCCCGGCCGTACGGAGAACAACGTTGTTGGCATCCGCATTATGCCGGTCTTCGCAGTCAAGGCGATCGGCTTCATGATGGTTGTCTTCGGTGTCCTCGCTGCTATGGCTGGTCTGACCACCATCAACGGCATTTGGAACATCGGCCCATACAACCCGTCGCAGGTTTCTGCCGGTTCGCAGCCTGACGTTTACATGCTGTGGACTGACGGCGCAGCTCGTGTCATGCCAGCGTGGGAGCTCTACCTCGGCCCGTACACCATTCCGGGTGCCTTCTGGGTTGCCCTCATGTGTGGCGTGATGGTCGTCCTGCTGATCAGCTACCCGTTCATCGAAGCGAAGGTGACCGGTGACACGGCGCACCACAACCTGCTGCAGCGCCCACGTGACGTTCCAGTGCGTACCGGCCTCGGTGTGATGGCACTCGTGTTCTTCCTGTTGCTGACGATTTCCGGTGGCAACGACCACGTTGCTCACTTCTTCCAGATCTCGCTGAACGCGATGACCTGGTTCGGTCGCATCGGTCTCATTGTCTTGCCGCCGTTCGCATACTGGCTGACCTACCGTATCTGTGTTGGTCTGCAGCGTTCCGACCGTGAGGTTCTGGAGCACGGTATCGAAACAGGCATCATCAAGAAGCTGCCTAACGGTGCGTTTGTGGAGATCCACCAGCCGCTTGGCCCAGTCGACGAGCATGGACACCCAGTGCCGCTCGATTACGCTGGTGCTCCGGTTCCGAAGCGCCTCAACCAGCTCGGCTTCGCTGACTCCGAGACCATCGGTAAGTTCAAACCTGCTGAGCTTGGCGTTTCCGAGCGCGTCCGGGACGCGCAGCGCGAGAACCACCATGAGGAGATCGAGACGTTGCGCAAGCTCGAGGAAACCAAACACCTCGATGACCGCAATGCTTCTGAATAGGCTCTAACACACTAGCGGTCGCTCAAGGCGCCCTGGTTGGTTGTACGAGAGTACAGCTGGCCAGGGCGTTTTTGTATGTCCGGTCGGTCCACTTTTGGAACCCAGCACCTTTATTTCACCCGTGCTATGACACGAGCCCACTTCAGGCTTCGTTCTGCTACAGCCCGCGGTATCAACGCGCCGCAATGGCTCACCGCTTCACGTCTGAAGTCGGAGGAATTTGGAGCCATTTCGAAGCGTTATGGAAGCGTTATACAGTAGAAGTGAGTAATGTCACATAAGAGTGATTTAGTGCATTCTTACCAAATCTGCACTCTGGGCGCAGGTGGGGAATGTTGACAAAAGAGCAGGTAGGGGGTCATTTGTCTGGTTTGGCACATTGTGGCGCTCGGCTTGCAGTTCTCAGGAATATTCGCGCGAAATGGGGGAGAGGAAAAATAACGGAACGATAACGGCCGTGTCGTTGGACAAAGATGTTTCCGTTTCGTAACCTAATCGAGACATTGCAGCAACAGCCGTTGAAAAGCAAACAGTAAGTACCTATAGCGCCTAATTCCCTGAGCCTTAGTGGCTTCGGGAAGCCGGGGACCCAAGCAGGATTTTCCCTCTGGGGTGAATGCGAACGAGAGCGGAGTTTTCCGTGGAAGTCGTAAGGCTGGTTCTCTAGCCCAACCCGTCAGCTAACTCGGTCGGCAAAAGAGAAGATATGGAGTTTTACAATTATGGCTAAGCACCGTCGTCAGGCACACAGCACTGCACGTAACGTCGCGGTAGTGACCGCAGCAGCTGCAGGTGCCTCGCTGCTCTCGCCAATCTCTGCAGAGGCGGCTGAGGTTCGCGTCCCGAACTCGCCGGTAGCTGTTCAGGTTCCAGGTATTGAGAACGTACCGGGCATCGCTGCGATTCCTGGCATCGAGGCTTGGATCCCATCCCTGGCAGGTCAGAAGTCCAATGCTGATGTCCCAACGGCAATTGCACAGGTTCGTGCGGTTCCTGGCGTTAACAACGTACCTTCGTTTGGTGCATGGCTGGCAAACGTCGAGGCTCAGTTCAAGGCGCCAGTCGCGAAGGCATACTCCGCAAACGTTGCTGCGCCGGCAGTTGCTCCAGCGCCGCAGGTCTCCGCAGGTCAGCGCCTGGTTGATATTGCACGTACAAAGATTGGTGCTGCATACGTATACGGCGCTGCAGGCCCGAACGTGTTCGACTGCTCCGGTTTCACCTCCTGGGTATATGCGCAGGCTGGTAAGTCCATCCCTCGTACCTCGCAGGCGCAGGCGGCTGCGGGTACTCCGGTTCCGCTTGATCAGCTTCAGCCTGGTGACATCGTGGCTTACTACGGTGGTGCTTCCCACGTTGGTATCTACACCGGCAACGGCACTATCATTGATGCACTGAACACCAACGCTCCGGTCGCTGAGCGTCCACTGCACATGATGCCAGTGCACTCCGCTGTGCGCTTCTAAGCACGGTATTTATCGGCCGATCCAAACGATTGTGGTGGGGGTCGGCAGAAGAATTACAGGATTGTAACTTTAAGCCCCTCTCGCTATATTGGTGATAGTTTTTCTTGCCAGCGAAGGGGCTTTAAGTGGCTAAACACTCTTTACATGCGCGTCATGTTGCAAATGGGCGTTCCTGGGGGAAGCGCGTGGCGCTGGGTGCATCGCTCTCTGTCGTTGTGGGCAGTAGCGTTGCTGCTCCGTCCGCAGTAGCGGATGATGTCGAGGAACTGATTCATCAGGTTGATGAGCTTTCGCATGAGGTCACCGCAAAGGTAGAAGAGCTCAAGGGCGTCGAGGATGATATTGCCGCGAAGTCGGAGGAACTTGAGCGCTTGCAGTCTGACGCGGCGGATGCGCGTACCCAAGTCCAAGCTGCGAAAATCGCTCGTGATGACCTCCAAAGGGAAGTAGACCGCCTCGCTGCTTCCCGGTACCGCAACGTCCAGGCCGATGTGATCCTTACAACGCTGGACTCTGGTAGTCCCCAGACTGCTATTGACCGTGCTGCGTACCTTGATTCGCTGTCCCGCAAGCAGCAAAGCGTGCTCCGCGAGTACGAGGGCGCTGCCCAGGACGCGGCAACGAAGGCGAATGCTGCAAACGTAGCCCTTGCGGAAGCGCAGTATCTCCGAAATGATCTTGATTCAAAGCGTTCGAAGCTCGAGCGTGAGCGCGAGGCGCTGCAGGGACAGATTGAGGAGATTGAGGCGCGCGTCGATAATTTGTCGCCGGAGGCGCGTTCGTTGTGGGAGGGACGTCTGCACCCCGTTGATGCTGGCTCGTTGCCTCCGGTGGGGGATGGGGTTGTCGGTGCCGCGCTCGCGCAGGTTGGCAAGCCTTATGGCTGGGGCGCGACGGGGCCGTCGGCGTTCGACTGCTCTGGGCTCATGGTGTGGGCTTACGGGCAAAACGGTAAGGCGATCCCGCGTACCTCGCAGGCTCAGCTTGCTGGTGGCATGCCGGTGAGCATGGGGGACCTGCAGCCAGGTGACATTGTCGGTTATTACCCGGGAGTGACGCACGTTGGCATGTATATCGGCGACGGCATGGTTGTGCATGCCTCTGACTACGGTATTCCGGTTCAGGTTGTCCCGTTGAATTCGATGCCGGTCCAGGGCGCTGTCCGTTATTAGGCACCATGACTGTTTTATTGGTGACGAATGATTTCCCACCGACTGTCGGTGGGATTCAGTCGTACTTGCGGGATTATGTGCAGGAGGTCGTTCACCGTCGTGGGGCGCAGAGCATCATTGTGTTTGCCTCGATGCAGGATAAGGCGGCTGCTCTCGCTTGGGATGTGGAACAGCCGTACACGATTATTCGTTGGCCTTTTCCGGTGATGTTGCCTACTCCTGCTGTCCGGAGGATGATGCAGCGAATTATCAGGGAACAGCACGTCGATACGGTGTGGTTTGGTGCTGCAGCTCCTCTTGGAGTGATGGGGGGTGCTGCGAAGCGTGCGGGTGCTTCGCGGGTTGTGGCAACGACGCATGGCCATGAGGTCGGGTGGTCAATGTTTCGCATTGGTCGTCGACTGCTGCGAACGATTGGCGGTAGTGCCGATGTAATCACGTACATTTCGGAGTACACACTGGGGCGATTCAAGGAAGCATTTGGTCCGAATCCTCAGTTCGTTGCGCTTCCCTCAGGCGTATCGACGTCCCGCTACGCGCCCGCAACGCAGCAGGAGAAGTTGGAGACCAGAGCTTCGTTCCGAATCGGCGCGGAGTCTCCGCTGATTGTGTGTGCGTCGCGTCTGGTGAAGCGCAAAGGGCAAGACCGGTTGATCCGCGTCCTGCCGAGGGTGCGCGAGCAGGTGCCGGGTGCACAATTGGTGATTGTTGGGGAGGGGCCGTATGCCCGTCGGCTTCACGCGATGGCGGAGGGCGTCGACGGTGTCAGGTTCACCGGGCGGGTCAGCGACGATGACCTGTGTCGAATCGTTGCGGCTGCAGACGTGTTCGCGATGCCGGTTCGTACCCGCGGCGGAGGCCTCGACGTTGAGGGCCTCGGGATTGTGTTTCTCGAGGCCCAGGCGTGTGAGGTACCGGTGGTCGCTGGTGATTCGGGCGGTGCGCCGGAAACGGTGACAGACCACAGCGGAGTGGTCGTCGATAAGAATGATGATGCACTTGTCGCGGCGTTGGTGCGTCTGCTGCGTGATCCCCTGCTGCGGGAATCGATGGGGGAGGCGGGGCGACGCCATGTGCAGCGGGAGTTTTCGTGGCAGGTGTTGGGGGAGCGGTGTGAGAAATTATTATTTTCTCAGGCTCTCGGCGACTAGCATGGTCATGTATGTCTACTGAATCCAAGCTGACTGTCGGTTTTGATATCGGCGGGACGAATACTCGCGCAGCAGTGGTTGATGACTCTGGGCGCATCGTTGCATCGATATCTACTGGTACTCCGCAGACTGGTGATGAGCTTATCGGCGTCATCGTCGATATGGTGCGGCAGCTGCAGCGGGAGTACGTGGTTGATGCTGTCGGCTTGGCTATCGCCGGTTTTCTTGACCCGGACTGCGAGATCGTGCGGTTCGCCCCGCATTTGCCGTGGCGCAACGACCAGCCGGTTCGGGCGCAGCTTGAGGAGGCTCTGGGGCTACCGGTTCGCCTTGAGCACGACGCCAACGCGGCAGCCTGGGGTGAATACCGATTTGGCGCAGCAAAGGATGCGGATATCTGGGTGTTCTTTGCCGTCGGTACCGGTATCGGCGCAACGCTGATGATTGATGGCAAGATTTACCGCGGATCGTTCGGCACTGCCCCCGAGTTCGGGCACTTGACTGTTGTGCCAGATGGGCGCGTGTGTTCCTGCGGTAAGCAGGGCTGCTTGGAGCGGTACGCCTCGGGCACGTCGTTGGTGGACTGTGCTTTGGAGGTTGCAGCGCACGGCGGTTTTAAGAAGTGCGGTTTGTACCGGAAGGTCGTCGATAAGCGGGCGACGGGCCATGACGTGATGGAGGCTGCACGCGAGGGCGATGAGCTTGGCGTGAAGGCGCTTGCGAGTTTTGCGGAGTGGCTGGGCCGTGGTTTGTCGATAGTGGCTGACGTTATGGATCCGGGCCTGGTGGTTCTTGGCGGTGGCGTGAGCGCCGACGCAGATCTCTTTATGGAAGATGCCAAGGATTCGTTGCGTCGTAACATGGTTGGCTCCGGGTACCGCCCTGTTCCGGAGATTCTATGCGCAGAGCTGGGCCCGCAGGCAGGTATGATCGGTGTCGCAGACTTGGCTCGTGAGGATCTAGCAGGGAGACACCGTGCATAACAAGTGGTATTCGGCGTTTAAAGCGTTGCTAGGTCCAGCGCTGCTCGTGTGGAATCGTCCCACGATTGAAGGCGCGGAGCATGTGCCGGACGAAGGCGGCGTCATTCTTGTCTCGAACCACCAAGCGGTGATGGATTCGTTCTATCTGCCGCTGATGCTGCGTCGGCAAATCACGTTTCCGGCGAAGAGCGAGTACTTTACGCAACCTGGTTTGAGGGGCAGGTTCAAGCGGTTTTTCTTTACCGCTGTTGGTCAGATCCCTGTGCATCGCGGTGATTCGAATGCGGGCGCGAACCTGCAGCAGGCTGCGCGCGAGGTGATTGTTGATCGCAACGACGTGTTCGGTATCTACCCGGAAGGCACGCGTTCACCGGATGGTCGGATCTACAAGGGGCGCACCGGTATGGCTCGTGTCGCGATGGACACGGGAGCGCCGGTGATCTTGGTGGCCATGATTGGCACCCGCGAGGCGAACCCGATCGGGTCGGTGCTTCCGCGCCCGGCGAAGGTCCGCATCAAGCTCAGCGAACCTATTGACCCGCACGCTTGGGCGACGGAGCACGGATTTGATCCGCACTCGCGGGAGGTGATGCGTCCGTTTACGGACTTCGTGATGCATAAGATGTCTGCGTTGTCCGGGTACCCGTACGTGGATGTGTATGCTTCGGACGTCAAAAAGCATCTGGAAGAGACGGGGCGCTATCCTGAGGGCGCCGAGCCCGAAGAGGATTAAGTAAGGACGTTTGATGGACCGGGACCTCGTTACTCGTATTGTGCTCGTGTGCTGCGCGGTGGGAGCGTATCTCGTCACGAGTGAACTTGAGATAGCCAGGAATGTGATTTCGCCGCTACTCGTACTGTTCGTTGCAGCGGTGATGTTTTGGCCACGCAAACCTGAGGGCCCGGAGGGTGAGGCGAACTAGTGCGTTACTTTTACGACACAGAGTTCATCGAAGACGGCTCGACCATTGAGCTAGTCTCCATCGGCATCGTCGCGGAGGACGGTCGTGAATACTACGCGGTGTCCAATGAGTTTGACGCCGCGCGTGCGAATCAGTGGGTGCGCGACAATGTCTTGGATAAACTGCCCGGTGCTGGTCACCCCGCATGGAAGTCGCGGGAGCAGATCCGCAGCGAGGTCTACGATTTCTTGACGACGCCCCGCTCCGCCCCGGAGCTTTGGGCATGGGTGGGGGCGTACGATCACGTTGTGCTGGCGCAGCTGTGGGGTGACATGACCGGGTTGCCGAAGAACCTTCCGCGCTTTACTCGTGAGCTGAAGCAGTACTGGGAAATGGCGGGGCGGCCGAGGCTGCCACAGGTGCCGCGCGGGAACCACGATGCATTGGTAGATGCGCGCCATAACTTGAAGAAGTACCGCGTATGCGCGGAGTATTTGCCGCTCGACCGGCTTGGCCGCGCGTCTAGATCGTGAGACGCGCGTTTCACACTTTGAGTCTGTGCAGGTATTCGCGCCGCAAAGTTGTGGTATTCGTCGCAGCTTCGTGCTAAACATTAAGTGTGAGTTGGACAGTAGATATCCCCAAAGAAGTTCTCCCCGATTTGCCACCGCTCCCGGGAGACCTCAATGCACAGTTCCAGGACGCGTTGTCGCGTGACGCAAAGCAGCAGCCGAGCTGGGACCGTCATGAGGCTGAGTATGTGCGGAAGATTCTCGAATCTGTACCGCCGGTAGTTCTTGCCCCAGAGGTTGAAGAGCTCAAGCAGAAAATGGCGAAGGTCGCTAACGGTGGGGCGTTTTTGCTTCAGGGTGGTGACTGCGCGGAGACATTTGAGTCCAACACAGAGCCTCATATCCGCGCGAACGTGCGTACACTCCTGCAGATGGCGGCGGTGTTGACGTATGGCGCGTCGATGCCCGTAGTGAAGCTCGGGCGTATCGCCGGGCAGTACGCAAAGCCACGTTCATCCGATCTCGACGGTAACGGCTTGCCGAATTACCGCGGTGACATCGTCAATGGCGTCGAACCGACTCCGGAGGCGCGTCGCCATGATCCCGCTCGCATGGTCCGCGCGTACGCAAATGCGTCTGCGGCTATGAACCTGGTTCGCGCGCTTACTGCGTCCGGTACCGCGGACCTGCACAACATCAACACTTGGAACCGCGAGTTTGTGACCAACTCGCCGGCGGGTGCACGCTACGAGGCGCTCGGCCGTGAGATTTCGCGCTCGCTTGCGTTCATGGATGCTTGTGGCGTGAGCGACGAACACCTCCGGACCTCGGAGATTTACGCCTCCCACGAAGCTCTGCTTGTGGACTACGAGCGGGCTATGCTGCGCCTCGCCGAAGACGATCAGGGGGAGACGCGGCTGTATGACCTGTCCGCGCATCAGCTGTGGATCGGCGAACGCACCCGCGATCTCGATGACTTCCACGTGAACTTCGCCGCGATGATCGATAACCCGATCGGCATCAAGTTGGGGCCGACGACCACACCAGAAGAGGCCGTGGCGTACGCGGATAAGCTCGACCCGAACTTCGAGCCTGGCCGTTTGACGATGGTGATCCGGATGGGGCACGACAAGATTCGCGAAGTGTTGCCAGGCATCGTCAACGCCGTCGAGGCATCTCGCCATAAGGTGATTTGGCAAAGCGACCCGATGCACGGCAACACCTTTACGGCGTCAAATGGTTACAAGACCAGGCACTTTGACAAGATTCTGGATGAGGTCCAGGGCTTCTTCGAGGTGCACCGTCAGTTGGGCACGCACCCGGGTGGCATCCACATTGAGCTGACCGGCGAGGCGGTCACCGAGTGCCTCGGCGGTGCGCAGGACATCACTGACGTTGACCTGCCAGGCCGCTACGAATCTGCCTGCGACCCGCGCTTGAACACTGAGCAGGCACTCGAGTTGGCCTTCCTCGTAGCGGAGATGTTGCGCTACTAAGATTGCGCGCGGCGGTGGCGCCTTAGGGCATCGGTAGGAGGATCTGCGGAATCTCGCCGTACATGCCGGACCCGAGCCACCAGCCGCCCACCGCAACCAAGCCTGTGCAGATTGCGCTGAACACTAGGAAAACTGCCAGGCCGATTCCCGAGCGGTTGCTCACCGGCTTGCGAGGTCGCGCCGGGGAAAGCGGGGCTTGCGGTGGAGCCGGGGCTGGCACCTGTGGTGGTGGCGGTGCAGGCGCCGGGGGCTGGACTGTCGGCGCATCCACACGTGTTCTAGGGGAATCATCTGTTGAATTCGGCCGGAGGCGAAACTGCGTGGGGTGAGCGGCGGCACGATTCGCTGCGGAATGCCTTGGTACGGGTACCGCGTAGGGTGGTAGCTCAAGCGCGTCCGCTACGTCGTTGAGCGCAGCGAGGAACTCCGATGCATCATGGAAGCGGTCGTGGGGGTCGGTCGCGGTGGCGGTGGCCACGAGTTCGTCGAAAAGCTTTGGTACGCCTCCGATCCGAGAGCTGGGCGCGGGCACCACATCATGTAGCCGTGCGAAGGCGTGCGCGATGGGGGTATCGCCGTTGAAGGGCTGCTGGCCGGTGAGTAGCTCAAAGAGCACGATGCCTGCGGAATAGACGTCGGAGGCCTGCGTGATCGGTGAACCGTCCACTTGCTCGGGGGAGAGGTAGGCGACCGTACCTACGATCTGGTCGGTGGAATGCGTGATGTCTGAGACTGCGCGCACAAGGCCGAAGTCCGCAAGCTTGACGCTGTGATCGCTGTTAATCAGGATATTGTCCGGTTTGATATCGCGGTGCACCATTCCTTTTTGGTGCGCGACCGCGAGGCCAGTGAGCACAGCCCGCATTACCTCGGCGGCGGCGTGCGGTGGCATGGGACCGCGCTCGGCGAGCAGCTCACGCAGTGTTCCACCGGTAATGAGCTCCATGATTAAAAATACTTGGTTCGTGGGTTCGCCTTGGGCAGCGAAGTCGTACACGTTGACCAGGTTGGGGTGGGAAAGCTGGGCCATCGCCCGAGCTTCTCGACGAAACCTCTCACGAAACACGCTGTCATGCACGTAGGACTCGTGCATCACCTTGGCGGCAACCTCACGGCCTAAACGTGTATCGACGCAGCGGTACACCGTCGCCATGCCACCGCGTGCGATGGGGCGATCGATGATGTACCGGTTGTCCAGCGTGTCTCCAACTGCGAGCTGTGCCATGCGCTCCAGTATGGCCCAAACGTGCTCTCGACGCGTAAACTGTCGGTCGTGAGTGCTCAACAGACTATTGATTCTTTGCTCGAACACGATGAACTGCTGACCTTTCCCGAAGTTGCGGAAACACTCGGCGTTCCAGTCACAAAAATCCACGACTATGTTCACGCCGACAAGCTCCTCGTTTACCGCAAGGACGGCGTGAATTACATTCCTGCGCTCCTGCTGGCGGACGGCGAGATGTCAAAGTTCATCAGCGGGGCGATCACCGTGCTTGCGGACGGCGGCTTTTCCCCCGAAGAGTCGCTCCAGTACCTATTCACCCCCGATGAATCACTGAGCGGCCGTCCAATCGACGCGCTGCACGGCCATGGTGCCCGCGAAGTTATTCGCCGAGCACAGGCGATGGCGTTTTAGCCTGCTTAAACGGCCACACCGCAAGCACTGCTGCAAAGGTCACGAACGGTGCCGCGACGAGGAACCAGGCATCGTAAAAGCGGTGGTTACCGCCGCCTGTAAACGCCAGCACGATGATCACGCTCGCACCCACGGCGACTTGTTGCACCCACCGCGGTGCCCGGAAAGTTCCCACGAGTGCCAAAATCGACGCGTAGTACCAGGGGAGCGTGACCGCATTCGTGATGAACGCGGCGACGTACGCGGCGGTCGTGCCCTGGACAGCGCGCACGTCGTTCGCTGCACCCGGTTTCGGGCGGAACCACCACCACACAACGGCTAACGCCACCAACATCAGGATGGAAGCGGCCGCGCGCACGACAACGAGCAGGCTGTTGTAGTAGAAGTGGTCGTCGAAAAGCTGGAACCCGGGAGTGAGTATCTCGGTGACCAGCGTGGGCCCTGCCAACGGGTTGATCACCTTCGAGTTGCCGGAGATCTCGGCCAGCCAGCCCCACGACGCGCCAGACGCCGCGGTGACAACATAAAGCACCCCGCCTGTCAGCGCGATAGACCAAGCCGTGGCAAGGATGAACACGCCGCACTTCTTAAGCACAGATGCTGATGCACCCGCGAAATGGGCAACCATCAGCCACACGATGAAAGGCATCGCCACGGCAGCCGTGGCCTTGAGCGAGACCGCAACAGCCACCACAGCGATGGCGCCACTAAAAGTGGCGAAGGTTGCTGGGCGGCGTAGTGCCCACACGATGCCGACGCTGACGAGCCCCACCATCACGGCCTCGTTGTGCATGCCGCCAACCATATGCAGCAGCATCAAGGGGTTCGTCGCTCCAATCCAGAGCGCAAATGCACTGTCGCCGCCGAGCTGCTGCGCAATTTTCGGGACCGTGATGATAATCAGCGCGAAACCCGCCAGCGCTAGGAGCCGATATGCAACGATGCCGACGCCTACACTATCGCCAGTTACCAGTGTGATCAGCTTGCCTAACCCCAGGTGCAGCGGACCGTACGGGGTGGTGGTGTTGCGCCAGTCGTGCGAGACTTCCCACAGCAGCGGGCCGGGGTTGACGGCCGCACCTTCTGAGTATGGGTCGAAGCCGTCGCGAAGCATGGCGCCTTGCATCAGATAGGAGTACACGTCGCGCGAGAGCATCGGTGCGCTCAGCGCGAGTGGTGCGGTCCACAGCCAGGTGGTGCGCCGTACCGTATCGAAGGTGGGACGCGTACGCCACAGCCACAGCCAGGCAAGCAACAACAAAACGATGCCGACGCTCATCGTGATGTCCATGAGCGCACGCCCGTGCCCGTACGTCAGATTGTCGACACCCAACATACGCATCACGCCGCCACGGTTGCGGGTGGCGCCGGCCCCAAAGGAACCAAGGGCCACCAAGATACTTGCCAGCAGCCCTAGTCGTGTCGGCGAAAGAGACTTCATTGCTACATACGCCTAGCCGTGGCTTTGATAGCTAAGTCACGCATGAACTGCGCAACTGCATCATCAATCCCTGCGTCCGAAAGGTGCTGCAGGCCTGATTCAGTGAGGCGGTCGATGCGCGCCTCTACTGCCTCGACGGCGCCACTTTCTTGAATAAGCCCTGCGAGTTCGGAAAGCTCCTCTGGTGATGCTGCGACACCAATCCCGTCGCGAAGGCGTTGCGCTGCGGCAGGATCGGACGCATCCAAGTTTGCCAGCGCAGTGGCGAACAAGACGGTGCGCTTGCCCTCACGGATATCGTCGCCAGCCGGCTTGCCGGTCACCTCAGGTTCACCGAAGACCCCAAGGATGTCATCGCGGAGCTGGTACGCAATGCCAATATCACGTCCGTAACCACGGAACGCGACGATCGTTGCATCCGGCGCGCCGGCAATCGCGGCGCCAAGGTGGAGCGGCCGTTCAATCGTGTACGCAGCGGTCTTGTACCGATTCACCTTGTCTGCGAGCTCAACAGATTCGCTGCCCTTAGCCTCTAACATGATGTCCAGCAGCTGGCCGCCGATCACCTCAGTGCGCATCCCCACCCACGGCTTCGCCGCGCGGTCGAGGGCATCATTCGTGAGCCCCGAGTATCGCCACATGTCTTCTGCCCACACCAGCGCAAGATCGCCAATCAAAATGGCCGAGTGCTCGCCGAACGAAGCGGCGTCACCACGGTAGCCTTCGTTGCGGTGCGTTGCCTCAACTGCGCGGTGCACTGTTGGGTTGCCTCGCCGGGTGTCGGAGGCGTCGATAATGTCGTCGTGGATGAGCGCACATGCCTGAATGAACTCGAGTGAGCTCACTGCGCGCAGCACTGCGTCGGGGTTCTCCTGGCTGTGGTCAAGCCCTCCTGCACCGATGAAGCCTGCCCAACCGTACAGTGGCCGTATCCGCTTGCCTCCACCGAGGACAAACTTGCGCAGGTAAGAGACTGCGTCCTCCACTGGGGCACCAATTTCCGCGACTACCGATTCCTGGCCGTCGAAGAACACGCGAAGCTGCTCCTCAACAAGTGCGGGGATAGCCTCGAGCGTCGGCCCTTGTGAGGATACTTCAGACACGTTGTGCTCCATTCCAGAATCTGTCGTAGACGTATGCACCTAGAGACTACCGAGTTACCACGACAAACCTACAACATTGGTGAGGCGCTGAGTGGCAGCGATCGCCCAAGAATCGCAAATGGCCGCGGATCAGCGGGGTAGAGGTAGTTACGTGCGACGTCGGAGAACCCAAATTTGCGGTAGAGCTTGAACGCACCGTTGTCCTCGTGCTCGACCTCAGGGGTAGACAGTAGAGCAAACTTTGCCGGCGCAAGGCGCAGGAGCTCCCGGAGCAACCTCGCGCCGATACCTCTCCCTTGATAGCTAGGGAGCACATGGATTTCAGCGACCTCAAAGTAGCTTTGGAGTAACTCCTTTTCGCTTTTCGACGGCCCCCCTTGCATGGCAAGCGCCCGCCTGAGCTGCTGATCCCACCATCGTTCACGCTGTCCCAACATTCCGTATGCAATGCCAATGATCGTGTCGTCAGCAACTGCCGCAATTGCAGTGAAGCCTGGGGAGAGAGCCTCTTGGCGCCAGGAGGAGATGCGTTGTGCCCGAACATTGACCGTGTAGTCCATGGCCTCCATATAGAGGTCGACGAGTGTGGGCGTTGCAAGAAGGTACTCGGCCGATGTGAGTCGGCGGATTTCGGTCTTCATGCCTTTATCGAACCATGAGTTCGGGAAGTTTCGCCATATTCGAACAAATGAGCGAAGTTCTGGGGGGTTTGTCGGACCCATTTTCTATATTCATCTCAAATGCGAAAGGGAAATGAAGGAGAAATCAACATGAACAGCGTTATCTCTGCGACAACGAACGAAGTTTACGGTGCTCGCGTCCGTCAATCGAAGCGTGACCAGTTTCTTGAAACTGCCGATGGTTGCCTCACGTATGCCTATGGGCGATTTGAGGAGGGGGCGTACGACGAGGCTATGGAATATGCCTACCGTGCAGCGCTGCGGACTGCGGGTGCGGTGTGTTCCGATAGTCCGGTAATTCAGAAGCGAAAGCGGCTGCCAAGTAGTGCGTGGAAGAAGCTTGCGCTCACGGGGAAGGGCGGTGAGCGGTGGGCGAATGTGTTTGAGTCGTTCTCGCGGGAACGCGGCCGCGTTGCCTCAGGGATTGAGCATATGCCGCCAGCTGACAGGGTTGCGCAGTTGCTTGAGCAGGCGGAACAGTTCTACCTCGAGGCACTTCCTGCCGGAAATGGTGTTGCGGCTTAGCCCGGGCAATCTTGCCCTCGTCTCCCGGGGAACAAAGGCGCTAGGATGGCCGTTGTATGGATAGCAACGTCCGCTTTGGAGCTTGGGAGTAGAGCAGTGTCACTTTCTGAACAGGAGCAGCAAGCACTCCGCGCAATTGAGCAGTCACTCATGGCAGATGACCCTTCATTTGTGCAAAGCGTCGGCCGAAACGCCGACTATGCGGCTCCATCGTCCACAGGCCGGATTACGGTGCGCAGCGTTGCGTTAATGGTGCTTGGAGTGGTGTTGTTGCTCGGCGGTGTTGCGCTTGCCTCGCTTTCCATTTGGACAGTAATCATTAGCGTTATCGGGTTCGGCGTCATGATGGCTGGTGGAATCATGGCGTTGCGCACCCCAGCGCATGGCCCATCTGTATCGCAGTTGCGGAATGTTTCCCGGAACCAGCCGAAGTCTCCTCGAGTGAGCTCGATGGAGCAGAACTTTAAACGCCGGTTCGAGGATCGGCCTTAATCCTAAAAAGGACCACGCCCCCTTTACTGGGGGGCGTTTTTTATTGTGTGGGCGAAGCGCCCCACTTTCACCCACATTCTCCACTTTTGCCCACACGTGTATGTGGAGATGGACTCTTGTGGGTATTTCTTTGCGTATCTAGTCGACTAGTGGGGTGATTGTGGCTATTGTGAAGCGCGAAAGGGGGAGGGCGCCCCACCGTCTTCTTGCTCATTGACCTGCGATTATGTTGAAGTCGGTAATCTTTTTTGTGTGTGGTGTGGCATTTGTGGGGCACAGTGGGTTAAAGTGGGGCGTAGCGGAAGGCGCGGTGGTGTGCTGACTACACACCTTTGTCGCACGAAGCAGAGAAAACTACATACATCACGTGTCTGACGGCGTAGAGGAAGGTGGGTCGCCCGATGTTTCTGGGAACCTACACTCCCAAGCTTGATGACAAAGGACGCTTGACGCTGCCTGCGAAGTTCCGAGAGGACCTCGCGGACGGGCTGATGGTGACCAAGGGGCAAGATCACTCTTTGGCGGTCTACCCCCGTGCGGAGTTCGCAGCGCGAGCCAAAAAGGCTGCTGCAGCATCCCGCACGAACCCGAAGGCTCGTGCGTTCATTCGTAATCTGGCTGCCAGTGCGGATGAGCAAACGCTTGACGGTTCTGGTCGTATCACGTTGTCGGCGTCGCACCGGGAATACGCAAACCTTTCAAAGGAGTGCGTGGTTATCGGTTCTGTAGATTTTCTCGAGATCTGGGATGCACAATCCTGGGCTCAATATCAAGAAGAGACTGAAGCTGCCTTCTCGGCGGCGGATGACGACGACATACTCTCCGGTCTGCTGTAAGGCTGACTACCTGGCAGCGGACATCGACTACTGACGGAGAGCGTGTACGGACTCTATCCCGGGCGTGAAGCGTTCTGGTGTACTTCCCCGACATCAGAGCAGCCGCCCGGGGTAGGGCTCTATACGCTCCCCAAACATGGGTGTAGGTAATTTTCAGAACAACGCAGTGAAGGGAGTGTGCCCGACAATGGTAGAAGCCGCGATGGACTTTGATCCGGTGGCAAACCGTGGCCACGTTCCCGTGATGCGTAACCGGATGGCGGAATTGCTCGCACCAGCAGTTGAGCAATTCGGCGATCGCGCAGTGATTGTCGACGGCACCCTCGGGGCAGGCGGTCACACTGAGTACTTTCTTTCTACATTTCCAAACGCGTACGTTATTGGAATCGACCGAGACCCAAACGCGTTAGCTGCGGCAACGCAGCGACTGGCTCCATTCGGCGACCGTTTTGTTCCGGTGCAAGCCCGTTTTGACGCAATTGGCGAAGTTGCGGCTTCTGACGAGCGGGTGCCTTTCGGCATCGTCCGCGAAAATGGAGTTGCCGGGGCGCTGTTTGACCTTGGCGTTTCTTCGATGCAGCTCGATCAGGAAGAACGCGGTTTCGCGTACAAGGTCGATGCCCCGCTAGATATGCGGATGGATACGACGCAATCGCTCACTGCTGCCGACGTGCTGAATACCTACTCGCACGGTGACTTGGCACGCATTCTGAAGACGTACGGAGACGAGCGTTTTGCGGGAAAGATTGCTCGGGCGATTGTTCAGCAGCGTGAACAGGAGCCATTCACAACGAGTGCGCGTCTGGTGGAGCTGCTGTACGACACGATTCCGGCAGCCACACGTAGGTCGGGCGGGCACCCGGCAAAGCGAACGTTCCAGGCGCTGCGAGTCGAAGTGAACCGCGAGCTCGAAGCGGTCGAGCAGGTCCTTCCCGTCATTACTGACCTCCTAGGAGTTGGTGGCCGTGCGGTCTTCATGAGCTATCAATCGCTGGAAGACAAAATCGTCAAGGCGGCGTTTCGGGAACTCACGGAGTCGAAAACCCCACCGGGGCTCCCGATGGACTTACCCGGTACGCAGCCGCTGTTTCGATCTATCACAAATGGGTCGGAGAAGGCGTCGAAAACTGAAATTGAACATAACCCTAGAGCGGCGTCCGTACGGGTACGTGGTGTCGAGAAACTAGCACAAGGCAACTAAGGAACTGATCAATCATGGCAGCACGAGAGTACAGCGGATCGAACATGACGCTGACGCGCGGTGATCAGGCGCGCCCGCAGACGCGGCGCTCCGGCCAGCAGCGTAGCGCGAACACTCGGCTGCTCAACCCGGGAATTCGGCCACACGTCCCACACCCGCGTACTCACGGGCGGTTGGGGTCGAAGCAGATTGTGTCCTACCGTGGCAGGAGGATTGCGCAGCCGGCTGTCGCTAAGAAACAGTTGTCGCTGACGTTCACAGTGACGGTGGTACTGCTGGTATTCGGGGTTGTTGCTGCGATGGGGCTCAGCGCTTTGTCGACGACGCAAACGTTTACCATTCAGCGCCTTCAGGCGCAGGAGCGAGAGCTGACCAACCGTGTCGAATCGCTGACCCGCGACCTTGAGGACCGCAAATCATCCGCAGAGATTGCACAACGTGCAGGTGACGCAGGCCTGTTGGTTCCATCGGCTCCAGGGATCGTTGCGGTGCATGAAGATGGCAGTGTGCATGAGCAGCGTCCGTTCGACCCGAACGCAACTGTCGGTGTGGTGGACGTGAATGAGTCTCACGCACGATCTGGGCGCGCGTCGAGTGACCAGCAAGCAACTCGCGAAATCGGTGATTCTTTGACGCAGCTTCCCGGCAATAACGTGCTTGGCAGCACTTCTCGTTTGGACAACGTGGCGCCGTATGCACCGAATGTCCCACCTACGCTCTAAGCTCTAAGGGCACGAATCGTTTCTTACCCGTTGAATGCAATTGAGTGAGGTGAATATAGGGCAGTGGTCGAATCGCACCCGGACCGGAGAAAACGAACTGCTCGGCCACGTGCCCTGCAAGCACCTCAAGCGCCTAAGACACGGCGAAGTGTGTTGCACCAGCGGTCCCAATGGGCAGTAATTCTGTTTCTTGTAGTCAGCGTATTTTTGGTCGGCAGGCTGTTTCTTGTGCAGGTGGTGTGGGGCCCACAGCTGCGCGAGCAGGCGCAGTCGCAGCGCGCCAGGATTTACACTGACCCCGCGCGGCGCGGTGAGATCGTGGACCGCGAAGGTAACCACCTGGCGTACACGATGCAGGCGCGGTCGTTGACTGTGTCGCCGGTGACGCTTCGTAAGGAATTGCGTGAGCAGGTCATGCTCAATGAAAACATTCCGAATCTCGACGATGACGCGACGCGAGCCATGGTTGACGCGAGAGTCGAGGATATTCTGCGCACGATGGCCAACGAGATTCCCGTCATGATTGGCGAGGCAATGGGCGAAGAGGACGTCGATAGGCGACGAGACAATGACGATATGCGCAGTGTGGGCAAGGTTGACGCACGCGACATCCTCGAGAAGCTGCACGCGGATTCGAACTACGAGGTACTTGTCCGGAACGTGGACCCTGACGTGGCGTCGAACATTGCTGCTGAGTTCCACGGCGTGGCCTCGGACCACCAGGACATCCGGCAGTACCCGAACGGGGCGATTGCTGAAAACATCCTCGGCAAGGTGTCGATGGACGGGCAGGGACAGTTTGGGCTTGAAGCATCGAGTGATGCGGTGCTCACCGGGATCAACGGGCGCAAGACAGAGGACGTGTCGAACGACGGGCAGTCCATCCCCGGTACGCTGCGCGATGTTGTACCCGCGGTGGATGGCGCGAAGATCACCTTGACGATCGACCTGGACCTGCAGTCGTTTGTGCAGCAGACTCTGGAGAACGCGAAACGGAACTCGTTGGCAAAGGACGCCGAGGCAGTAGTGCTCGATGCCCGCAGTGGTGAAGTGCTAGCAATGGCGAATACCTCTACTATTGACCCGAACGGGGACATCGAACGGCAGCTGCGCGAAGGGAAGGACTTCAGCAATAACGCGATCTCGCACCCGTTTGAGCCGGGTTCCGTGGCGAAGATTATCGCAGCGACTGCGGCAATTGAGGAGAAGGTGACTACTCCGGAAGAAGTACACCAAGTGCCGGGCTCTATCGACATGGCTGGTATTACTGTGCGCGACGCGTGGGAGCATGGCGTGATGCCGTACACCACAGCGGGCATCTTCGGGAAGTCCTCGAATGTGGGCACCTTGCAGATTGCGCAGAAGCTGGGCGAGGAGCGCTATTGGGATTACCTGCAGCGCTTCGGAATCGGAAACACAACCGGCATTGAGCTGCCCAACGAGTCCGCCGGTCTGTTGCCAGTGCTAGAGCAGTGGTCCGGAGGAACGTTTGCGAACCTACCAATTGGGCAGGGAATGAGCTGGACAGCGCTTCAGATGGCCAGCGTCTACCAAACGCTTGCCAACGGTGGCGAGCGGATTACGCCTCGCATTATCCGCAGCATTGAAAGTGCAGAGGGCACACCGCTGGAACAGCCCGAGCCTGAGCGGCATCGTGTGGTGTCGGAGGCGACGGCACGCACGGTCGTGGACATGTTCCGTTCCACGTTCCAAAACGACCCGGCAGGGATCAACAACGGTACCGCCCAGAACAGCCAACTTCCTGGCTATCAGCTTTCGGGCAAGACGGGTACCGCGCAAAAGGTGAATCCTGAGACTGGCGCCTACTCGCAAAACCAGTTCTGGATTACGTTTGCTGGCATCGCGCCTGCGAACGATCCGCGATTTGTCGTGGCGGTCATGCTTGATGAGCCGCAGCGAGGTACACGAGAAGGCGGAGCCGGTGGCCAGTCGGCAGGTCCGGTGTTTACTGAAATCGCCAGCTGGCTGATCAATAGGGAGAACTTGCCGCCTAGCCCAGAAGCGGACCAGTACGTTTTGCAAGCCCAGTAGGGAAGTTTCACAATGAATGACATGACGCAGACAACACCGAACGCGCCTACCCTGGAGGCGCTCGCAGCGCTGTCTGGTGGGACGCTCCACAACGCCCCAGATCAGCCGCTGCACATTGAAGAGATTGCACTCGATTCGTCGAAGATTGCCCCAGGCGGACTGTTCGCAGCTTTGCCCGGCACCCGTGTGCATGGAGCAACGTTTGCAAAGCAGTGCCCAGCGGGCGCCATCTTTACTGACAATGCAGGCGCGAAGATCCTCGAGGGCCAAGGGGAAACGCGGCCGGTGCTGGTCGTCGAAGACGTTCGCGAGGTTCTCGGGGATGTGTCAGCCGAGGTGTATGGTCACCCATCCGAGCACATGACGCTGCTCGGGGTTACCGGCACGTCTGGCAAGACTACCGTGACGTACATGCTGGAGAAGGGGCTTGAGGCAGCAGGAGCGAAGGTTGGTCTGATTGGCACCACCGGCACGAAGATTCTCGGCGAGTACGTTCCAACGTCCCTGACTACCCCGGAAGCCCCGACGCTGCAGGCTCTGTTCCGCCGCATGCTGCAGGCTGGAGTGACGCACGTAGTGATGGAGGTTTCTTCACACGCGCTCATGCTTGGCAGGGTGAGTGGCACGTCTTTCGATGTCGCTGGGTTTACAAACCTGAGCCAGGATCACCTGGACTTCCATAAAACAATGGAGGAGTACTTTGAGGCGAAGGCGCTCTTCTTTGACCCGACGTCGCGCAGTGCCGCGAAACGCGCGGTAGTTTGCGTCGATGACGAGTGGGGCGAGCGCATGGCTGACCGGGCACAGCACCCGGTTCGCGTTGGCACCCACGGCCAGGCTGGGGTCGACGTGAGCGCGAAGCAGCTGTCCGCAGACAAGACTGGCGCGCAAGAGATTTCCTTATCGACGCCCACTTCGACCCACACGTTGACGCTGCAAATGCCGGGCGCGTTCAACGTGGCTAACGCTGCCTTGGCAACCGCTATGGCGTACACCGCCGACGTTGATGTAGATGCATTCATGAAGGGCCTATCAAAAGCGCAGGTCCCTGGACGTATGGAACGCATCGACTGCGGGCAACCGTTTGTTGCAGTCGTGGACTACGCGCATAAGCCTGCGGCCATCGCAGCCGTGCTGGATACGCTCCGAAAGCAAGTGGCTGGACGCGTCGGCATTGCTGTTGGCGCCGGCGGGGACAGGGATGCGTCGAAACGCGTCATCATGGGCCGCGAATCTGCGCAGCGTGCTGACTTCGTAGTGGTGACTGATGATAACCCGCGTACAGAGGACCCAGCATCGATCCGCGCGGAGGTGCTGCGTGGTGCATTGGAACTCGCGGATGCTCCCCACCACCCGGAGGTGCGTGAAATCGGCGACCGCGCTGCGGCGATTGACGCTCTGGTGCAGTGGGCACAGCCGGGAGATGCGGTCATTGTCGTTGGCAAGGGGCATGAAGTCGGCCAGATTGTTGGCACTACGACGCACCACTTCGATGATCGGGAAGAGATGCGTCGCGCCCTAGAAACTTTCGCGAGGTAACAGTAGATAATGATTGCATGTTCGTTGGGTGAGATCGCCGAGATCGTCGGGGGAACGCTGTCGAAGGAGGCGGACCCCGAGGCGAAAGTATCGGGTGGCGTCGAGTTTGATTCGCGGAAGGTGTCTGAGGGCGACCTTTTCCTTGCGCTGAAAGGCGCGAGGGTTGATGGACACGACTTCGTCGGCACGGCATTGGAGCAGGGTGCGGTAGCCGCGCTCACCACGCGCGACGTGGGTGCTCCTGCGGTGATCGTTCCGTGCGCCGAGGTTCGGCCAGATGACAACTCTGACTTGGCTGCGAGCGACCCAACGGGCAGTGCACTCGGTGTTGTCGCGGGCCTTTCGAAGCTCGCAGCGCACGTGGCTCGCCGCCTAGTTCGCGAACACGGACTCACAATTGTCGGCGTGACCGGTTCGGCGGGGAAGACCTCGACGAAAGACCTGATCGCTGCGGTGCTTCGCCACAAAGGCGAGACCGTGGCTCCTCCGGGTTCCTTTAATAACGAGATTGGTCACCCGTACACGGTGCTGCGCTGCACACAGGAGACGGCGTTTTTGGTGGCGGAGATGTCCGCGAGGGGCATTGGGCACATCGCGCATCTTGCAAAGATTGCCCCGCCATCAATCGGTGTGGTGCTCAACGTTGGCTCCGCACACCTTGGGGAGTTTGGCTCGCGCGAGGCGATTGCTCAGGCGAAGGGCGAGTTAGTCGAATCACTCCCTGATGCGGATCACGGTGGAATCGCCATCTTGAACGCCGATGACCCATTTGTTGCAGGTATGCGCCCCCGCACAACTGCGAAGGTGTGGATGTTTTCGGCTGAGGGCTCGCCCGAAGCAGACTTTTTTGCCACAGACATCTCATTGGACGAGGTTGCCCGAGCATCGTTTGTGTTGCACACGCCAGACGGGCAACAGCACAGAGTTCGGCTGGGCGTGCACGGCGCCCACCAGGTCGGCAATGCGCTAGCTGCGGCGGCAGTTGGTTTCGGCGCAGGCATGCAGCCTGAAGCGATCGCGGCAGCGCTGAGCCAGGCACGGACCGTATCCGTGAACCGCATGGATGTGCGCACCCGCGAGGATGGCGTGACTGTCATTAACGACGCGTACAACGCAAACCCTGAATCAATGCGTGCCGGTATCGCAGCGCTTGCGTCGACGGCTGCCGCACACCCGGGGGCGCGATCGATTGCGGTGCTCGGCGAGATGGGCGAGCTCGGCGAGGAGTCCGCGTCAGCCCACGCCGAGCTGGCCGCAGAACTGGTAAAGCACAACATCACGGACCTTGTAGCAGTGGGGCAAAGTGACGCGATGGAATCGCTGGCGCAAGCGGCACAGCAGCGGGGCATCGCCACACAGTCTGTTGCCGATAGTGCCGAGGCATGCAATGCAGTTGAAGCTACGATTGCCACTGCCACACCCCCGCCAGCAGTGGTGCTGGTCAAAGCGTCGAACGCCCAAAAGTTGTGGGTGGTGGCTGAACAACTCATGCGCACCCGTACGCTTGACAGTCAAAGTAAGTCAACCAATGAGAATGAAGCAAGGTAGCAGTCTCACATGATTCAAGTAATTGTCGCAGGAGTTATTAGCTTCCTCGTTTCCATCTTTGTCACACCTTTGTTGATTCGGTATTTCCACCGCCGCGAGATCGGCCAGGAAATTCGGGAGGACGGGCCGCAGTCGCACGCGCGGAAGCGCGGCACCCCAACGATGGGTGGCATCGCTATTTTGCTTGCGATCACGCTGGGCTACTTGGCTAGCTCGATTGTCGCGCTGGCCACTAACCACGCGGCGTTTACCGCAAGCGGCGTCATCGTGTTGGGCTTGACATTGGCGCTTGGCCTGGTCGGGCTTGCCGACGACGGCATTAAACTCTTCATGAAGCGCAATCTCGGTTTGAACAAGACCGCGAAGCTTGTGTCCCAGTTTGCAATTGCGATTGTTTTCGGCCTGCTGATCACGCGATTTCCTGACGAGAACGGCTTGACGCCAGGCTCGACCCTGCTGAGTTTTGTGCGCGATATCGAAACGATTGACATCGCGGTCGGCGGTGGAATCCTTGGCGCAATTCTGTTCCTGATCTTTATCTACATTCTGCTGGCTGCTTGGTCGAACGCGGTGAACCTCACCGACGGGCTCGACGGGCTGGCCGCTGGTACGACTGCTCTGGTGATGGCCGCGTACACCATGATCACGTTCTGGCAGTTCCGGAACTCTTGCGAGGCAGCGCTGGCAGCGGGCTGCTACAACGTCCGCGACCCGCTTGACTTGGCGGTGCTTGCGGCTGCAGGCTTCGGTGCCTGCGTTGGATTCCTGTGGTGGAACGCGTCCCCGGCTAAGATTTTCATGGGTGATACGGGTTCGCTGGCGCTCGGTGGCCTCGTAGCGGGCCTGTCAGTGGCTTCCAAGACCGAGCTTCTGATGATCATCATCGGCGCACTCTTCGTGCTCGAGGCAGCCTCGGTGGTCATCCAGGTGGCATCGTTTAAGTCCACCGGCAAGCGCGTGTTCCGGATGGCGCCGTTCCACCACCACTTTGAGCAAGGAGGCTGGGCGGAGACAACCGTGGTTGTGCGTTTCTGGCTCATCGCTGCGATGGCGGTCGCGCTCGGCACCGCAATTTTCTACGGTGAATGGCTCACACAGAACGGAGTGACGCTGTCATGATCGATACGAGTGTGATACCCGCAGAGATTTCCCGCGGCGTGCTGCTGGCCGGTGCGGGCGTTTCGGGCCGAGGGGTGCTCGGCATGCTCCAGCAAGTCGGCGTTACATGCATCGTCGCGGACGACAGCGAGGAAAACCGCGAGTTCGCTGAGCGCACGTGGGGAGTGCGGGCCGTCGATACGCAGCTGGCACACGAGTACTTCGGTGAGGTCGGGGTAGTAGTGACGTCTCCAGGGTGGAGGCCCGACACGCCGCTGCTTGTCGACGCCGCCTCGGCCCAACTCGATGTCATCGGTGATGTCGAGCTGTGCTACCGGTTGGATCGCGCGGGCGTGTTCGGGCCACCGCGCGAGTGGCTCGTTGTGACAGGCACGAACGGTAAAACCACCACCACTGGCATGCTCGCAGCCATGATGCAGGAGGCATCGTCCCGCACTGGTAAGCGTGCGTTGGCGTGCGGCAACATCGGTACCGCCGTGGCTGACGCAGTGGCGGATCCCCAGCGTGTCGATGTGCTCGTGGCCGAGCTGTCCAGTTTCCAGTTGCATTGGTCGAGCCAGCTCGTTCCCAACGCGGCAGTTCTACTCAACCTTGCGGACGACCACATTGACTGGCACGGCTCATTCGAGGCGTACGCGGCTGCGAAGGCGAAGGTGCTCAAAGCTCCCAACGCCGTGGTCGGCATCGATGACGAGCACGTGCAAGCGATCGTGGCACAGAATGACCGCAAGCAATTCTTCGGTTTTACGCTCGGCCAGCCCGAAGAGGGCCAGGTCGGTGTTATCGACGGCAAGCTCGTTGCGCGCCGCGACGGCTCGGTCCTTGAACTGGCAGATACGAATGGCATTGAACCCGCGGGTGCTGCAGGCGTGCTGGACGCAGGCGCCGCCGCTGCCGTGGCGTTGCTGTGTGGTGTGACACCCTCTGAGATTCGTGAAGCACTCGCAGGCTTCCACGTTGCGGGGCATCGCGGAGCCGTGGTCCACGAGGCGAACGGCGTTCGGTGGATCGACAACTCGAAGGCGACGAACCCGCACGCGGCTGATTCGGCGTTGACCGGGGCGGGCACCGTCGTGTGGGTTGCAGGTGGTCAGCTGAAGGGCGCTGCGATTGATGAGGTCGTCGAAAAACATGTGGGGCACATGCGTGCCGTAGCGCTGCTTGGGGTCGACCGCATGGAAATTTACGACGCCGTCAAGCGGCTGGCACCTGACCTGCCTATCTTTGCGACTGACTCGACTGACCCCGAGGTGGCAATGGATGCCGTGGCTCGCTTTGCTGGAGAGCATGCGCAGCCTGGCGATAGCGTTGTGCTGGCACCGGCTGCCGCGAGCCTGGACATGTATCCGGGTATGTCTGCGCGCGGCGACGCGTTTCGTGCGGCCGCCAGGCGACACTTTTCACTACAGTAACTTGAGACACAGCAGTGTTCGAAGCGAAGGGTAATGAGGTGCCATGAAGCGAAATCGTCGACAGCAACCGCCGGCGCGTGCGCCAAAGACTGGCACCCGCGACGTGCCTCAAAGCGCACTGGGCCGGGCACATACGTCGTTCATTGCGGCGCTTGAGCAGCGTCCCCTCATTGACTACACCGTGATTCGGACCGTGGTGCTGGTGCTGGCTGCGTTGGGCGTCGTGATGGTGATGAGCTCGTCGATGGCGTCATCGTTCGCTGCTTCGAGCAGTGTGTGGTCGACTGCGCTTCGGCAATCCCTGATGGTGCTGGCGGGCCTTGTCTTGTTTTGGGTTTCGCTGTTGGTCCCGCCCGAGCGCATCCGGAAGCTGGCCACGCCACTATTCCTCTTCGCAGTGTTCCTGCTGGTATTGGTGCTGCTTATCGGTACCGGGCGTGAGGAAGTCGGTTCACAATCGTGGCTGATGTTCGGCTCGTTGACGATGCAGCCTTCTGAGTTCGCCCGTGTGGCTATTGCAATTTGGGGTGCTGCGGTGCTGTCGAAGAAGCAGCCGCCAGCATCGGCGCCTGCGTGGCAGTCGCCGACCGCACAGTTCTTGCTTGGCGCGGGCGTGTGCATCCTCCTGATTGCGAAGCAAGGTGACGCCGGCATGACGATGTCGTTTGCCGCCATCGTGATCTTTGTGCTGTGGTTCGCAGGCTTCCCGCTCAAGGCTATTGGCATCCTCTGCGGGCTCATCGGTGCTGCAGCGGTTGTGTTGTTCCTGCTCGGCGGCTTCCGCTCGCAACGCTTCCACGTCTACTTCGAGGCGCTGTTCGGAAACTTCAGCGATACCCGCGGTGCTGCCTTCCAGACGCACCAAGGATTCCTTTCTCTTGCCGACGGCTCCCTCTTCGGCGTCGGCCTCGGACAGTCCCGCGCGAAGTGGTTCTACCTCCCAGAGGCACGAAACGACTTCATCTTCGCCGTCATTGGTGAAGAGCTTGGTATGTGGGGCGGCATTATGGTGATCGCCCTGTTTGCTGCCCTTGGCTACTTCGGTTTGCGCACTGCGCAACGCGCACAGACATCGTTCCAGGGACTCGCCGCTGCCTCGTTAACAGCAGGCGTAGTTTCGCAGGCGTTCATTAACATCGGGTACGTCGTCGGCCTTGTGCCGGTGACGGGTATTCAGCTGCCGATGTTGTCCGCCGGTGGTACCTCGGCAGTGATTACCTTGTGGTCGATGGGCATGCTGGCCTCCATTGCCCGCCACGAGCCCGACGCAGTCTCGGCCATGCAGAACTATGGGCGCCCACGCTTCGACAGAATGCTGTTCGTCCCGGAGCCGAAGGCGACGGCGCAGCTGCGCGCGACTCGCGCGGGGCGAACTCGCACACATGAGCAGTCACGCCGAGAGCAACGGTACGGAGTGCCTGTTGTTCACCGAGTTGCCCCAGACGACCGTGCTCAGCGGCACTCGCCCCGGCCCACGAGGAATGTCGAGGTAACGCAACGGAGACCACGACCGAACCAATCAGAGCGACGCCGGTACCGTTAGGTGGCCGTCGAAAAGGAAAGGACGGGATCCATCATGGACAAGACCCAGCACACAGTGGTGCTCGCAGGGGGAGGCACCGCGGGCCATATTGAACCGGCACTCGCGGTAGGCGAGGTGCTTCGTGAACAGTACGGCGCAAATGTGATTGCGCTCGGAACTGAGCGTGGACTGGAAACCACTATCGTCCCCGCGCGCGGCTTTGACCTTCAACTCATTGACCCTGTGCCGATCCCGCGCAAGAAGCCATGGAAGCTTCTTGGCGTGCCGTTCAAACTTGCGCGTTCCGTGCACCAAACACGGAAGGTGATGAAGGATTCGAAGGCTGAGGCAGTCTTTGGTACGGGTGGCTATGTGTCGGCGTCTGCGTACCTTGCCGCGGCATCGTTGCGTCTACCATTTTTCGTCTTGGAAACGAACGCGTTGGCGGGCATGGCCAATAAGCTTGGCGTCAAGCTAGGTGGTGTCGGGATTAACGCCGTGGCGAACTCGGGGATGCCGGGTGATGTCGTGGGGATCCCGGTGCGTCCGGGAGTGGGCGTCGATACGGATGGAGCGAAAGCGCTGCGTGGGTACAAGATGTGGGACCTTGATCCGGACAAGCCGGTGGTTCTGATTACCGGTGGGTCCCAGGGCGCGGTGAGCATCAACCGGGCTGTTGCCGGGGCCATCGAGGACATCACGGCGCGCGGGTACCAGGTGCTGCACGCCTACGGCAGAAAGAACGACGCCCCGAAGCCACACGAAGGCTACACGGCGGTGCCGTACATCGACGACATGGAAGCTGCGTATGCCGTGGCGGACATGGTTGTGTGTCGCTCCGGCGCCATGACCGTGGCGGAAAACTCAGCCGCTGGCCTGCCAGCCGTTTACATCCCACTGCCGCACGGCAACGGCGAACAGGGGCTTAACTCGGCGCACCTGGTAGCTACCGGGGCGGCAATGCGTATCGATGACGCCGAGCTCACCCCAGACGCGCTTGCCCGCAGCGTCAACGAGATTTTGGGTCGGCCAGAGCAAATGCAGCGCATGCGAGAAGCGCTCGAGCACTCTGGCGCGGGTAGTGTGGCAGAAGATCTCGCTGCACGGATCATTGCGACTATCACAAAGGAGTAACACCGTCATGTCTTCCGAACACACCACCGCGCCTGGTTCTGTGGATCTTTCCCGCGTACATCTGGTTGGTATCGGTGGCGCTGGCATGAGCGGTGTCGCCCACATCCTGCTTGACCGCGGGGCAGTAGTGACCGGGTCCGATGTGAAAGACTCCCGTCCAGTGCGTGCGTTGCGCTCGCAAGGTGCACAGGTCGCAGTCGGACACGACGCCGCGAACCTCGAGCTGACGGGGCAACTTCCGACCGTCGTGGTCACCAGCTTTGCTGCGATTCCGAAAGATAATCCGGAGTTGGTGCGTGCGAAGGAGGAGGGAATTCCTGTGATTCGCCGCTCAGATCTGCTCGGCGAGTTGATGGACGGTTACACGCAGCTCCTGCTAGCAGGCACGCACGGCAAGACGTCCACGACGTCCATGACCGTGGTGGCGTTGCAGGCTGCGGGGGAGGACCCTTCCTTTGCGATTGGTGGCCAGCTCAACAAAGCCGGCACCAATGCCCACCACGGTGCGGGCGATATTTTCGTGGCGGAGGCGGACGAGTCCGATGCTTCGTTGCTTCGCTACAAGCCAAATATCGCCGTTATCACCAACATTGAGCCTGACCACCTGGACTACTTCGGCACGCACGAGGCATACTTCAAGGTGTTCGACGACTTCGCTGATCGCGTGCAGCCCGGCGGTTTCCTCGTCGTTTGTATGGATGACGAGCACGCTGCAAGCTGTGGTGAGCGCGCATTGCAGCGCGGCATCAACGTCGTCGGCTACGGCACTGAAGCAGCGGCTGCAGCGCACCCAGATATTCCCGCAGGTGCAGTAGTTGTAGAAGAGCGTATCGACGGCTCCTACGTCGACGTGCGTGCTCGACTCAACACCGGTGGCACATCTGCTGAGTACTCCTATCGCCTGTCGATCCCTGGCCGCCACATGGTGCTCAACTCCTTGGCCGCGCTGTTGTCCTCGACGCTGGCGGGTGCGGAACCTGAACGGATCGCAGCGGGGCTGAGCGGGTTCTCCGGTGTCCGGCGCCGCTTCGAGTTTAAGGGCCTCGTAGAGGACGGGCCGTTCGCAGGTACCCGTGTCTACGACGACTACGCGCACCACCCAACCGAGGTCACCGCTGTGTTGACGGCGGCGCGGGAGAAAGTCGAGTCTGAGGGCAAGGGTGCGCGCGTCGTTGTGTGCTTCCAACCGCACCTGTACTCGCGCACACAGAACTTTGCCCAAGAGTTTGCTGACGCCCTCTCGCTCGCGGATGTCGTCATGGTGCTGGACATCTTCGGCGCACGCGAAGCGCCCGTTGAAGATGTGACCAGCAGGCTCATTACTGACAAGATGGATAGCTCGGTGCCGGTAGTGCTTGAGCCCAATTTCCTCGCAGTACCGGTGACACTGGCATCAATGGTTCGTCCTGGGGACGTCATCCTAACGATGGGCGCTGGGTCGGTGACAATGCTCGCCGATGAGATCCTCGCGCAACTTCGGCAGGCGGAGGTTTAGCGTGACAGGGCAGACAGAGCATGAAGCCTTCGAGTCGGACCACCTCGACGAGTTTGGTGATGAGGACGCTCAAACGCGTAGCAAGAGCAAGCGCAAGCGTCGCTTCGCTATCGCGGGAGCTGTCATCGCTGGTCTCGCTGTGTGCGGAATTGCGTTGCCGTTTACACCGTTGATGCCGGTGAAGGGTGTGGTTGTTGATGGCAACGACGTGCTCACGCCCGAGGCGGTGCAAGCCCAGTCCGATATTGAGCTGGGCACGCCTATGGGGCTGGTCAAGGTGCGCCGTGCTGCTGAGAACATCGTGCAGGACCCGTGGGTGGACGTTGTTACGGTGCACCGCGACTGGCCAAGCACTGTGAGAGTTGACCTCAAAGAGCGTGTCGCAGTGGCGTACTTGCAGCAGCCGGACGGGGCGCATCTGATCGATACTGAGGGCAAGGATTTTCTGATCGCTGAACCGCCGGTTGGGGCGATGGAGCTCGTGGGGGTCGACGTCGAGAACAAGGAGCAGATGCGGGAAGCTGTGGCGATCGCGGCGTCGATAAGCAGTGGTGCGCGTGCGCAAGTTGCCGCTTTGGAGGCGAATGGCCGCTACTCATTCGTGCTGCGGTTACACGACAACCGCCGCGTGGTGTGGGGCGCCTCAGAAGACAATGCGAATAAGTCACTGGCCTTTGAAACCGTTTTGCAACGCGAGGGCGCCGAGTTCAATATTTCTAATCCGGAGCTGATTACCGCGCGGTAGCGGTGTAAAACCCCAGGTCAAAACCCTAAAGTAAAGGTTTAGGGTCGAGACACGCCGAGGGAAACAATAAATTTTTTCGTGTTTTCGCCCATGATGGGATGCGTTACCGCAATTGTTGAAGTTCTAAGAAGTTTTGAAAGGCGAGACACTACCCATGACCTCTCCCGCAAACTACCTCGCCATGATCCGCGTCGTCGGTGTCGGTGGCGGTGGCGTTAACGCTGTCAACCGCATGATCGAAGAGGGCCTGAAAGGTGTGGAGTTCGTTGCGATCAACACGGACTCGCAGGCACTGCTCTTTACGGATGCAGACACCAAGCTCGACATCGGGCGTGAGGCGACTCGCGGACTTGGCGCCGGTGCAAACCCTGAGGTTGGCCGGACCTCTGCTGAGGACCACAAGCAGGAAATCGAAGAGTCGCTGAAGGGCTCGGACATGGTCTTCGTGACCGCTGGCGAGGGCGGCGGTACGGGTACTGGCGCTGCACCAGTTGTCGCGGGTATCGCGAAGAAGATGGGTGCGCTGACCATTGGCGTTGTCACCCGTCCGTTCACGTTCGAGGGTAAGCGGCGCACCCGTCAGGCGCTCGAGGGCATCGCGAACCTGAAGGAAGTGTGCGACACCGTCATTGTCATTCCGAACGACCGACTGTTGCAGCTGGGTGATTCGGACCTGTCCATGATGGATGCATTCCGCGCTGCGGATGAGGTGCTCTACAACGGTGTTCAGGGTATTACGAACCTGATCACCATTCCGGGCATGATTAACGTCGACTTCGCAGACGTGCGCTCGGTGATGGCCGACGCCGGTTCCGCCCTGATGGGTGTCGGCTCCTCCCGCGGTGAAAACCGCGTGATGAATGCGATGGAGCAGGCGATCAACTCGCCACTGCTGGAAACCACGATGGAGGGCGCGAAGGGCGTGCTCATTTCCGTTGCTGGTGGTTCCGATCTCGGCCTGAACGAGACGAGTGCCGCAGCGTCCATCGTCGAAGAGAAGGCAGACGACGACGCGAACATCATCTTCGGCACGATCATCGACGACAACCTCGGTGACGAGGTGCGCGTCACGATTATCGCAACTGGCTTCGACGAGAAGGCCAACGCTCGCCCGGATGCCCAGCAGCCGGTCGATGCTGCAGCCGCATCGGCGGAAGAAGGCGCGGCGCCGTCTCCATCGCGTGGTTCACTGTTTGAGGATCGAGCTCCGGAGACGGAACGCGACGACTCCTACCAGGCGCGTCACCGCTACGAGCCGCACCGCTCGGGCCTCTTCACCGGCGGGGAGTCCGAATCCTCCTATGAGCGTCGTGGACGCGAGGAGCGCGGCGGCGATGATTTTGACGTCGATGTCCCTGATTTCTTGCGTTAGTCTGGGAGCATGACTGACTCTCTTCTCGACGTAGAACAACGCCCCGTCCGCATGGTGTTTACAAGCCGTGCGGGCGGGGCGTCGTCGTCCCCATATGACTCTTTCAATCTTGCGCTGCACGTCGGGGATGACCCGCAGGCCGTACGCGCGAACCGCGCGCGGCTTGCATCGCTGCTCGGGGTTGATGCGGGGCGCTTCGTGTGGATGGAGCAGCTCCACACGCCGAACGTGACGGTGGTGGACGGGCCGCAGTCTGAACCTGTCGAGGCTTCTGATGCCATCGTAACCACGACCCCGAACCTCGCCCTGTGCGTGCTGGTCGCTGACTGTACGCCGGTGCTGTTGGCAGACCCCGTCGCTGGAGTGATTGCCGCGGTGCACGCTGGGCGTCTTGGGGCGCGAAACGGCATCGTGAAGAAGACCGTTGAAACAATGCGTGACCTGGGTGCTCAGCCTTCACAGATGCAGGCGCTGCTCGGCCCTGCAGCTGCGGGAGCGTCATACGAAGTGCCCGCTGATATGGCAGCGGATGTTGAGCGCAAGCTGCCAGGCTCCTGGACCACTACGCATGCAGGGACCACTGGGCTTGACATCCGTGCCGGTATCCGGCGCCAGCTCACGGAGCTCGGTGTGCAGCGAATTGACGTAGATCCGCGCGATACCATCGCGGACGAGGACTTCTTCTCGTACCGGAGAGAATCCACAACTGGGCGCCAAGCAGGCGTTATTTGGCTAACTGGAGTGAAATAAATGAGCACAACTGATATTGCAAGCAACCTTGCCAAGGTGCAGGAGCGTATCCGCTCCGCGGAGCGTGCCGCGGGTCGCGAGCCGGGAAGCGTGGAACTGCTACCAGTGACGAAGTTTCACCCGTGCTCGTCGATTGAGGTACTTGCCGCGGAAGGTATTCGCCTGGTGGGGGAGAACCGCGAGCAGGAAGCGAGCGCCAAGGTCGCGACTCTGCGCGAGCACGGGGTCGACTGTGGTATCGCGATGATCGGGCAGATCCAGTCGAAGAAGGCGAACGCAGTGGCGCGATGGGCGAGTGAGGTTCACTCGGTGGATTCCTTGAAGTTGGCGAAGGGACTCGAGCGTGGCATGGCGCTCGCCCTTGAGCGGGGTGATCGGACGTCCGAAATCCTGCCGTGCCTTGTTCAGGTTTCTGCAGACGGCGACGAAAGCCGTGGCGGTGTCGCGGTGGAGAAGATCGCCGAGTTGGTTGAAGCGCTCGAGGGGGCTGAGCACCTCCAGTTCGACGGGTTTATGGTTGTGCCACCGCTAGATGCAAACGCCAGCGAGGTATTCGACCAGGTCCGCGAGCTGCGAGACACCTACGCGGCCAAGCTTGGGCGGCCCCTGCGTTTCTCGGCGGGGATGTCCGCGGACTTTGAAGAAGCCATCGCGCATGGCTCGGATGTCGTGCGTGTCGGAACGGCGGTGATGGGGCCGAGGCCCGTAGTCTAAAAACCTAATCCGGAATTACATAGAGGTAATTTCTGCCCCGTCAGCACAGGCAACAAACGAGGAGCACCCAGATGTCTATTATCGGCAGCGCGAAAGAATTTTTCGGTCTTGGCCCGTTCAACGAAGATGACCCCTACTTCGATGAAGTGCAGTACGACGAGCGCGAGAACACTCGCGAGGAATCGACGAGACCTTCGCGCACATCTGAGTACGGCAGCGAGGACCGCTACCGCTCCTCAGCTACCCGTGACTACGCGGATCGCGCACCGAAGTCCTACACTCCCCAGGTCGTGTCCACTGCTCCGCGCAATTACAACGATGCGAAGGATATCGGCGAGCCGTTCCGTGATGGCGATGCCGTGATTATGGAGCTGACGGATCTCGACCCCCACGATGCAAAGCGCATCGTCGACTTTGCCGCTGGTCTGTGCTTCGCACTTCGTGGCAACATGTACAACCTGAGCAGGGGCGTTGAGACCCGCCGACGAGTCTTCGCGATCGTTCCGGAAAACGCCCGTTTGACCGAAGTTGAGCTGCAGCACACAGCGCGTCTTCGCTAATCGACGTCCAGCTCTGCGAAACATCAAGAAGAACAGGTAGTGTGTGACCCGTGTCTTTATTAGGAGCAATTCTTTACGCTGCGCTTGGGTTGTACTCCCTGATTGTGGTCGTCCGCATCATTGTCGAGATGGTGCAATCCTTCTCGAAGCAGTTTGATCCACCAAGTTGGTTTATGGTCGTTGCGGAAGGCATGTTCGTGGTCACGGACCCGCCTGTGAAGTTCTTCCGCAAACTCATTCCGCCCATGCGTATGAGTGGCGGCGTTGGGATAGACGTCAGTGTGATCGTACTGTTCGTGGCGATTATGCTGCTCCAGATGCTGGTACGGGTCACCATGTTGTAATAGTGAGCTTGGATTGAGGCACCTACATTGGTAGGTGCCTTTTTTGCTTAATTTTCCCGTAATTTATGCCCGGATCGACATCAATTATTGGGCATCGGGGGCAGAAAAGGGGTATAACTGGCGGTGATGCCTGGTGCGTGTGAACCTATGCGTTACTATGGATCGATAAAAGAATGACGAACTATTAGATTTTAGGGTTCGCTTCCCGTAGCGTGGGAGGCAATCTGTGTTCGCGACATTGCGGACACAATATCGACATCGAAGGGAACGCCAATGCCGCTGACACCAGCAGACGTGCACAATGTCGCTTTCAGCAAACCACCAATTGGTAAGCGGGGCTACAACGAGGACGAGGTTGACCAGTTCCTGGACCTCGTGGAAGACACGCTTGCGCAACTGCAAGATGAGAACGATGACCTTCGGGCCCGTGTCGAAGAGCTCGGTGCTGGTGGGTCTGCTGCCCCGGTTGCTCCTGCGGCCGCGTCCAGCGATGTCGACGAAGCTGAGATTGAAAAGCGAGTTGAGAAGAAGGTTCGTGCTGAGTACGAGCAGAAGCTCCGTGCTGCGCAGGAGGCAAAGGTAGCGGCTGAGAAGGATGCTCAGGCTGCGAAGCAGGAAGCGGCAAAGGCTCGCCAGGACGCGGAGCAGGCTGCAAAGCAGGCTAAGCAGGCGCCAAAGGCTGCCGCCGCACCGCAGCAGGCTGCGGCTTTCGACCAGAATGCAGCATCCGCCGATACGCACATGCAGGCGGCGAAGGTGCTTGGGCTCGCGCAGGAGATGGCAGACCGCCTCACCAACGACGCGCAGGCAGAGGCCCGCTCGATGCTCGACGAGGCCCGTGGTTCCGCAGAGCGTCAGCTGGCAGATGCCGAGGCACGCTCGAAGAAGCAGCTGTCTGAGGCAGAGACGCATTCCCGCGAGCAGATCCAGGCGGCTGAGCGTAAGGCTGCTGAGACGAAGCAGTCGGCTGAGGCTCGTGCACAGCAGCTCGTTGCAGACGCCGAGAAGAAGGCTGAGGAAACCACCAACGAAGCTAACTCGCGCGCTGAGGCGCAGATTCGCCAGGCTGAGGAGCAGGCAACGAAGCTGCGCACCGAGGCTGAGCGTAAGCACACCGAGATCATGAACACGGTGAAGCAGCAGCAGACCGCCCTCGAGAACCGCATCGCTGAGCTGCGCACCTTCGAGCGCGAGTACCGCACTCGCCTGCGCACACTGCTCGAGTCCCAGCTGGAGGAGCTTGAGACCCGTGGCACGTCCGCTCCGAGCGGCGACGCTGGCAATAAGTAGTTTCTTTCAAGCATCAGCCACCATTCACTGCGGTGAGTGGTGGTTGTTGCCATTTCTGGGGGACAAAGGGCTAGAATGAGACAAGCTACGTGCTTCACCACCTGGTGGTGCGGTAGCGCGTGATGATCCGACCATCATCGGGGAGCGTTTCCGGAAGAACAGCTGTTGCGCTACAGTGCGCTATTGCTTAGTAGAACCGGACGTAATTAGGAAGCGTTATTTCTTTCACCGCAAATGAAGCGGAAGTTCGTCTCACGGCGGACTTCAAGCAGGGTGGTACCGCGTGGCGTTGTTCGCTGCGTCCCTGTGACAAGGTAAGCATTGTGCGTGAAGGAGAGACGGAGATGAGCAAGGTCGGAAGTGTCTACCCAAAGGTAGATCTGACCGGGGGAAGTGCCGCGTTTCCAAAAATGGAGGAGCAGGTACTGAAGTACTGGAACGAGGATGATACGTTCCAGGCATCGCTGAAGCAGCGCGAAGACTGCGAAGAATATGTGTTTAACGACGGCCCTCCGTTCGCCAACGGTTTGCCACACTACGGCCACCTGCTGACGGGCTACGTCAAGGACATCGTGCCACGCTACCGCACGATGGCTGGTTACTACGTTCCGCGCGTGTTTGGTTGGGACTGCCACGGCCTTCCCGCGGAGCTCGAGGCTGAGAAGCAGCTCGGCATCAAGGATAAGGCTGAGATCGAAAACATGGGTCTGGCACAGTTCAACGAGTACTGTGCCAAGTCCGTGATGCACTACGCCGATGAGTGGAAAGAGTATGTGACTCGCCAGGCTCGTTGGGTGGACTTCGATAACGGCTACAAGACGATGGAACTGCCGTACATGGAGTCCGTCATGTGGGCGTTTAAGACCCTGTATGACAAGGGGCTGATTTACCAGGGCTTCCGCGTGCTGCCGTACTCGTGGGCGGAGCATACGCCGCTGTCGAACCAAGAGACGCGTCTGGATGATTCTTACCGCAATCGGCAGGATCCGACCGTAACTGTAACGATGCCGTTTACGGGTGGGCGTGAAGGATTTGCTGCTGCGGAGACCTGGAAGCAGCACCCTGAGCTGCACGACGCAGCTGCGATCGCCTGGACCACTACGCCATGGACGCTGCCGTCGAACTTGGCGCTTGCGGTCCATCCGGACATTGAGTATTCGCTGGTCCGTGTTGGTGCGGACGGTGAAGAGGTGGTCGTCGGCAAGAAGCTGCTGCTGGCGACGGAGCTCATCGGCGCGTACGCGAAGGAGCTCGGCGAGGAGCGCGAGGTTGTCGCCACCTTCAAGGGCTCCGAGCTCGAGGGCTTGGAGTACGAGCCGGTCTTCGACTACTTCCGTGACCAGGAAAAGGCGTTCATGGTGTTGAACGCGGACTACGTGACCACCGAGGACGGCACGGGCGTTGTTCACCAGGCGCCTGCGTTCGGTGAAGACGATATGTACACCTGCCAGGAGTACGGGATCGACCTAGTCATCCCGGTTGATGCTGATGGTAAGTTCACCTCGCTGGTGCCGGAGTACGCAGGCAAGCTGGTTTTTGACGCGAACCGTGACATCATCCGTGACCTTCGTGCGAAGCAGCGCGTGGTCCGTGACCAGACGATTGAACACTCCTACCCGCACTCGTGGCGTTCAGGCGAGCCGCTGATCTACATGGCGCTTCCGGCGTGGTTTGTGAAGGTCACTGAGTTCCGCGACCGCATGGTGGAGCTGAACCAGGAGATCGACTGGATCCCATCGCACATTCGCGACGGCCAGTTCGGTAAGTGGTTGGAAGGCGCGCGTGACTGGAACATTTCGCGTACCCGCTACTGGGGCTCACCGGTGCCGGCGTGGGTGTCGGATAATCCGGAGTACCCGCGTGTGGACGTCTATGGGTCGCTCGAAGAGCTGGAGAAGGACTTCGGCGTTCGCCCGAAGTCGCTGCACCGCCCAGACATTGATGAGCTGGTCCGCCCGAACCCGGACGATCCGACTGGCAAGTCGATGATGCGTCGCGTGCCGGACGTGTTGGACTGCTGGTTTGATTCTGGCTCGATGCCGTTTGCGCAGTACCACTACCCGTTTGAAAATGTTGAGGAGCACGATGCTCGCCAGCCTGCGGACTTCATCGTGGAGTACTCGGGCCAGTCGCGTGGTTGGTTCTATGTGCAGCACGTCTTAGCGACGGCACTCTTCGATCGCCCAGCGTACAAGAAGGTCGTTGCGCACGGCATCGTGCTGGGCAATGACGGTCTGAAGATGTCGAAGTCGAAGGGCAACTACCCGAACGTCAACGAGGTCTTCGACCGCGATGGTTCCGACGCGATGCGCTGGTTCCTCATGTCTTCGCCAATTCTGCGTGGCGGCAACCTGATCGTGACGGAGCAGGGCATCCGCGAGGGCGTGCGCCACGCGTTGCTGCCGATCTGGAACGCGTACACCTTCCTGCAGTTGTACTCCTCCGAGGAGGCGAAGTTCAGCGTCGATTCGCAGGATGTGCTGGACCGCTACATCTTGGCGAAGACGCATGACCTCGTGGCTGCGGTGAAGGAGGCGCTCGACGACACTCGCATCGCGGACGCCTGTGACGAGGTCCGTCGCTTCGCTGACTCGCTGACGAACTGGTACGTGCGCCGGTCACGCGACCGTTTCTGGGCGGGTCAGGAGGAGCATCCTGAGGCGTTTGACACGCTGTACACGGTCCTGGAGATCCTGACCCGTGTGACGGCGCCACTGCTGCCGTACATCAGTGAGGTCATCTGGCGTGGCCTGACCGGTGGTCGCTCGGTGCACTTGGCGGACTTCCCGTCCGCGGATGCAATCCCGGCAGACTCTGCACTGGTCAGCGCGATGGATGCAACGCGTGCGGTGTGCTCCGCTGCTTCGTCGGTGCGTAAGTCGAAGAAGCTGCGCAACCGCTTGCCACTGCCGAAGCTCACGGTGGCGCTGGCGGGCTCGGACCAGCTGCAGGACTTCGCGTCCGTGATCAAGGATGAGGTCAACGTGAAAGAAGTCGTGCTGACTGATGACGTCGACTCCGTTGGTTCCTTCGAGGTTGTGGTGAACGCGAAGGTTGCTGGTCCAACGCTGGGTCGTGACGTTCAGCGCGCTATCAAGAACGTCAAGGCTGGCAACTACGTCCGTGAAGGCGAAAACGTTGTTGTCGACGGCGACATCGTGCTCACCCCGGAGCTCTACACCGAGCGCCTGGTGGCTGAGGACCCGACGAGTACCGCTCGGGTTGACGCTACCGATGCCGTCGTTGGCCTGGTCGTGCTTGATACGGAGCTGACCGAGGAGCTCGAGGCCGAGGGCTGGGCAGCAGACGTGATTCGTGGTCTGCAGGATGCTCGTAAGCAGGAAGGATACGAAGTCTCTGACCGCATCTCGGTACAGCTGTGCGTACCTTCCGACAAGGTCGAGTGGGCGCAGCGCCACGCTGAGCACATCGCGCATGAGACGCTCGCGACGTCCTTCGAGATCGTCGAGACGCTCAACGGCGAGGCGCACACGATTCACGAAGGTGTGAGCGCAGCGATTGCTAAGCAGTAATTTGCGATGAAACGTTGGGTCCTGCACATCGACATGGATGCGTTCTACGCATCCTGTGAGCAGCTCACACGCCCAACGTTACGTGGACGCCCCGTCCTCGTTGCTGGTGTCAACGGGCGGGGCGTTGTCGCGGGCGCAAGCTATGAAGCCCGCAAGTATGGGGCGCGTTCCGCAATGCCGACCCACCAAGCTGCGAAGCTGGTGGGTCCGCGAGCGGTGCTCGTTGCCCCGCGGCGCCCGGTGTACAAGGTGGCGTCGCAACGCGTGTTTGAAATCATTGAGCGCAGGGTCAGCGTCGTGGAGCAGCTCTCTATCGACGAGGCGTTCATGGAGCCCGAGGAGCTCGCGGGAGCGAATCCGGAGACCGTGCTTGAGTGGGCCAACGAGCTACGTGGAGACATTAAGGATGAGACAGGCTTGCCAAGCTCGATTGGTGCGGGCAGTGGTAAGCAATACGCGAAGATCGGCTCGGGCCTGGCAAAACCCGACGGGGTGTACATTTTGCCTCACGAACAGCAGGAAGCGCTGCTGCACCCTCTGAACGTCAACGAGTTGTGGGGCGTTGGGCCTGTCACGGAGGCGAAGCTTGCGCAGGCCGGGATTGAAACGATCGGGGACTTCGCGGCGCTGAGCGAGAAGGAAGTCGATATCGCGCTCGGAGGGGTCGTCGCGAAGCAGTTGTGGCAGCTGGCGCGGGGGCACGATGATCGTCCGGTGGCGCCGAGGGCCGTGGCGAAGCAGATTTCTTCCGAGCACACTTTTCCCCAGGACCTGACCACTGCGGCCGAGGTTGACGCCGCGGTCGAGCGCGCCGCCGAGGAGTCGCACAGGCGCTTGCTGAAAGATGGGCGCGGTGCGAGGACTGTGACGGTGAAGCTAAGGATGGCGGACTTCCGCATTGAGTCGCGTTCTGCGACGCTGCCTTACGCCACTGACGATGCGGAGACACTGCGCGCGACGGCGTTTCGCATCGTGCGCTACCCGGACGAGGTCGGCCCGATCCGGCTCGTAGGCGTGTCCTACTCAGGACTCGAAGATGCGCTGCAGGACGTGCTGTTTCCGGAGCTAGACCAGGAAATCATCCGGCCTGTACCCGCTGACAGTGATTACGAATCCGGGGTCAGCGACCACGTGGCCAGCAGCGATGTTGCAGTCGAGCTATACGACGGGCCTACCAACGGCGTGTGGCGCGCCACCCAGGACATTTACCACGAGGACTTCGGCCACGGCTGGGTCCAAGGCGCGGGCAAAGGCTGGGTGAGCGTGCGTTTTGAAACGAGGGCCACGGGACCTGGGAAGATGCACACATTGCGTATCGACGACCCCAAGCTCCAGCCAGCGGACCCGGTGGATTCCCTTGCGTGGCAGGACTGGCTCGACTCAGAACGCTGACGCCGGATCCACGCCGTTGGCCAGCGCTGTCGCGAGCGCGATGCGCGCCTGACCAGCGCGTAGGAACCCCGCGGCGATCGCCCCTTGGGAGCCGAGGGTAGCGCCACCACCGGTGCCGCCGTAGGCGAAGGTGACCTCGCCGTAGGGTACGGAACTGGTGATTACGACGGGGATGCCCGAATCGAGTGCGCGGGCGATTGCCTCACCCATGCCGGGGCCAACATTGCCGGATCCGAGCGCCTCGATCACGATGCCATCCGGGTTCATACTGGTGACGGCATCCACGATCTCGCCGTCCGCGCCGGGCCATGCGCGCAGGATGGGAATGTGAATGGCTGCCAATGGCGTGCAGGCAAGTGCTGCGGGGCGGGGAAGTGGGCGTTCGCTGCTCAAGGTGAAGGCTTCGAGGGCGTGTGTGTCGCGCTTCAACAGCCCGCGGGCGGGCAGGGTGGCGCCGCCGAAGTGGAGGAGTACGCCGTTGTTGCGTCGAAGCGGATCTGCGGCGGCGGCAATTGCGCCCGCGAGGTTCCCGGGGCCGTCGGGGTGTTCGTGGTCGGCGGCGTGCTGGGCACCGGTAAGCACAATAGGGCGGGGGTCGTCGTGCACGATGTCGAGTGCGAATGCGGTCTCCGCCATGGAGTCGGTGCCGTGGCTAATTACGATGCCACTGATCTGCGGGTCTTGCAGTGCTTGTGCAGTGAGGGAGCGAAGCTTGTCGATGTCAGCGAAGGTGATCGCGGACGAGTCGAGACGCAGCGCGTCATACACGCGGACGGGCTCGGTGGTGCCACTGGAGTGGACGAGGTCTTCAGCGCTAAGGCTTGGAACGAGTGCGCCTTCAGAGTTTGTGGTGCATGCGATGGTGCCACCGGTGGCGATGAGCAGTACGAAAGATTCCATAACTCACAGCGTGCCAGAGTGGCGTATTGGTGCCAAGGTAAAAACGCCGGTAACGTTGGCAAGGTTAGAGCGGTGTCGGATCGCTAACTGTGACCGTGAGCCGCTGAAGACAATGCTTCAAGGAGAAATCGTGAAAGCAGCACCGATCGTAGCTGTCGCCGCCGCGCTGGGCCTCGGGCTCGGCGTGAGCGCATGCTCTGGCGACAACAGCCAGGATGATCCCGCGACCACGGCAACGCAGGCCACCAGCGAGTCTGTCGCGCCCGCCGCGCAGCAGCCAACCGCTGAGGAACTCAACGCAGTGCTCATGCGCGCAACTGATGCAAGCCTGCCGATTGAGGAGCGCGTGAACACAGTCCAGGGTGGAGAGAACGTCCCTGAACTGTTCGACGTGATGGCGCAGTCCCAGGAGGAGTCCGGCGCGAACTTCCAGGTCGTACCGCCTGTGCTCCCTGGCTACACCCCGGATACCGTTCTGGCAACGGTCAGCTTCACCCGTCCCGACTCCCAGCCGCAGCTCGCGGAGGACGTGGAATTCGTCTTCGAAGACGGCGTGTGGAAGCTTTCTCAGGTCTGGGCATGCACCCTGATCAACAACACCCTGCCGCCTGAGCAGGTGCCAGAGATGTGCAAGAGCTCCGCTCCGCAGCCGGCAGCCCCGGCTGAAGAGCAGCCAGGTGAGCAGCCTGCGGAAGGCTACCAGCAGGCACCGAACCTCTAAGCAGACACTACTGCTTATCCGCGCGCCAGAGCTCCTCAGTCCACAACGTGGCGAGAGTCAGAGTTCTGGCGCGTGCGTCTTTCTTGGCCTGGCGCTCGTGCCACTGGCGGCGCACCCAACGGTCATGGCTGGTGATGATGACGGTGCCCTCGAACGCGAGCAGGGCGTGCTCCAGCTCTTCGGCCAGTGCGAGCGAGAGGTGGTTTGTCGGCTCGTCGAGCAGCAGCAGGTCAGGCGGGCACGCCAGGATGATGCCCAGTGAGACGCGGCGACGCTGGCCGAGCGAGAGGTCGTCGAGCTTCTTCGCCGCCTGCTCCTCGGTCATCAGGCCCATTTCTACGAGGTCTGGCACACCCTCTGGGGTGAGCTCCGCGAACACTTCGGCCGCGGTTTTGTCGAGGTCAGTCCACGTGTCGTCCTGCTCGAGGCGCGCGACGGTCATCTCTTCCGGCATGATGATTTCGCCCTCGTAGTCGCGCAGCTGTCCGTCGATAATTTTCAGCAGCGTGGACTTGCCGGAGCCGTTTGGGCCTTCGACGAGGAGCTGCTGGCCGGGCTGCACTTTGATACTCAGTGGGGCGAGGCGGTCAGGAACGGAGAGGTTCTGGGTGACCAGCGCCGGGAGCCCAAGCGAGGTCGCGGTATGCGGCGGGAGGCCACGGAAGCGCAGCCGCGCCGGTGGCTCCGGAATCTCCGTTCGCTCAAGCGCTTCGAGGCGTTGCGACGCCGAGCGCCTGCGGTTGCCCACCGTTTTCGCCGCGCGGTCCGCCTGGTATTTTGCCGCCATTCGGATGTCAGAAGAGGCTTCTTGGGAGTGGAAGATGTCCTCGCCGGTTTGCTCAGCGGCCTTCTCAAGCCTGGCGCGCTCGTGCTCTTGCGCTGCGTAGTCGCTTTCCCAGCGGCGGCGTCGGTCCTCGCGGGCCTTGAGGTAGTCGCTGAACGCGCCACGGTAGCGGGTGCCCTGGCGGGTCTCCTCGCCGAAGCCGCCCTCGGCGCCCAAGCCAGGGTCGAGGTCGACGATGCCGTCGCAGGCGGTGTCGAGGAAGTAGCGGTCGTGCGACGCGGCGAGCACTGGACCCTTGAATGCCTCGAGCTCGCCGATGAGGAAGTCGACTGCTTCGTCGTCGAGGTGGTTGGTCGGCTCGTCGAGCACCATCGCGTCCACCGGGTGTAGCAGCAGCGTGGCCAGTGCAAACCGTCGGCGTTGCCCGCCAGACATCTCGCCCAGTGGGGTGGCCAGGTCGACGTTCGCAAGGCCGAGGCCAGCCAACACGGTAGCGATGCGGGCATCTAACTCCCACACGCCTGAGTTTTCTGCGCGGGACAACGCCCGGTCGTACGCGTCGGCCGCCTCCTGGTCGTCTGGGTTGTCGACCATGCGCTGCGCAAAGGTTGAGATGTCTTCCTCGACAGCGCGAAGCTCTTTGACGGCTTCGTCGATAAGTGATTGGGCAGGCTCGCTGAACGGCAGCGAGGTTTCCTGCGGGATGAAGCCCGTGATCGGGGGAGTGATAAGCACCCCTGCATCGGGTTTCAGCTCTCCGGAGATGATGCCGAGCAGCGTCGATTTGCCGGCGCCGTTCTCTCCGATGAGCCCGGTGACAGACCCGGATGGCACCGCGAAAGAAATGTCAGTGAGGACGCGGTGTCCGCCTGGGTACGAAAACGAAATGCCGTCAAGGCCAATATGCAGTGGGGCAGTCATGGGATGCTCCTCGTCATCAAATGTGGGCCGTCTCTTATACGTTATAGTCCACAACGCTCGTGGTGTCTTGGGCCACACGGGTATCGGCTTCGTCACTGCCATATACAAGCCGCGTAGCGGTAAGCACAGAACCGCCCACCGGAAGTGGCGAATGCAGGTCCACCGTCAGCGAGCCCTCCGAGTGCGAAGTGTTGCTCACCACGTGCAGCGTCGTGCCGTCTAGGGCGCCAGCGACCTCGTTATCAATCGTGATGGATCGCTTCAGCGGGCGTTCCTGGACATCTACTTTCAGCTCGAGTGTTGCGTCCTGTGCGGATTCCAGCGTGTACGTGGTGGTCCGTAGCATGTCCGAGGCACCAAGTCCTCGCTGCTCAACTTTCCACGAGCCGCCTACGCCGACTGGCTCATCCGGGAAGACAACTTGCCACGACATCAACTCGAGCAAGTTCTGCTCGGCGATGGCCCGGCCTTCCTCATCGGAATCCGCCGTAGGCATCAGTTGTACCGCCGATACTGTGCCGCTAGGGTCGCTGTGCCAGCGCATCTGGAAGCCCTCGTTTGACGTCAAGCTGTTCTGCATCGCTAAATCCGAGTGCTCTAACCCTTCTGCGACAAGGTCTACCTGGCGCACAGCACCCTCGTTGTTGCTCTCTGTAGTGTGCGTCGAAACGGTCAGCGTGACTGTGTCGCGCTCGTGCTCGCGCGCGATGACCGGCTCCGAGCCCTCCTCGCCGGGGTACTGCGCAATCGCGTGCGACAGCGCGACCCGCTGCGGCGCCGTAGTTTCGCTGTCTGCTGATGCGCCGTCCTCGTACTTCCACACCTGCGGGTTTTGTCCTTGTGAAAGTACCTGCACGACTGGTGACTCAACGGCGAACTCGGGAATGTCAGCGAATGGATCCGGCTCCTCGGCGCTGCATGCAGTGAGCACAAAAACCGCGGCGGTGATGGTCAGAGGGCCGAACAATGAACTTTTGGGATGAGCGGAGTACAACACAACTTCACAAGCTACAGCATTTGCATACTACAGTTATCTGCGATGGGTAATTCAAAGGAATCACGTGTGCGCGGCGGAGCGTCAGCGAAGCGTCGCTCGCTCGCTGTCGTCGTCGGCGTTATGCTCGCTGTTGCTGCTGTGGATCAAGTAGTCAAGCAGATTATGGTGACATCCTTGACACCCGGTGAGCCCGTGCCAGTGATCGGTGATTGGGCTCGACTGTATTTATTGTTTAACCCTGGCGCGGCCTTTTCGATGGGGCAGAACTCGACGTGGCTGTTCACGACGATCCAGCTTGCGTTCGTTATCGGTGCGTTGATCTATGCCCCACGCCTTGCTGGCAGGTGGGAGACACTTGGGGTGGCGTTGATCGCGGGAGGGGCGCTTGGCAACCTCATCGATAGGCTCGCGCGCGATCCGGGCTTTTGGTTCGGCCATGTCGTTGACTACATCTCCATCGGTTCGTTTGCAGTGTTCAACCTTGCCGACGCCGCCATCACCATCGGGGTGGCCGTCGTCGTCATCTCGATGTTCGCAAAGGAGGCGCGGTCGTGAGTACGGGGTTTCGCGCGCTTCCGGTGCCTGAGGGGCTGTCGGGGATGCGCGTTGACGCGGCAATTGCAAAGCTCTTTGGGGTCTCGCGCAGTGTTGCGGCAGAGATGATCGCCGACGGCAGCGTACTTATCGACGCCTCCCCAGTACAGAAATCCGATCGTGTTACTGCGGGCGCCCTGCTGGAGGCCACGCTGCCACCGCCGAAGCGCGCGCCGGAGCCTGTGGCCGAGCACGTCGACGGACTCGACGTGATCTACCACGACGCGGACGTCATCGCCGTGGACAAGCCGGTAGGCGTTGCCGCCCACCCAACACTGGGTTGGGAGGGGCCAACTGTGGTCGGTGGACTGCAAGCGATGGGATTCACGCTGCCAGATGCCGGCCCGCCGGAGCGTAAGGGGATTGTGCAGCGATTGGACGTCGGCACGTCCGGAGTGATGGTTGTCGCAAATAGTGTGCGTGGCTATTCGGTGCTGAAGCGTGCGTTCAAGGAGCGAACAGTGCACAAGACGTACCACGCGGTGGTGCAGGGGCTGCCTGACCCGATTGTTGGCACGATTGACGCGCCGATCGGGCGCCATCCGTCGGCGGGGTGGAAGTTTGCTGTCACGGCGGATGGGCGCCAGAGTATTACGCACTACGAGGTGCTCGAGGCGTTTCGCCAGGCAAGCCTGCTTGAGGTTCATCTGGAAACAGGGCGCACGCACCAGATTCGTGTCCACATGTCTTCGGTAGGGCACCCGTGCGTCGGCGACCCAATGTACGGGTGTGACCCGAACCTTGCCGCCAAACTTGCGCTCAACCGCCAGTGGCTGCACGCCACCAGCTTGACGTTCGACCACCCAAGTACCGGAAAGCCAATGACGGTGAAATCTCCCTACCCCGACGACCTGCAGCACGCCTTGGACATGTTGCGATCGGCGAACCGTGGCTAACCAGGCAAAGGTGTGGCGGGGCGCAATTGCGGCGTTGCTCGCCGGTGCTGTGCTTTACGGATGCTGCTACCTTGTTGGCGTCAATAATCCACCGGAGCAACCTGTGCTGCAAGGGGATGCCCTTGGGGTGGAACAAGGTGAGACGGCGCAGGCGTACGCGGCGCGCGCGGAGCAGAGCCTCGAGGAGGCAGCGCGGGCAGGTGTACAGGCTCATTTCGCGCTTGTATCGTTTAGCCATCCTTTAGACCCAGAAGAAGCAGACGCAGTGCTACGCCCGATTGGGCGTGTGAATGCCGTGATCACCAAGTTAGGTGCGAATCCAGTCGGAGAGCCTGCGCCCGGAGCGTCGCGCGCCGAAATATTCCGAGGAGTCTCAGCACACATTGAAGGCGCAGTCGTCTACGACACTGTTGCCCATTTGGCTGATGTGAATGATGTGAACGATGTGTTTTCTGTGGAAGTTTTACCAGCTGACGCGGTATGGGGCGCGTTCGCAATCCGGCCCGTAAGTTTCGTAGACGCACAGTGAAGGCGTGTATAGTTTTCCGGGATTGCACCTATACGCGCGCCCAAATGATGCGCGGAAAACAACACGAGGAGAGACATTGGTTTCCGATCCTGGAGTCAACGCCCGAAGCCCGCAACGTCAACGTTTTTCGAAAACGCGAATTGTGGGTGTCACGCTGGCTACAACTGCAGCGTTATTTGCAGCCTCGTGTGGCGCTATTGGCGGTGGTGAAGACGGTGGGCACGATGGTTTGCTCGCCGGAGATTACACGATTGCTGCAGAGGAAAACCTCACCAACAGCATCGTGGTCAACGGCAACATCGCGCCGATTCGCTCTGTCAGCATCACGACCCCGCTGCAGTCCGAGGTGGAGCGACTCGCAGTCCAGCCCGGTGACCGCGTCGCGAAAGACCAGTTCTTGGTGCAGATGAACACCGACGCGCTGCAGCGCCAACTGGCGAAGCAGGAAAAGCAGCAAGCGAGCGCCCAGGCAGAAGCAATGCAGGGCGTTGAGCAGGCCAAGAGTCAGCTCAACGCGTACGACCAGGCGATGGCAAACGGATCCAACCCGGCCGTGGCGCAGGCGCAAGCGCAGGTGGATCAAGCGCAGGCAGCGCTTGATGCTGCGCTTGCCGCGCAGGGTGGCCCGCGGATGATCGCTTCGCCGAAGATCGCAGCCCACGTTCAAAAGATGGCCGGCGATTTGTCCTCCCGTCTGCCAGGCGGTTCCGGCCACGGAATCCGCACGGCACCCCCTGCAGCCCCGGCCGCGCCGGGTGCAGTCCCGGGTGGTGGCCAGGGTGCTGCCCCAATGCTGAGCGTGGAGCAGGCTCGAGCTGCCCTCCAGGAATCACAAGCCGCGCTGGAGGCCGCCAAGGCTCAAGCCGGGCAGGAGCGCCAGCAGTTGCAAGCACAGGTTGACTCCGCGTGGCGTGCAGCAGAGAATGCTTCAGCCACTGACGACGACGGTACGCTGCAGCTCCAAGTGCAGGAAGCGACGATTAATGCTCCGATGGCTGGCGTAGTCACCAATGTTGACGTGCAGGTAGGCGATATCCCGCAGGGCCGCGTGCTTGGCATCGCAGACGACTCCCGGCTGTTGATCCGCGCGAGTGTGCGCGAGGCCGACGTCCCGGCGATCAAGCAAGACAACCGCGTTGAGTTCACGTCGACAGCGACTGGCAAGAAGAAGTTCACCGGACGTGTCACGCGAGTTTCCCCGGTCGGTTCCACAGGCGCGAGTGCTGGTAGTGGGGCAGAGGCTGCAGCAGCGATGTCCGCAGGTGGCAGCGGTGGCGGGTCCTCAGTGACGTTCCCGGTTGAAATCGAAGTCACCGGGGATAAGGAAGGCCTGCTGCTCGGTGGCAGTGTGCGTGCTGAAATTATCACTGAAGAGGCGAAGAACTCCATCAACATTCCTCGCGACGCCGTCTATGACGAGAACAAGATTTTGGTGCTCGCAACGGAGAACCCCGGCGACACCAGCGGCGTCGTAGAAGAGCGCACTGTCAAGACCGGTGCGAAGAATGACGTTGACGTCGCTGTCACGGGGGGCGAGCTCAAGCCCGGCGACATCGTGATCAACTGGCCTGAGAACTTCAAGGACAAGGTTGGCTCCACGGTGAAGGTCAACGATGAAAACTTTGATCCTGAGCAGGTAAAGGACGCAAAGGACAAGAAGCCGACAGGCAGTGCCGCTCCAACCACTCCGGCGACGTCTTCTGCAGCGCCGAAGTCTTCCGCGCCAGCGGAAAAGGAGGGGTAGGCGATGGCACGGAATCCCTTCCGAAAGCACTCCCGACAACGCGTACAGGACGATGCCACCGACGCAGAGTTCGACGAGTTGTTTGAGGCCGCCGAGCCTTCGACGGAGGAGCTCGAAGTACCAACGCCGGCGGAGCCAGTTGCGCAACCACAACCAGCACTGCACACACCTGCAGGGCAAGAGGCGATGTCGAAGAGCGGTCTGCTCATTGACATGCGCAGGATCGTCAAGACGTACAACGTCGGAGAGCCCAGCGAGCTGACCGTGCTGCATGGCATCGACTTCCATGCAGAACAGGGCGAATTTGTCTCTATCGTCGGCCCGTCGGGTTGCGGCAAGTCGACGCTGATGAACCTGGTTGGCATGCTCGACCGGCCGACAGACGGCGCGTACGCGTTCAACGGCGAGCCGGTGTACGCCAAGTCGGACAATGAGCTGGCCGCGTACCGTAGCCAGAACATCGGCTTCATTTTTCAGAACTTCAATCTGATTGGTCGAATCGACGCATTGCAAAATGTGGCGATGCCAATGATGTATGCGGGCGTCGATAAGAAAGAGCGCGAGGAGCGCGCCGCTGAACTTCTGAACATGATGGGCATGGGCGACCGCTTGCACCATAACCCGAACGAACTGTCGGGTGGGCAGAAGCAGCGCGTGGCAATTGCTCGCAGCCTTGCCAACGACCCTGACCTGTTACTCGCCGACGAGCCCACAGGCGCGCTTGACTCCAAGACGGGCCGCATGGTGATGGATCTCTTCCATGAGCTGCACGACGACCTTGGTAAAGCCATCGTCTTCATCACGCACAACCCTGAGTTGGCAGAAGAAACTGGCCGCATTGTAGAGATGATGGACGGGCGCATCGCGCAGGTTCGCGCCCCACTGGGGGCGAGGCCATGAACGTAGGAGAGTCAATCAAGCTTGCCTCCTCGTCGCTTCGCAAGAATAAGCTTCGCTCGTTGCTGACGCTGCTGGGCATCATTATCGGCATTATGGCAGTGGTCATTATTATGACGCTGGGTCGTGGTCTGGAGCGCCAGGTGATGTCGGGGCTTGAAGGCGTCGGCACTACGACGCACCCGGTGATGGTGCATGAGCGTCCCGATGACGCGGATGCATCCGAGGATCCCTTCGCGGCGTTTTCTTACGCGCCACCATCCGATGAGCGCAACGCAGTCACTCCCGAGCAGCTCGATGAGCTGCGTCAGGCATTTGGGGACCGTATCCAGGGCGTGGACATCGATGTTTCCACGAGTGGGGAAGTGGTCTCCGATGACACAACTGTGTCCACGAACGTCAAGCCGGTCCTTGCAGACTCGATGAAGGTGCGAAACATCGAAGTGCAGTTCGGCCGCGAGATTTCCCAGGATGACATCGATGGGCACCGGCCGCTCGCAGTCGTGAGCCCCTCGCTTATCGACGCCCTCTTCGACGGCAACGCCCAAGCCAGTTTGGGCAAGCGCATCGATGTGGTTGTAGACGACCAGCCGGCAGTGTTCACTATCGTGGGCGTGCTCGATGGCGAGGAAGATTCCCGAGGCGGCGGAATGTTTGGTGCCGCAGAACAGTTTGCGGACATCTATATCCCGCTCACCGCTGCAGATCGCGTTGGGCTTGACAGCGACTGGTTCACGTCATTTTCGGTGCAATCGGCGCCGGATGAAGACGCGAAGACCTTCCAGGCCGACCTGCAACACTACATGGACCGTTGGTACGCCAATAACGAGGATTACACCATTGAGGTGGTGGATCTTTCCTCGAGCTTGGAAGAGCTGACGAGCGTATTCCGCATCATGTCGACGGTGCTTTCCGCGATCGGCGGTATCTCTTTGCTGGTCGGTGGTATCGGTGTGATGAACATCATGCTGATCACCGTCACTGAGCGCACGCGGGAGATCGGTGTGCGCAAGGCGTTGGGCGCCAAGCAAAGCGATATCCGTACACAGTTCATCGTCGAGGCGATGCTGGTGTGCCTGATTGGCGGCATCATCGGTGTAATTCTGGGCGGGGCGATTGGCATGATCGCGACGGCCGCATTCGATGCCTTTACTTGGCCGCCGCTCGGCGCAATTGTGCTGGCGCTCGGGTTTTCGCTGGCAACCGGTATTTTCTTCGGTGCCTATCCGGCCGCGAAGGCTGCAAAGATGCAGCCTATTGATGCTTTGCGTTACGAATAAGTTCGCTGGTTGCTGGCTCTTTTGGCCGTGTCCGAAGTCTGGATAAGATGAAGCGCATGGCCAAAAAATCTTCCTTCGTCCACCTGCATAACCACACCGAGTTTTCGATGCTCGACGGCATGGCGAAAGTTGACATGCTTGCGGAGGAGGTCGTGCGCCAGGGCATGCCCGCAGTGGGCATGACTGACCACGGTAATATGTTCGGCTCGAACGCGTTTTACCGCCAGATGGTGGACGCGGGGGTGAAGCCGATCATTGGCATCGAGGCCTACTTGGCGCCGGAGTCGCGCCTGAATAAGAAGCGCGTGCTGTGGGGCACCCCTGACCAGAAGCGCGACGATGTATCCGCCTCCGGTGCGTATCTGCACCAGACGATGCTGGCAGAAAACGCGACCGGCCTGCGCAATCTGTTCAAGCTCTCGTCGCTGGCTTCGTACGAGGGGCAGCTTGGTAAGTGGCCGCGCATGGATGCGGAGCTCGTCGCCGAACATGCCGACGGCATCATCGGCACCACGGGGTGCCCGTCGGGTGATGTGCAAACCCGTTTGCGGCTTGGCCAGTACCGTGAGGCTCTTGAGGCCGCGGCGATGTGGCAGGACATCTACGGGCGTGATAACTACTTCCTCGAGCTCATGGACCACGGTCTGGATATTGAGCAGCGCGTACGTAATGACTTGCTGCGCATCGGCAAGGAGCTCGACCTTCCACCACTGGTGACGAACGACTGTCACTACGTCCTGGAGTCCCAGGCGCCGGCGCACGAGGCCATGTTGTGTGTGCAGACCGGCAAGACGCTGATGGACCCGGACCGCTTTAAGTTCGACGGCACCGGCTACTACATCAAGTCAGCTGAGCAGATGCGCGACCTGTGGGACTCTACGGTGCCTGACGCCTGCGATAACACCCTGTGGATTGCGGAGCGTGTCGGTGACTACAGCGAGCTGTGGGAGGAACATCCGCACGACCGGATGCCGGTGGCTGACGTGCCGGAAGGGGAGACCCCAACAACGTGGCTGCGCAAGGAAGTGATGCGTGGTTTGCAGGCGCGCTTCGAGAGCCGGGAGGTGCCGGAGGAGTACATCGAGCGCGCGAACTACGAGATCGACGTCATCGATATGAAGGGCTACCCGTCCTACTTCCTCATCGTTGCCGAGCTGATCAAGCATGCTCGCGAGGTCGGCATTCGCGTCGGGCCGGGCCGTGGCTCCGCGGCGGGTGCGCTTGTGGCGTACGCGCTGACCATCACGAACATTGACCCGATGGAGCATGGCCTGCTCTTTGAGAGGTTCTTGAACCCGGAGAGGCCGTCGGCACCTGATATTGATATCGACTTCGACGACCGCCGCCGCGGGGAAATGATCACGTACGCTGCAGAGCGCTGGGGCGAGGACAAGATCGCGCAGGTGATTACCTTCGGCACGATTAAGACGAAGCAGGCTATTAAGGACTCGGCCAAGGTGAACTTCGGCCAGCCCGGCTTCCAGATGGCGGACCGTATTAACGCGGCGCTGCCTCCTGCGATCATGGCGAAGGACATTCCGCTGGCAGGTATTACGGATCCGGAACACCCGCGTTATAACGAGGCAACCGAGGTGCGCTCCATGATTGAGACTGACCCGGATGTAGCCCGCATCTACGAGACTGCGCGTGGCCTTGAAGGTACTGTGCGCCAGGCGGGCGTGCACGCTTGTGCCGTGATTATGGCGTCGGTGCCTTTGATGGACCACATCCCGATGTGGAAGCGGCCTGCCGACGGTGCGATCATTACTGGCTGGGATTACCCAGCGTGTGAGGCCATCGGCTTGCTGAAGATGGACTTCCTTGGCCTGCGAAACCTCACCGTGCTTGGCGACGCACTGGAAAACGTGAAGAAGAACCGCGGCGAGACCGTCGACCTTGAGTCGTTGAGTACTGATGACCCGAAGGTATACGAGTTGCTCTCTCGCGGCGATACGCTTGGCGTGTTCCAGCTGGACTCGGGTGGCATGCAAGAGCTGCTCAAGCGCATGGGCCCGACTGGTTTTAAGGACATCGTCGCCTCGCTTGCACTGTATCGCCCAGGCCCGATGGGCATGAACGCCCACTGGGACTACGCGGACCGCAAGAATGGCCGCAAGCCGATTACGGCCATCCACCCGGAACTTGAGGAGCCACTGAAGGACATCCTGGACGAAACCTACGGTTTGATCGTGTACCAGGAGCAGATCATGGAGATCTCCCGAAAGGTTGCGAACTACACCGCTGGTGAGGCAGACGGCTTCCGTAAGGCCATGGGTAAGAAGAAGCCAGAGGTGCTGGCGCAGCAGTACGAGAAGTTCTGGTCGGGTATGCAGGACAATGGCTATTCCAAGAGCGCGATGGACGCACTGTGGCAGATTATTGAGCCGTTCGCCTCGTACGCGTTTAACAAGTCTCACGCTGCAGGTTACGCGCTAGTGTCCTACTGGACGGCGTACATGAAGGCGAACTACACCGCTGAGTACATGGCAGCGTTGTTGACCTCGGTGGGCGATAAGAAGGACAAGTCGGCGATCTACCTTTCCGACTGCCGCCACCTTGGCATTTCCGTGCTCCAGCCAGATATTAATGCTTCCGAAGAGAACTTTATGGCTGTTGGCGAGGACGTTCGATACGGCCTCGCGGCGGTGCGTAACGTCGGCGTCGAAGTTGTTGAATCGATTAAGGAGACACGCCGGACGAAGGGCGAGTTCACGAGCTTCTCTGACTACCTCGACAAGATTGACCTACTGCCATGTAATAAGCGAATTACTGAATCTCTAATTAAGGCCGGTGCGTTCGACTCGCTTGGGCACCCGCGCAAGGGATTGATGCTCATCCAGGAGGATGCCGTCGATTCTGTGCTTACCACGAAGAAGGCTGCTGACAAGGGGCAGTTCGACCTGTTCGCCTCCTTCGGAGGTGACGACGCTGTTGCTGCTGACAACGCGTTTGCGCTGCAGATCCCGGATGAGGAGTGGGACAAGAAACACAAACTTGCTCTCGAGCGTGAGATGCTGGGCTTGTATGTCTCGGGCCACCCGCTTGACGGCTTCGAGGAAGCAATTGACGCACAGACCGATACTCAGTTAACGACGATCCTCTCCGGCGAATTGCGAAATGGCGCCGAGGTAACGATTGGCGGTCTGATCTCTTCAGTCGACCGACGTTTCTCGAAGAAGGACGGTTCCCCTTGGGCGATCGTCACGATTGAGGATCACCACGGCGCCTCCGTTGACGTGTTGCTGTTTAACAAGGTGTATTCGCTGGTTGCGCCACAAATTGTGGAAGACAATATCATCCTTGTGAAGGCGCACGTCTCGATCCGTGACGAACGCATGAGCCTGTTCGGCGACGACGTCAAAACGCCGGAGCTGGGCCCAGGCAACGGTGCTGGGCTGCCACTGCGTCTCACGCTGCGCACCGAGCAGTGCACTGTGGATAATATCCAGCGTTTGAAGGGCGTGCTGCAGAACAACCCGGGCGACTCGGATGTGTACCTGAACCTTGTACATGGCGACGAGACGCAAATGATGGTGTTAGGCGACCATCTGCGGGTGGAGCGTTCAGCGAGCTTGATGGGCGATCTGAAGGCGACGATGGGGGTTGGGATCCTCGGCTAGTGGAGGGGAGTGAATATATTCCCCAGTGTGAAAATCGGCTTGGCTACACTCTGTCGTTGGAATCAATACCAGCTAAGAGGCGAATGAGTGGAGCATAATATATGTCCGAGCACAAGATTTTGACAACACACGTTGGGTCCCTGCCGCGCACCCCTGAGCTGCTCGAAGCGAACCAACTTCGTTCGGAGCAGCAAATCAACGACGAGGACTTCAAGGAGATCCTTGAGCGCGCGATCGACGAGGTCGTGCAGCGCCAGGTTGACCTGGGCATCGACATCATCAACGAGGGCGAGTACGGTCACATCACCTCTGGCGCAGTCGACTACGGTGCTTGGTGGAACTACTCTTTCTCTCGCCTTGGTGGACTGACCATGACCGACGAGGACCGCTGGGCCTCGCAGGAGATCAAGCGTTCCACACCTGGAAACATTGAGTTGACCAGCTTCTCAGATCGTCGCGACCGCGCACTCTTTTCCGAGGCGTACTCCGACCCACACTCCGGCATTTTCACTGGCCGTGCGAAGGTTGGTAACCCGAAGTTCACGGGTCCGATTACTTACATTGGCCAGCAGGAAGTTGAGACGGACGTCGCGCTGCTGAAGCGCTCCATGGATCGCGCCGGTGCCACGCAGGGGTTTGTCGCAGCGCTTTCGCCAGGCTCCGCCGCCCGTCTGAAGAATGAGTATTACAACACCGACGAAGAAGTCGTACAGGCGTGTGCTGCTGCGATGGCACACGAGTACAAGGCAATTACCGACGCCGGTTTGACCGTGCAGCTCGACGCACCTGACCTTGCAGAATCCTGGGATCAGATTAATCCCGAGCCGACCTTGGAAGACTACCGTGCGTGGCTGCGTATTCGTATCGACGCCATCAATGAGTCCATCCGCGACTTGCCGAAGGAACTGACTCGCCTGCACATTTGCTGGGGTTCGTGGCACGGCCCGCACGTTACCGACGTACCGTTCGGTGACATTATCGAGGAGATCCTGCGGGCAGAGGTTGGCGGCTTTTCCTTCGAGGGGGCATCGCCGCGTCACGCGCATGAGTGGCGCGTTTGGCAGGACCACGCGTTGCCAGAGGGCAGCGTTATTTACCCGGGTGTCATTTCGCACAGCACGAACGCTGTCGAGCACCCACAGTTGGTTGCGGATAGGATCGTTCAGTTCGCCGAGGTCGTCGGCCCAGAAAACGTTATCGCTTCGGCAGACTGTGGCTTGGGTGGGCGCCTGAACCACCAGATCGCCTGGGCGAAGCTGGAATCACTGGTGAAGGGCGCAGAGATCGCGACGCGCCATCTGTTTGGCTAATCGGAAGTAGCAGAAGCGCTAAGGCCGGTGCCCACCTCGGAAAGAGATGGGCACCGGCCTTAGCGCTACTTGCTACGCAGCTACTTAAGCATGGACTTCAGTTTGTCCTGCGCTCCAGGGATAGCCTTGATCGCCGCGGTGATCATCTGAATCAGCCCGACGAAGAGTGCGATGCCAGCCGAGATATAGCTGAAAATCTCGCGAGTTTCATCGGTCATGATGCCTTTGTTGATCGCTTCGGAGCTTGGGCCTTCAGCTTTTCGTGGCTCCGTGGTCTTTGGTACTGGCGAAGCGGTAACCGTCACGGTCACAGCAGGTGCTGTTTCTGTGGCAGTAACACGTGATTGCGTGGTCGGCGTGTCTTGCTTCTCTTGTGCCATCAGTGGGCTTGCCGTGAGGCAAGCACCACCGAGGGCGGTAGTAATGGCAAGAGCGACCAGTGAGCGTGTATTCACGTTCAACTCCCTGTTTGTCTGAAGTAGTGGTGAAGCTTAGAACACCTTCGGCACGTGGACGTGTCCGAGGCCCAGGTGGAACTGAGCATTTGCCATGTCGATGAGCTTGTTGAGGCCGGTCGGGTCGGACAGGACGATCAAGCCGGTGGTCAGGACCGCAGCGAGGATGCCTGCGAAAGCGCCGAGGGCGTGTCCCTTAGAGCTGCCCGACGTCTTCGTGTTGTTGTTGGTGCCAGGATTCGTGTTGTTGTCGCCTGGTTTCTCGGTCTCGCCTGGCTTCTCCTCGTCCTTCTTGTCGGACTCCTTGCCGGTGTCAGGGGTTTCCTGGGTGTTCTGATCCTTGGTGTCACCAGGGGTCTGCTCGGCGGTTGGAGCCGTGGTGTCCTTCGCTGGGGCGTTCTCCTCTGCGAACGCAGGGGCGACGGTCAACGAGATTGCGGTTGCGGCGGCAACGGCAACGGTGGAAATGCGCTTCATGAAATCTCCTGAAGTTGTTTGAAAGGATAGGAATTCGAGGCGAAACCACAGCAATGTCAATGAAATGCTACGGTCTCCACGAATTGTTGCTAGAAAATCTAGCAGATAATTGACGCTTTTAATAGTTAGAACGCCTGGACTGGCTACGGCAAAGTATCACCTAGACGTGGTGCAGCGGTATACACTTTGCTGTTATGAGTGAACAGGAACAGCCAGCTTTCCACGCGGTACACGCCGCGGACGTTCAAGCAGCGCAGTCGAAGATTTCTGCGGTGATTGAGCCGACCCCATTGCAGTACTGCCCCCGCTTGTCGCAGCAGTACGGTGCCGAGATTTTCCTCAAGCGGGAAGATTTGCAAGACGTTCGTTCCTACAAGATTCGCGGTGCGTATTACAGCATCTCACGGCTCAGTGACGAGGCGCGTGCAGCCGGCGTCGTTGCGGCGTCAGCGGGCAACCACGCTCAGGGTGTGGCCTACGCATGTCGGGCGTTGGGGATCCAGGGCAAGATTTTTGTGCCGAAGCCAACGCCGAAGCAGAAGCGAGACCGAATCCTGGTGCACGGCGGCGAAAACATCGAGTTGGTCGTCGTGGGGGATACGTTTGACGCCGCTGCGGAGGCCGCCCGCAAGGACGCTGCTGAGCGCGGTGCAACCATGGTTGAGCCTTTTGACGCCCGTGATACCGTCATCGGGCAGGGGACAGTTGCGGCGGAGATCGTGTCGCAGTTGTCAGTTATGGGCCGCGAGCTGGACACCATCTTCGTGCCAGTCGGCGGGGGAGGCTTGCTGGCTGGCGTGCTTTCCTACGTGTCCGACATGGTGCCTGGCACTGCGGTCGTAGGCGTTGAGCCCGAGGGTGCACCGTCGCTTGAGGCCGCCCAGGAGGCTGGTCACCCTGTGACGCTCAACGAAATTGAGTCCTTCGTGGATGGCGCGGCTGTGAAGCGCACCGGCGATTTCCCGTTCGCTGTTATTGAGGAAAACCTTGCTCGCACGCACCTGCTGCGTTGCAAAGAAGGCGCGGTGTGCACGTCGATGCTGGAGCTGTACCAAAACGAGGGCATCATCGCGGAGCCTGCGGGCGCGCTGTCTGTGGCGGCACTATCGCAGATGAAGCTGCAGCCGGGCAGCACGGTGGTGTGCATCATCTCTGGTGGCAACAACGACGTGTTGCGCTACGCAGAGGTCATGGAGCGTTCGCTTGTGCACCGCGGACTGAAGCACTACTTTTTGGTGAACTTCCCTCAGGAGCCAGGGCAGCTGCGCACGTTCCTTACCGACATCCTTGGACCTAACGACGATATCGCCTTGTTCGAGTACCTGAAGAAGAACAACAAGGAAACCGGTGCCGCACTGGTTGGCCTGGAGCTTTCTTGCGCTAGCGACCTCGAGCCGTTGCTTGAGCGGATGGAGGCGTCGGTCATTGATTGCCGACGCCTCCTCCCAGGCACACCAGAGTATGACTTTATTGTGTCGGCATAACCAGGGCGAATGCCCACGGTTCTAAGCGGGTTTCGTCGGCGGAGACCTCGGCGCCACCGAAGGTGTACAGCAGGGTTCCGCCCACTGGGGCGACGGTGCCCTCCGACCCAAAGTTTGCCACCAGCACTGCCTGGTCACCCATGGTTAGCCACGCGTCGTCTGCGCCCTGGGCTGGGCCGTGATCTACGGTCAGCTGGCGAAGGTCGTCGCGCGCCATCGGGTACTGCTTGCGCAGCTCGATGAGTTTCTTGTACGCGCTGAGGATCTCGAGCTGCTCCTCGTCGAAGTTCCAGTCGAGCTTCGCGGAGGTAAACGTTTCCTCCGCGGCAGGATCCGGGACGGCTGAGGAGTCCCACCCCATGCGGGCGAACTCGTTCATGCGCCCCTGGCGGGTCATTTCCAGGAGCTGTGGATCGCTGTGGGAGACAAAGAATGGGAACGGCGTGCGTGCACCGAACTCTTCGCCCATGAAAAGCATCGGGCTGAATGGAGATAAGAGTACGACGGCCGCCTTGAGGACCTGCTTGCGCGCACTGAGATACTGCGACGGGCGGTCACCCTTCGCACGGTTTCCGGTCTGGTCGTGGTCGGTGGTGTAGGTGACCATCTGCCACGGTGCGACGCGGTCAAGGTCGAGCGCCTTGCCGTGGGTACGCTGGCGGTACACGGAGTAGTCCTCGCGGAAGCGGTAACCGTTGCGCAGTGTATCCGCCAGGATTTCGAGCGTGCCATAGTCGGCGTAGTACCCGGCACGCTCGCCGGTGACCAGCGTGTGGATCCCGTGGTGGACGTCGTCAAGCCAGTGTGCGTCGAGCCCGTAGCCGCCGCGCTCCGGGGACTCGAGGAGCCGTGGGTTGTTTTGCTCCGATTCGGCGATGATGGTGCGGGGGATGCCGGTGGAAGCTTCAACTTCGTTGGCGACGTTCTTGATTTCCTCCATGATGGAGAAGGCCAGGCGATCGTCGTAGGTCTGCACCGCGTCGAGTCTCAGGCCATCGACGTGGAACTCGTCGAGCCATTGGAGCACGGCGTCGAGTACATATGCGCGGACCTCATCCGAGTGGGCACCGGACAGGTTGATCACGTCACCCCAGCCGGTGTGCCCTGCGGTTGTGTACGGACCGAAGTTGCCGTTGTAGTTACCTTCGGGGCCGAAGTGGTTGTACACCACGTCGAGGATGACGGCGATACCGCGGGCGTGAGCAGCGTCGATAAGGGTCTTGAGGCCCTCGGGGCCGCCGTACGATTCCTGCACGGCGAACCAGTCCACGCCGTCGTAGCCCCAGTTGCGGGCACCCGCGAAGGGCTGCACCGGCAGCAACTCGATGGAGTTGACGCCAAGTTCGGCAAGGTAATCAAGCTTTTCGACGGCTCCCTCGAACGTCCCCTGTGGCGTGAAGGTGCCCACGTGGAGCTCGTAGAGGACTTGGTCGCGAAGTGCGATGCCTTCCCACGAATCATCCGTCCAATCGAACGTGCTGCTGGTCACCTCTGATGGTCCGTGGACGCCCTCGGGCTGGAAGCGTGATCGCGGGTCGGGAAGAGGCTGTGACCACTCGCCGTTGCGCAGTAGTGAAAAGCTGTAGCGCGCTCCCACCTCAGGATTTGCGACTTCGCGTGGAACCACCCACCAGTCCCGGCGGGCATCGTCGCGCTGCATCTCGAGCGTGCGGGGCCCTTCGCTGTCGTGGAGGTGCAGGCGCGCGGCGCGCGCGTTCGGAGCCCACACCCCAAATTGTTCGGGCATCGGAGTTTGCTTGCTAGACATACCACCAACTGTATGGAAGTACCATAACCGTCGCAATGGATTTAGAGTGGAAGCACTATGCGCACATCGTACGAACTGCCTGCCGCCGGTGACATCACCACCCACGAAATCGAGATCAAACGATCCCGATTCATCACTTGGATCGGCCGCACCCAGTGTGAAGCCGAGGCACGGTCCCTGATCCAGCAGGCCCGTGAGACTTACCCGGATGCACGTCACCATTGCTCCGCATATATCCTGCACGTCGACGACGCCCTGCCCGTCGAGCGCTCATCTGACGATGGTGAGCCCTCCGGCACCGCAGGCAAACCGATGCTCGATATGTTGCACGGTTCAGGGATGCTCGACCTCACTGCGGTGGTCATCCGGTACTTCGGCGGTATCAAGCTGGGCGCCGGTGGGTTGGTCCACGCCTACTCGGATTCCGTTGGCCAGACGCTTCCACTGGTACCGCGGGTGCTGCGTAGTACAAAGGAACTCGTGCGCGTCGATCTGCCGCACGCGGAGGCAGGTCGCATCGAGGCCGAGCTGCGCAACGCAGGCTTTGACATTGTCAACGTCGAGTACGGTGCCGCCGCCACGTACACGCTGGCGCACGACCCCGGACAACGCGAAGCACTCGACGCGCAACTCGCAGCGAGCACCCAGGGCCGCGCGGAGGCAGAAGAAGCAGGTCGCCAATGGATTGAATCTGCACGCTAAACTGTGTGCCATGACTATGCAGCCTCGTCCATCGAATCCGATTGAATCCCGCAAGCAGGCGGTACGCCGTTACTCCAAGAACGCAGTCGTGTGGGCCGGCGGTGGCCTCGGCGCTGGTGTAGCGCTCGGCCTGATTGCCGGTTCGTGGCAACTGTTTATCGTGTGCCTTGTCATTGGCGTGGTTGGCGGCTATATCAACTGGAGCAAGGTGCAAAAGATCGTAAACCATCACGACAACTACTAAACAAGCACGATGACTAGCCCAAATACCACCGCGACGAGGATCGACGTCTGGCTCTGGGCTGTCCGCATCTTTAAGACGCGCTCGTTGTCCGCAGAGGCGGTTCGCGCCGGACATGCCAAGCTCAATGGCAAAGCAGTCAAGCCCTCAGCACAGGTCGTGCCAGGGGATCGGCTCAAGGTGTGGAAGGACCATCGCTACCTTGACCTGGAAGTCACCCAGACGCTGCAGAAGCGCGCCGGAGCGAAAATCGCCACGACCTGCTATGTAGACCACTCCCCACCTCCTGTGACATCGGAGGTGTTTGGTGCGCTGCCCGTACGGGATCGTGGGGCAGGTCGGCCGACGAAGAAAGAGCGCAGGCAGCTCGACCGCCTGCGGGGGCGCAACAGCTTCTAGGCGTTCTCGCCCGAGTTTGTTTGCGGGGCGCCGCCCTCACGGAGTTGGGTGAGCCTGCGTGTAAGTTTGCGTTTGCGTAGTAATGGCCGGTTTCCGCTTTCCCACGTGCGGTTGATGTGCTCCTGCCCGTACTTGTTCAGCAGGAGGTCGTCGACAAGCCTGACTTGGCCTGGGGTGAACCGCGTCTGCAGCGTGTTCTGCACGGCTTCGATGTCTGCCGGGTTCGCTAACTCCGCGAGAGCAGAGACTGTCTCGATGCCGTCGGCGCTGAGTAGCTCGTGCAAGAATCTGTAATCATCAACGCGGGACAGGGGAAACGACGCCCCAAGGATCACGGTGAGCACGCCGGGGAGCGTCTCTGGTGCCAATGCCGCTGCGGTATCGGGAGCGCTCGGGCTCTGTTTTTGCGGGTTGGACAGCTCTGCGATTTGGTCGAACTGCTGATCCGCAAGTTCGATAAGCCCGGCTGCGAGCGTGAACGCGCGATCAATTTGTGGGTCCAGCTCGCCGTGAGAGCGCTTGTAGCGCACATCGTGCTCGAACTCCGCCCACGCGTGCTGTAGCACCGTCCGTACTTGCACCTCGAAGACTTGCCCGCGGTAGTGTTCGAGCTCCTCGTTATGCTCACCTACCTGGAGCACCAGGTGGTGCGAGCCGTATCCGAACGTGCCCGACACCCTCGTCTCCTGCGCCTTGTCCACGCTACGAAGCACGTCGAACTGATCCGCAAGCAAGCGAAGCACTGCTGGTATTTCGGTGGAATGCATCACGGTGATACGGGCCCCGATGAGGTCACGGATGTCGTTCCACGGGTCCGGGTACACAATCTTTCCACCACGACGCTTCTTAGCTTTCTCTTTCAGCGAAGGCCAGCTTTTGATACGCACATCGACGCGGTCAAAGTTGATACCGGCGTCGATCATAAGCTCGTGGAGCGCATGACGAAACTCCTCGGCAACCCCTTCGTGTTGCCGTAGCCACGCGAAGTAGGTGTTGCCGAGTTGCGCGATTGTGTCATTGTGCTTCGTGTTCATCGGCACAACAGTGTACCCACCGTTGCTATTCGACGGCCTCTCGACGCTCCAACAGCGCAGTAGGAAGGTACTCGAGCAGGACTCCGACCGGGACTGTGCCGTGAAACTCTCTACCGGTGAACCGCTCGAACCAGGAGCCCTGCGGCAACGTCAGTGTGGTGTCCTCCCAGCCACCCCGGCGCGCAAGTTCAAGGGGCTTTCGGGTTGCAACCGCAATCACACCAATCTCGGCCGTATCCCGGTGCTCACGAGCGAATCCGACAAAGTGCTGCTGGGATGGGCCGACCGCAAACACCGCGCGGTGCTTCCCCTCGGTAAACAAGGTCGGCGTGGTCTTTCGTGCCGTAAGGCATTCACGGATAACCAGCTGCTTGGCGGCGTCAACAGACTCGGATAGGCCGGGCCAGGACCGGCCCGGCGAACCGTCTTGCTCGCAGCCCAAGAAGTCACCCAGATTGAACTGCGGTTGCTGCCGTGCATCGAGATACCGGTGCAGCGTTTGCGTGCGTGCGGTGTAGTCGATGAAGCTTCGGTTATCTGGGTCGACAAGCGTCGTTTCGAAGAACTCCATGCCCTGGTAGGTATCAGGAATGCCAGCGCCGGCAAGCTGGAGAACTTTACGCCCCAGCGTTACTGCGACCGCCCCCTCATGGATGGTTGACACGAAGTCCGTGATCAGTGACGTTGCAGGCCCCGCCAGCACTGCGTTTACCCAATCGAGCACCTGCTGCTCATACGCCTCATCAGCGTCGAACCAGCTCGTATGCAGCGCTGCCTCACGCACTGCTTTGATCGCGTAATCATGCAGCCGCTGCGAAAGCGACTCCGTAACAATCCCATCCGCAGGCCAAACCCCCACGATATTCTGCAGTAAGAAATGCGCCGTGGCGTGGTCTGGCGGAGGCAACAGCGCTGTCGTCGTGTTCACTAACTCCGCAAACGCGTTTGGTACTTCGGCGATCTCCAGCATCCGCGCGCGCGTATCCTCGGAACGCTTCGTGTCGTGGGTGCTTAACGTCGTCATCGTCTGCGGCCACAGCTCAGCACGCTCTTGCTGTAGCAGGTGAAACTCCGCCGCGCCCACTCCGAAGCGGCCAGGAGCGCCGCCTACTTCCTGCAGCGCCACCAACCGGTTCGCCCTATAGAACAACGTGTCTTCGACCCCCTTCGCCATGACCGCACCACACACCTGCGCAAAGCGGGTGCTTGCCTCACCTTCAGCGAGCAGGGCAGCCGCGATGAGGTCGAGGGCGTCGCGCCGGGAAGGGAAGCGCTGCGCCATATCGGCAACGACCGTCGCGGTAATCCTGGACAGTGATCGGTAATCGGCGCGGTAGACGGGGATGGCTGCGACTAATGCAATGACGGTGTCAACGAGGATTTCGTCAGAGACGGCGGAGCCGGCCGTCGAAAAGTTATCGCGCCGAATAGCGCGCGTAAGACGGCGAACCTCCGCCTGAAGCTCGTGCGTTGCCACCTCACGCTTGAGCTGTAGCGCCGCGGCATCAAGCGCCGCCTGATCCCACGTGGAGCCCGATTGGCGCAGTGCGAGCATACTGAGTGTATCCTCGGCCGTCTGGTTAACGAAGATGCCGTCGAGCTCGCGAAGCGCGTCGTAGCCAGTTGTGCCGTTGACGCGCAGGCGTGGGTCGAGCGGCTCGTCGGCCTCCAAGATCTTCTCGACGACCAGCCAGCGATCGGGACCAACAACATCACGAAGCCGTGACAAGTACCCGAAAGGATCCGTGAGTCCATCCGGGTGGTCGACGCGGACGCCGTCAATCAGATCCTCAGCCACAAGCTGGCGGATGATCGCATGCGTGTGTTCAAAGACCGCGGGGTCCTCTTGTCGGATGCCCGCAAGCCCGTTGACAGAGAAGAATCGGCGATAAGAAATGATGCCGTCGCGCCAAAACATCAGCTTGTAGGACTGACGCTCGTAGACCTCCTTCGGATCGTCGTCGAGGGAAGAGCAGGTGCCTGGCTTGAGTGGGAATACGTTGTCGTAGTAGGCCAGCACGATGCCGCTTTCGGGGTTGTCCTGATCTAAATAGCGCAGCGTGAGAGCATCTTCGTCGTGTTCCTTCCCGAAGATCGGCAGGCCGAGCTTCCCGCCCGCCCCGTTGTCAGCGTGCCAATCGATATCGAAGTAGCGCTCGTACTCAGAGTCGCGACCATGCTTGAGAACGTCCCACCACCAGCTATTGAGCTGCGGGGAAGCGACACCCAGGTGGTTCGGCACGATATCGATGATCACGCCAAGGTTGAGTTTTCTGGCTGCCTCCACGAAGCGCCGGAAGCCTGCTAGTCCACCCAGTTCCGGGTTGACCACAGTCGGGTCAGTGACGTCATAGTTGTGATTCGATGTCGGCAGTGCCTGCAAGATAGGAGAGAGGTACACATGGGAAATACCGAGTGACTCCAAATAGGGCAGACACTGCGCTGCCTGGTCGAAGCCGAACGCGCGACCCGACGGATCGGCTTGTGGGCCACGCAGCTGGAGACGGTAGGTTGATGTAATTGGGGCTTGCAATACGTCCTCCTTGAAGTTACCAGCCACCCTAGTAGCTCAAGACGCACTTAGCTGCGGACGCGAGAATCACAAGAGAGAGGGAAGCCAACCGAATAGCGCATGACGTGCTCCGGATTGGCGAACGCCAGAACTTCCTCCAAGGTGGCGTCGAAGACGAAGAGTTCTTGCTGATCGCGGGAATAGAACAGCAATTCGTTGTGCGGCATGAGTACGCGATCAACGTGAGCATAGAGCGTCGAGAAGAGTTGCGGGTGAGCGAGCCAAGACGCCGCATACCCAGCAGAGCTTTGCACCTGAACTCCCTTCGGTGCTCCGAACCCTAGCGAGTTTTCCGCTGGCAGGTAGTCCAAGATCACTCGGCCCTCGAGAAGATCGGTGCTCAGCATGCGCGCAGCTGAGTTCCACGCCTGGTGGACCGTCAAGCCCATCGCGCCAATGGACTGGTGCGTCAGGCCCTCCACCGAATCTGAGTCAAAGACGCACACCAACCCGGGCGCCAAACTGATGTAAGCGGTCGAAGCCCCGAAACCTGGCGTGAGCCACGCACGCGAAGAACTCGACGTGACTTCACAACGTCGGGCCAGACGGGGGAAAATGGGTACAAGCATTGAAGGGGCGCACGGAGCGGGCATATGAGTAGTCATATGTACTTAGACCGTTCAAACCCGCCGATGGTTCCCAAAAAGTTTTAAAACGGTGGTTGCTCGTTCAATCCTAGGGCATCCAGTAATTGATCGGCCTTCCAGATTGCTATGTCTTGGCCCTGCTCAATAAGCTGCCGAGCCCGCTTTTCCTTCGAGGTCATTGACCCCCATTCGCCAACAACGAGGATGGTGGTCTTCTTCGTCACGTTCTTGCCCACCTGGCCGCCCTGAGCAGCAATGCCTTGCCACAGCGCACCCTTATCAAATGGAGAAAACTCACCGGTCAGCGTGACGTGCTGCCCAAACAATGGCGAGGAAGCATCAGCATCGAGCGCCGGTTCTGGCACCGTGTCCGGGGTTGCCACCGCTTGCCACGGAGCTGGCTTGCGACCCTTGCTCTGCTTCTGTGTGCTCTTTCTAGAGGGGCCCGCTTGGTTGCTTCCAGCAGGTGCAGGAACTGCAGCGGCAGCTGCCTGCATGCCTCCCTTGGCGATGCTTTCTGCTTGCAGTGCACGGCCCGCGCCGGATCGGTCCCTGAGCACTGGAGTCACCCGATGGGAATCGATCGAGCCCAAAGTGAAGCCAGCGTCATGGACAAACCCAACAAGTGAACCCTGGTAGTGCGCCCGACGGGCCAGGCCAACCATGATGCCCGCACAGGCTGCAGCATCCGCGCAGGCGTCGTGGTGCTGCTCCAGCGGCACGCCGAAGTGAGACGCCAAGGTGGGCAACTTGTGGTTCTCAACATCAAGGTCGCACGAGCGTGCCTGCGCCAACGAGCATGCGAAGAGCACCTGTGGCGCATCCATCCCGACTGCACCAGCAGCTTGAAACAGCGCAGTGCTATCAAAATGCGCATTGTGAGCCACAAGGGGGAGGGAACCAGCGAACTCGACAAGTTGCGCAATACAGTCAGCCACACTTGGTGCGTCTGCCACGTCCTCCCGACGAATCCCATGAATAGCGACGTTGTGGGGGTCAAACTCGGCCCACTGCTCCGGAGGCATACACAACCAAGAAACGCGGTCAGTTTCTACACCATCAATGACTTTCACCGCACCGATCTGACAGATAGAACCCCACCTCTGGTTGGCAGTTTCCACATCAAACGCAACGAAATCAAAGCCAGGAAAACCGCTTGAACCGCTTCGCTGCGCGTCCTGCGTCGGGGCGTCGCCACGCTGTGCAGCAGAAATAGCATCCTCGAGCTCGCGCATCGCAGCGCCCGCGCCAGGCGCAAAAACAACGTTTACAACGATGTCGCTACACGTGATACTGACGGTGCCCGTGCTCCAGTCATCGCCTTCGGTCAAGTCAACCTTTGTGATTGCCTCTATCGGAATGCGCGTGGGCTCGCTGGAACCAGCCAGCGCCGCCTCCAAGGGGGTTGGGGTGACGACCAGCTCCGTATTCGAAACACTCAACGTCGCACGGCAAGCAGTAATCACAGCGTATGGCTCCAATCAAAAATCCGGTAGGCGGGTAGCACACATACTACTCACCCACCGGACATGAAACTGACGGCGGTCAAGCCCCTGGAGTTAGGCGTCCTCGCGAACCGGGGCACCTACCTGCTTCAGCACAACTGTAGAGCGCGCCGGGACGACTGTGGTCTCCGAGGCGCCGATTGTCAGCGTGCTCGCCGGGTAGCCAAGTTTCTCAGTTGTATCGATGAGCACCTCCCAGCTTGATCCGAACTCCTGTGGAGGAAGCGTGAATTCGATGTCTTCGTAGTGGGCGTTAAACATCAGAATGAATGAATCGTCTCGCACACGCTGACCGCGAGCATCCGGTTCTGCGATGGCGTCGCCATTGAAGTAAACCATCAGTGCCTTGCCAAACGCGAAGTCCCAGTCGGATTGCGTCATCAGCTCGCCGGACGGCACCAACCAGGCGATTTCGCGGTCGACAGCATCCGTGCCCAGCGCGCCGCCTTCCAAGAACCGGCGCCTGCGGAAGACCGGGTGGGCCTTGCGGATAGCGATCAGGCGCTTGGTGAACTCGTGCAGCTGTTCGCTGTCGTCGAGCTGTGTCCAATCCATCCACGCAATCTCGTTGTCCTGGCAATAGACGTTGTTGTTGCCACCCTGGGTACGGGCCAGCTCGTCTCCATGGGAGATCATGGGCGTGCCTTGGGAGAGCAGGAGCGTCGTCAAGAAGTTGCGACGCTGCTGGGCGCGCAACTGATTCACCTCGGGGTCATCCGTCGGGCCCTCGACGCCACAGTTCCAGGAACGGTTATGGCTTTCACCGTCGCGATTGTCTTCGCCGTTCGCTTCGTTGTGCTTGTGGTTGTAGGAAACCAAGTCATTGAGCGTGAAGCCGTCGTGTGCAGTGATGAAATTAATTGACGCAGTCGGGCGGCGATCGTTGTGCTGGTACAGGTCCGAAGAACCGGTCAGCCGCGATGCGAACTCACCAAGTGTCGCTGGTTCACCACGCCAGAAGTCTCGCATTGTGTCGCGGTACTTACCATTCCACTCGCTCCACAGCGCAGGGAAGTTACCAACTTGGTAGCCGCCTTCGCCGACATCCCACGGCTCGGCGATCAGCTTGACCTGGGAGACTACCGGGTCCTGTTGGACCAGGTCGAAGAATGTTGCCAGACGATCGACGTCAGAGAACTCGCGTGCAAGGGTCGAAGCTAGATCGAAACGGAAACCATCGACGTGCATCTCAGTGACCCAGTAACGCAAAGAGTCCATGATGAGCTGCAGTGAGTGAGGGTCGCGCACATTGAATGAGTTTCCGGTGCCTGTGTAGTCCATGTAGTGGAACTTGTCGTTGTTCACCAGGCGGTAGTAGGCCTCATTGTCGATGCCGCGGAAAGCAATGGTGGGGCCGAGGTGGTTGCCTTCAGCAGTGTGGTTGTACACGACGTCAAGGATGACCTCCATGCCTGCCTCGTGGTACGCCCGCACCATGCCCTTGAACTCGGCGACGGCGTCGCTCGGCTGCGCAGCAGCTGCGTAGTTGTTCTCGGGGGCGAAGAATCCAAAGGTGTTGTAGCCCCAGTAGTTACGCAGACCAAGGTCGCGCAGACGCCCATCCTGCAAGAACTGGTGGACAGGCAGGAGCTCGACAGACGTCACACCCAGATCCTTGAGGTAATTGACCACTGCTGGGTGTGCCATGCCTGCGTAGGTGCCGCGGAGGTTTTCGGGTACGTCAGGGTGCGTCTGGGTCATGCCTTTGACGTGGCATTCGTAGATGACGGTTTCCTCATCCGGGATGCGTGGTGCGCGGTCATCGCCCCAGTCGAAGAACGGGTTGATGACGACAGAGAGCATCGTATGGCCCAGCGAGTCTTCTTCGTTGCGGCCCGTTCCGGGAGCGTCTGCGTTGATGTCATAGGAAAACAGCGAAGAATGCTGTGAGAACTCGCCGTCGAAAGCGCGCGCGTAGGGGTCGACGAGCAACTTGTTCGCGTCGCAGCGCTTGCCGTTCGCTGGATCCCACGGACCATGGACGCGGTAGCCGTAGCGCTGTCCAGGTGTAATTCCTGGAAGGTAGGCGTGCCACACGTGGTTGTCTACCTCTTCAAGTTCGATGCGAGTTTCGGCGCCTTCGTCGTCGATAAGGCAAAGTTCAACCTTCTCCGCAACTCCTGAAAAGAGCGTGAAGTTTGTTCCGGCACCGTCATAGGTAGAACCTAGCGGGTATGGGGAACCAGGCCACACGACGATATCGTTCGCGGGCTTTGGGGAAGTAGAGCTTTGAATCATAAGGAATCACCATAGTGCACCCCCGGGGGTTCCCGCATTGCGAAACCCTCACCAGCCTGGCAATCAGCAGCCCGCTTGCAGCCCCCGAATGATGAGATCGACGGAAAATGCGAACGAGTCGTCCCTCTCAATGGTCTGTGATTGTGGCAATGTTTCGCTTGCATTCGTAGCCGCTACCAGCTGGGATTCAGTTTGCTGGACGAGGGCACTGCCAAGGATCAGGTGTAGGAGAGCATCGGCGGTTGCGCGGAGCTGAGGTGTCGACGCCCCTTCGATTTCCATAGCCAATGATGTGATGAAAAAGCGCTGGAGTTGGGAGTGTATCGGAGACTCCGGATTGCCTACCGCTGTGACCGTCACCTCAGCACCATCTCGAATGCTGAGCAGGCAGTTACGGAGCATTCTGGCTGCTTCACTCGTGGATGTGGCTGGTGAGGAGGAGGTTGTGAGGGGCGCAACGATGTGCTCTGCCAGGCGAGCCACAAGGTCCTGTTTGCTTGCCACATGCCAATACAGCGCTGACGGTGCGACGTCGAGCTCCTTGGCGATCCTGCGCATTGACACATCGGCTAAGCCATATGACCTGAGTAAATCCATCGCAGTGATCGTGATCTGATCCACGGACAGGTGCATGTGTGCCAATGTTACCTGTCTCATGGTGGAGAGGGGGTGGACGTTTACAACGAGTTCACAGAGAGTGTTCAGATACTTTGTACCGGAGCGTAATTGGGCCAGCAGAAACGAGTGGTTAAAATTGGCATCAACGATTTTTAACGTAACAGGCCGGGTACAACCGTTGTGCTGGTCGCTGTAAGGAGAGATACGTCGTGAGGATTTCCACCACTGGTTCCAAGGTTGCTGCAGCTGCCGTTGTTGCATTGGCAATGTCATTGACTGCGTGTGGCTCTGATGACGAGACCGCGGGCGGCGGACTGTCCACCGCTGCCAGCGCTCCGAATTCGGCGGCTTCTGAGAAAGATAAGGCCGAGAATTCGGCGAAGGAAGAGCCGAAGAAGGACGAAAAGGGCGAGAAGAAGTCCGACGACAAAAAGCAGACGGAGGCACAAGGGGAGCCCGGTGCGATCCCAACGATTGCGAATCCGTTTGAGGACGGAGAGTTCGCTGTTCCAACCTTCGAGCCAATCGAGGGCGGTAAAGAAGGCACCGAAGAGCAGCGCAAGGAAATGGAGGAAGTGGTTCGCAAGGTGACGAACCCGGAGTCCTTCGAAAAGTGGACGCGCGTCATCTTGGATAACTCCTGTAAGAAGATCACCGAACCCGCACTGGAAGAGATGGAGCGCCAAGGCGTTTCCCTCGAGGTGATTGAGCAGGCTGCCCGTATGCAGGAAGAGGCCGGTCAGGCGATTGAGATCCCGAAGACCGAAATTTCCCTGAGCGACGTCCGCGTTGATGGCAACCATGCTTCGGCGACAGTGAAGTCGAATAACTCCGAGGGTGAAAAGACCCAGACCCAGCTCTTCACGCACGAAGACGGTCGCTGGAAGCTGTGCAACTAGCACAGCAGCTCGACTCCAAGCCGCGCGCCACGATCCACGCTGGCGCCGGCCTGCTTTTCGTTGGGCTTGTCAGCGGTGTAATCGGTGGGGCAGCGTGGGCGTGGTTGCGTCCCCCGATAGTGACCGTTGTGTCGGATGGATCGTTCATGATCGATGAAACGGAAACGATCCAGAATGCGCAGTTTGCTGGACTCGGCTGGCTAGCGGTGGTGTTGTTGGTAGTCGGGTTGGTTGTCGGTGCTGCGGGTCGAGCGCGTCGAGGCGGGGGCCAGCTCGCATGGTTTGTCTGGCAGCTCATCGTTGCCGCGCTCGCCGGATACGTTGTATTGGCGGTTGGCGGAATGGTCTCGGGCTGGCTCACAGCTTTGCCTGAGCATGCAGACGGCTTCCAGGACGGTCAACGCTTAAGCGTGTTTCCGATAGTTGCCCCGGGAGTGGCGTTGTGCCTTGCGCCATTCGTCACAGGACTCGTCGCGTGGTCGAGGATGGTGATCCGCGCAGTCGACACCCCCGAAATAGTGTGAACTACCTTATTCCCTTGGTGAAAGCTCTGGGGTGACGCCTTTTTTGGCCTGAACAGCTTTTTCGCGCCTGTCGGAGAATACAATGGCTGCGGTACGTATTGTGCTCATTTGTTGAATCTGGGAGACACGAAAATGCTGAGAGTTACCGACCTCCGGGGGACAACCCCAACGACCGCCGAACTTCGCAGGGCACTGCCACGTGGTGGCGTTGATGTCCATGCCGTGCTTCCCGCAGTTACGCCGATCGTTGAAGAGGTTCGCGTAGGCGGTGCCGAAAAGGCACTCGAATACGGAGAGAAGTTCGACGGGATCCGTCCAGCATCCGTGCGGGTGCCGTCGGAGGTGATCAAAGAGGCCGTCGACAAGCTTGATCCTGCGCTGCGCTCCGCGCTTGAAGTCGCGATCGAGCGGATTCGCAAGGTACACGCTGAACAGAAGCCGCAGCCACACACTACGACGCTTGCGAATGGCGCAACTGTCACCGAGACATTTATTCCTGTTTCGCGCGTGGGACTTTATGTTCCAGGTGGAAAAGCGGTGTACCCCTCGAGCGTGCTTATGAACGTGATTCCTGCGCAGGAGGCGGGGACGGACAGCATGGTGGTCTGCACTCCTCCTCAGGAGGAGTTCGGTGGATGGCCGCACCCAACGACGCTCGCCGCGTGCGCGCTGCTCGGCGTCGACGAAGTGTGGGCAGTCGGTGGAGCCCAGGCGATTGCATTGCTGGCGTACGGCGATGATGCCCACGGGCTGGAACCAGTTGATATGGTGACCGGACCGGGGAACATCTACGTTGCTGCCGCGAAGCGCGTAGTCAACGGCACGGTGGGCATTGACGCGGAGGCCGGCCCAAGCGAGATCGCGGTTATCGCCGATGCCAGCGCGAATGCGGAATACGTGGCGCTCGATCTGATTTCGCAGGCAGAGCACGACGAGCAAGCAGCTAGTGTGCTTATCACCGACTCAGAGGCCCTGGCGCAGGAAGTCGGCCAACTCGTTGAGCAGCGCTCGAAGGAAACGCTCAACGCTGAGCGTGCCTCTACTGCGCTGGGCGGTAAGCAATCCGGCATCATCCTGGTCGACGATATTGAGAAGGCTGTCGCAGTCGCAGACGTTTACGCAGCAGAGCACCTGGAGGTGCACACGCGCGATGCTCGCGCGGTTGCGGAGCGAGTTCGAAACGCGGGCGCAATTTTCGTCGGGCCATACTCACCGGTCCCACTCGGTGACTATGCGGCTGGCTCGAACCACGTCTTGCCGACATCCGGGACGGCGCGCTTCAACCCCGGCCTGTCCACCCTGACGTTCCTGAAGCCTGTCAATCTCATCGAGTACGACAAGGCAGCGTTGGTGGAAATTGCTGAGGACATCATGGTGCTGGCTGCGGAAGAGCAGCTTCCTGCACACGGTGAATCCATTAAGGCACGAGGAAACGGAGCTAAGTAAGTATGTCTACTGATCCTTCGACGATCGCGAAGGGCGTCACGCTCGAATCGCTACCACTTCGCGACGAGCTGCAAGGAAAGAACCCATACGGCGCCCCACAGTTGAAAGTGCCTGTCGCGCTGAACACCAACGAGAATCCGTACCCGCCCTCTGAGGCGTTGATTCAGGACCTGGTTGCCGAGGTTGAAGCAGCGGCACGGTCGCTCAACCGCTACCCAGAGCGCGACGCCGTGTTGCTTCGGGAAGACTTGGCTGCATACGTGTCGAAGCAGACGGGCGTCCAGGTCAGCAAAGACAATATTTGGGCCGCAAACGGTTCGAACGAGATTTTGCAGCAGCTGTTGCAAGCTTTCGGTGGCCCCGGACGCAGTGCCTTGGGGTTCGTGCCTAGCTACTCGATGCACCCAATCCTTGCGGCGGGCACGCAAACCGAGTTTATCCCGATTGATCGCAACGAATCTTTCGATATCGATGTGCAGGAGGCTGTGCAGGCCGTCGAAAAGCACGCGCCGGACGTCATCTTTATCACTACGCCGAACAATCCAACTGGCGGTGAGACTGCACTCGAAGACATCGAAAAGATTGTTCAGGCTGCACCTGGCATCGTGATTATTGACGAGGCGTACGCTGAGTTTTCGGATTCCCCGTCCGCAACGACGCTGCTGGCAACGTATCCAGAGAAGCTCGTTGTGTCGCGCACGATGTCGAAGGCGTTCGATTTCGCAGGCGCGCGCCTAGGGTACTTCGTTGCAGCACCGGCGTTTATCGACGCCGTCATGCTGGTTCGCTTGCCGTACCACCTCTCGGTGCTCTCCCAGGTCGCTGCACGCGTGGCGCTGAAGCACGCCGGGGACACGCTCGCGACGGTTGACAAGTTGGCGCAGGAGCGCGTGCGCGTGCAAGCAGCGCTGGAAGAGATGGGCTACAAGGTTGTGCCGAGCTCGTCGAATTTCATCTTCTTCGGCCCGTTTGGCGACGCCACTTCGACCCATGCAGCGTGGCAGCAGTTCCTCGACTGTGGCGTACTCATTCGTGACGTTGGCGTCGCAGGTCACCTGCGAGTGACGGTTGGACTTGATAGCGAAAACGATGCCTTCCTAGAGGCAGCAAGAAAGGTACTTCATGGCGAATAGGGTAGGGACCGCACACAGGAAGACGTCTGAATCCGACATCACTGTGTCCATCGATCTCGACGGCACAGGCGTGACTGACATTGACACCGGATTGCCGTTTTTCGATCACATGCTCACCGCATTCGGGGCGCACGGTGCTTTCGATCTCACGGTGAAGGCGAAAGGCGACACGGAGATCGATGCCCACCACACGGTGGAAGACACCGCCATCACGCTCGGGTGGGCCCTGCTGGATGCGATCGGGGACAAGCGTGGCATCCGCCGCTTTGGCTCGATGCTGTTGCCGATGGACGAAACGCTCGTTGAGGCAGTTGTAGACCTGTCTGGGCGTCCGTACTTTGTGATGAACGGTGAGCCGGAGCATATGGATTGGCAGGTCATCGGCGGGCACTACGCCACGGTGATAAATCGCCATTTCTTTGAGACGCTTGCGTATAACTCCCGAATGACCTTGCACGTGAATGTGCGCTATGGTCGCGATCCGCACCACATTACGGAAGCCGAATTCAAGGCTGTGGCCCGCAGTTTGCGAGCTGCAGTGGATGCAGACCCAAAGATTACGGGTGTGCCGTCGACAAAGGGTGCGTTATAGGTGGGAGGCATTCCAGCAAGTATGGGAGTGCTTGGCCTCTTCGTGTTGGCGGGTGTGCTCGCAGGCGGAGTGTGGTCAACGTACCAGCGTGGATTGAGGGTGCCGACTGCAGTGTTAGCCTTGGCTACTGCGCTGGCGCTCGCATTCGCGATCATGGCAATGATGGAGGTTATGTAGTTTGAAGTTCTTCCCACCAACACCGCTTACTGTTGAGGAAATCAACTCGGTCTCGAGCGTTTGGAAGGCACGCGGCATGAAGCCCGTTCTGCTCGCGGTGATGGCAGCGTTCGCCGCATGGGCGGTGCTGCTGCCGGTGATTCCTACGGCGGTGCTCGATGCAGGAGGAACCGAAACGCTGGCCGGGCTTACCACCGGTGTGTTCATGCTCGCTACAGTGCTTACACAGATGGCGACACCTGCGCTGCTGCGCAAGTTCGGGTTTGGCCTGATTATGGGGCTGTCTTCTTTGCTCTTGGGTGTTCCGGCGTTCGCCTACGCGTTGGGAATGGAAGCCGGAACAGTGCTGACTGTGAGCGCGATCCGCGGTGTTGGGTTTGGCGCGCTGACGGTAGCGGAGGCAGCCGTCGTCGCTGAGTTGGTACCGCGTCGCTTGCTGGGGCGGGCGACCGGCACGCTGGGCATCATGGTGGGCTTGTCTCAGATGGTCGGCTTGCCGACGGGCCTCGCCCTGGTCAACGTCATTGGGTATAACGCGGTGTATTACATTGCAGCGGGCGTAGGCCTCATTTCGTTGGTGGCATGCATGTTCATCCCAGCTGTGCCACAAGCGGACCGCGATGAGTTGAGCGTGGCGCACGTGCACGTACCGATGTGGCGGCTTGTGTTTGTTCCGGGCATGGCCTTGATGTTCGTCACCTCAGCGTATGGTGCAATTACTAATTTCCTTCCCGCGGCGATGCGCGATCTCGATCCGGCCAAGGGAGCGGCGCTTGGCGGTGTGATGCTGGGCGTGATGAACTTCGCTTCTATGTTGTCGCGGTACGCAGCGGGTCAGGTCATGGACCGCAAGGGATACCCAGGCAGCATTCTCATTCCGTGCCAGTTCATCGCTGCAGGTGGTGTCTTTCTCATCGCGCTCATTCTGCTTCTTGATCTGCCGGTGTGGTGGATGGCGTTGGCAGCGTTGATCTACGGTGTTGGATTCGGCGCGGTACAGAACGAGGCGCTCACCTTGATGTTCTATCGCTTGCCCCGTTCGAAGAGCTCTGAGGCCTCTGCGATTTGGAATATCGCATTCGACGGAGGAACAGGTCTGGGGTCGACGATGTACGGCATGTTGCTGACAATGATGATGTTTACTCCGATGTTTGGTCTTGCGGCGGCCGTGATCCTTATTGGCGTAGTTATTACGTTGCTGGATAGGCAGCTGGGCAAGCACCGCGTCGTCGAAGTTAATAACTTGTCCGTGCGACTGAAAAATGTTCAGCCCCCGCGCCTTTATCGGCGGAACGGGCGCTAGAATTAATCTTCATGACTGCTAACGACATGCCACAACCCCATGTTGCGCTGCTCGACTACGGGGCAGGAAATATCCGATCCGCTCAGCGTGCGCTAGAACAAGTTGGTGCGCGCGTCAGCGTTACTGCCGATCCGGCGATCGCGGTGGAGGCTGACGGCCTGTTAGTGCCGGGGGTTGGCGCGTTTGATGCATGCATGCGTGGGTTGCAGGCGATGCAAGGGGGGCGCATCATCGGACAGCGCCTTGCAGGTGGTCGTCCTGTGCTGGGTATCTGCGTTGGTATGCAAATCCTTTTTGAGCATGGAGTCGAGCATGGCATTGATACTGCTGGATTAGCAGAGTGGCCGGGGACCGTTGAAAAGCTCCAGGCTCCTGTGCTTCCACACATGGGGTGGAACACCGTCGACATAGTTGGCGGCTCGCGCATGTTCGATGGCATTAATGTAGACGAGCGCTTCTACTTCGTGCATTCGTACGGCGTTCGCGAATGGACGCTGAAAGCGGATGAGTTCATTGCGCCGCCACTTGTGCACTGGTCGGAGCACGGTGGAGATAAGTTTGTGGCTGCCGTCGAAAATGGTCCGCTCTGGGCGACGCAGTTCCACCCTGAGAAGTCTGGTGACGCAGGACTTCATCTCCTGGAAAACTGGGTGAAGACTCTGTAGCGAGCGCCGAACCTGGCTGAGTTAGATTGGATAAGATGAGCACCATGACTTTTACCTTGTTGCCTGCTGTTGATGTTGTTGAAGGTCAGGCCGTGCGGCTGGACCAGGGGGAAGCCGGGACGGAGAAGAGCTACGGGGATCCCCTGGAGGCTGCTCGCCGTTGGGAAGAGCAGGGGGCGCAGTGGCTGCACTTCGTGGATTTGGACGCTGCGTTTGGGCGTGGCTCGAACCATGAGTTGATGGCGGATATCACTGCGAAGCTGGGTATCGCTGTCGAGCTCACGGGTGGTATTCGTGACGACGCCACGTTGGAGCGAGCCCTTGCCACCGGAGCGAAGCGCGTCAATATTGGTACCGCGGCGCTACAGGATCCGGAGTGGACCTGTAAGGCAATTGAGCGCTACGGCGACAAGATCGCGATTGATATCGCGGTGCGTGAAACTGATGGTGAGTGGCGCACGAAGGGGAACGGCTGGACGTCCGACGGCGGTGATCTGTGGGAGGTTCTGGAGCGGTTCGATGCCGCTGGTTGCAGCCGTTTCGTGGTGACCGACGTGAGCAAGGACGGCACGCTAGCGGGGCCGAATGTTGCACTGTTGCGGGAGGTCGCCGCAGCGACGGACGCTCAGATTACTGCCTCGGGCGGAATCGCGACTCTCGACGACGTTGTAGAAGTGGCCCGGTATACCGATGAAGGGATCGACTCCGTCATTATCGGCAAGGCTCTCTACGAGAAGCGCTTCACGCTGAGTGAGGCGCTGGAGGCCGTCGCAAAGGTATCGAAGGGCGAGTAAACAGCGTGCGGGATCTGCAGGCATACCGAGCTATTGCGTTAGAGGCGGTCGATGAAGCCGCCGAGCTGTTTCGAACACATATCGGTGCAGCTCCAGCGCTCTTTAAGGGCGAAGGTGACTTTGCCACGGAAGCGGATCTCGCCATTGAAACGTTGCTGAGGAAACGCTTGACGGAAGCGACCGGTATCCCCGTGTTCGGGGAGGAACACGGCGGGGACCTCAACGCTGAGGCGTGCTGGGTGCTCGATCCTGTCGACGGCACCTCGAACTACTCGTGTGGCAACCCGATGTGCGCGATCTTGGTAGCGCTCCTTATCGACGGCCAACCGGTCGTCGCGGTGACCGACATGCCTTTGCTGGGGCACCGCATGCATGCGATCTCGGGTGAGCCCGTTGTGCTTGACGGCGACCCATTGCCTGCGCTCCCACAGGGCGTTGATCCTTCGACGACGGCCGCTCAGGTAGGCGTTGCAACCGTTGGTTCGGATGATCGCGCTGCGTTTCCAGCGGAAGGCCGCTTGGCCTTCGTCGGTGAATTGGCTGCCACCTCACTGCGACCACGCATGACTGGCTCAGTGGGCGTGGACTTGGCGTTTGTGGCGTCGGGTGTGTTCCAGGCCAGCGTGAGTTTCTCCCCGCACGTGTGGGATAACGCGGCCGGTGTCTTGTTCGGTCGCTGCGCGGGCGCGACGGTGACTGACGTGTACGGGCAGCCATGGGAGATGTCGTCGATGGGGGCTGTCATTGGTACGAATGCTGCCCATGCGACTGCGCTCGCGACGGTCCAACGGTGCTTTGAAAGCCCTGATAGGCAGAGTGCTTCGCGGTAGTATGTAGTTTCCGGAACGTATTTGCGGGCTGGAGTAGCGTGGCACAAAACATGTATGGAGGGTAATTACCTTGTCTGTTGCAATCCGTGTGATTCCTTGCCTCGACGTGGACGACGGGCGGGTGGTAAAAGGCGTAAATTTTGAAAACCTGCGGGACGCTGGTGATCCCGTAGAACTTGCTCAGCGGTATGGACTGGAAGGCGCTGATGAGCTTACGTTTTTGGACCTAACTGCGTCGCGTGAGGGCCGTGGAACGATGCTTGAGGTCGTCCGTAAGACCGCAGAGCAGGTATTTATCCCGCTGACCGTTGGCGGAGGCGTTCGAAGCGTCGAAGACGTCTCTGAGTTGCTGCGTGCTGGCGCGGACAAAGTCAGTGTGAATACAGCGGCGATTCACCGGCCAGAGCTACTGCGTGAGCTCAGCGAGAAGTTTGGAGCGCAGTGCATTGTCTTGTCTGTCGACGCGCGTCGCGTGCCGAATGGTGGGCTTCCGCAGCCGTCTGGGTTTGAAGTGACCACGCACGGTGGTACGCGTTCAGCTGGTCTCGACGCGGTGGAGTGGGCTCGCACTGGACAAGACCTGGGTGTGGGGGAAATCTTGCTGAACTCGATGGACGGAGATGGGACCAAGGAAGGGTTCGATCTCGAGCTGTTGGAGAAGGTTCGAGCAGCGGTAAGCATCCCGGTGATTGCTTCCGGTGGCGCTGGCAAGGCTGCAGACTTCCCGCCAGCAGTAAAAGCGGGCGCAGACGCCGTACTTGCGGCGTCGATCTTCCACTTCGGCGAAGTGAGCATCGCGGAAGTAAAGGATGCGCTTCGGAATGAGGGCTTTGAGGTTCGCTGATGACTGAACTACGACCAGAAGATGCCGTATTGGATCCTGCAATTGCTGCTCGGCTGAAGAAGAACGACCGCGGCCTGGTTCCCGCCGTGGTGCAGGCTGCTGACACCGGTGAGGTCCTCATGATGGCTTGGATGGATGAGCGAGCGCTGGCGTACACGCTGGAAACGCGACGAGGGACGTACTTCTCTCGCTCCCGTAACGAATACTGGGTAAAAGGGCTCACCAGTGGCGCTGTGCAAGAGGTCCGCGAGGTGCGCCTCGACTGCGACGGCGACACCTTGCTGGTGAAGGTGATCCAGACGGATGGTGCCTGTCATACGGGGGACCGTACGTGCTTCGATGCAGATCTGCTGTTGGAGGATATCTAGGTGAATACGGCGAACCGCGTCGGCGCACTGCTGGTGGGCGTCGGTGGCGCGCTGGCGTGGGTGGGGTCCAGGATGGACTGGTTTACTGTCGAAGTTTTCGACGACCGCGCTGGAGCCAGTACCACTACCGTCGATGGTTCAATGTGGTCTACGGAGATCGCGGCAGTGGCGCTCATTCTGATCGTTGCAATGATTGCGATATTCGCGCTGCGGCGAGTTGGGCGTCGAATAGTAGGTGTGGTGGCCGCACTAGGCGCCGTGGGCGCCGGCGTATCGGGCTTGCGAACCTTATTAGCCGAGCCTGACTTGGAGCGTTTGCACACACTGCTGAGTGCCGGAAGCGGGGAGCAGGGAGGAGCAGCCAGTGACGGGGCGATTGCCGCGTGGGCGGAGATCACACAGGTGCAGCAGCATAGCGCTGGCATTTACCTGGTCATCTTGGGGGCGCTCCTGGGGCTTATTGGAGCGCTCACGGTTGTAATGCGGCCCGGTGTAGATTCCGCGAAGCTCAACAAGTATGAGACAGAGGCTGTGCGCCGTGAAAAGCTAGGTGAAGATCTCGAAGCTCGACCGGACTCTGGGCGCGTGATGTGGGACGCCTTGGACTCCGGAATTGACCCTACGGATGATGAGGCACGCCGATAAATATTCGGTATACCCCCGTGAAATTTCATGAACTAAATACGCGCGGGCTACGCTGGCAACTGCAACAATAGGCTTTCACCTCGGAGTCACGCGGGAGGCGAGTATGTGTGCCACGGATGTACACAGCGATCTCTTCGCTGCAGTGCAGCGGCAGGTCGCACGCCGTGAGTCCTTGGTGTCGTTTCAAGAGGTGAAGGATCGCTCGCGGGCGGCTGCATCTGCGCGCGACGCATACGCGGCCGTTGACTCAGACGGATGCGCAATTATTGCCCAGGTACAGTACAACCAGCACGGCGTCCGGACTACGCAGCAACGGATTCACCGAGCGGCACTTGCCGCAGTGGAGCTTGAGATGCAGGGGGCGCAGCTGCTCGCGTGTTCGGGTGCGCTGTTTGGCCGTGAGGTCGCGAACATTGAGATGGACGCAGCGAGGGCAGCAGTGCATATACCGGTGGTGAGCTTGGATACGATTGTTGATCCGTACCAAGTGCACGAGGCTCGCTGCTATGGAGCCGATGCGCTTGTGCTTCGTGCAGATATTCTTGAGCAGCCGCGACTGGAGGCGTTGCTAGATAGAGCGGAGACGCTTGGCATGTCGGCCTTCGTACAAGTCGGAGACGCTGAGGAGGCGGCACGTGCGCTTCGGGCGGGCGCATCCGTGCTGGCTGTTGTGCCACCGAAACGTCCATCGGGGGAGACTGATCACTTCGCACTGGGTGAGCTTGTTGCAGGCCTTCCGAGCAAGATCCGCGTGGTGATGATGGCGGATGTGTTGACTCCGCGTGATCTGTTTAACGTCGCTGCCGCAGGAGCAGACGCCATTTTGGCGAATGCCGAAGCGGCTATTCCTTCACTTGCTACCGCCGGGCGACACCCCGCGTGCGCTTCCCGCCGATAATCAGGCACACTAGGGGGCGTGCAAACTACGATTCTGGCAAACATTCCCTCGCCACCACAGGGTGTGTGGCACATTGGCTGGCTCCCGGTGAGGGCGTACGCGCTGTGCATCATCACCGGCATTCTGCTTGCAATGTGGGTGGGCACGCGACGCTATCGTGCGCGTGGTGGTGATCCCGACGTGATTTGGGACGCGGCAATTGTCGCTATCCCCATGGGCATCATTGGCGGTCGGCTCTACCACGTGCTGACGGATCATGATAAATACTTCGGCCCCGGCAAAGATCCACTGCAGGCGCTGAACATTACTGCGGGTGGTTTGGGCATCTGGGGCGCAGTCGCACTGGGCGCGGCGAGCGTGTGGTTGCTGCTGCGGTGGAAGAAGATTGCTGTTGGGCCTGTTGCCGATGCGCTGGCGCCAGGCATCGTGTTGGCCCAGGCCGTGGGACGCCTTGGGAACTGGTTCAATCAGGAACTCTATGGTGCTGAAACGACGGTACCGTGGGCGTTGGATATCTACTACCGCGTTGACGAGCAAGGGGCGTTCGCTCCGCTGACAGGGCGTTCTACCGGTGAGGTCATCGCGAGCGTTCACCCGACGTTCCTCTACGAGTTGGTGTGGAATCTGCTTGTGTTTGCTTTCCTGCTTTGGGCAGATAAGCACTTCAGGCTCGGACACGGCAGGGTATTTTGGCTATACGTTGCTGGCTACACGATGGGCCGATTTGCAATCGAGTTGATGCGTACTGACGTCGCAACACTAATTTTGGGGTTGCGTGTGAACACGTGGGTTTCAGGCCTGCTTTTTGTTGTTTCACTTGGGATTTTCTTCCTATTGCCACGTGGGAGAGAAGCCGAGAAAGAACTCGTTCACAACGATAATGATGATACGAATCGTGATTCGGGGTAGGGTGGTATCCGAAGTGGAAGATAGGCCACACGATACGGCAGTGGAGAATTCACACACTATCTGGCCTTGAAACCACCGGTAATTGTTGAATCGCTACTAGGTTGGATCTCGTGGATAGAAGAACAAAGATCGTATGTACGCTTGGCCCTGCTGTGGCCAGCAAAGAAGCAATCCTCGGACTTGTGCGCGACGGCATGGATGTCGCCCGCCTCAACTTCTCCCACGGCGACTATCCGGACCACGAGCAGAACTACCGCTGGGTCCGCGAAGCCACCGATGAAACGGGACACGCAGTTGGCATCCTCGCCGACCTTCAGGGTCCGAAAATCCGTCTTGGGCGCTTTGAAGAAGGCGCCACCGTCTGGGAGACGGGCGAAACGGTCCGCATCACAGTCGATGACGTGCCAGGCACGCACGATCGAGTCTCGACGACTTACAAGAACCTCGCCAAGGACGCGAAGCCGGGCGACCGCCTGCTCGTCGACGACGGCAAGGTCGGTCTGGTCTGTGTCGAAGTCGACGGCAACGACGTTGTCTGCCGCGTGACCGAAGGTGGCCCTGTTTCCAACAACAAGGGTGTTTCCCTGCCGGGGATGGACATCTCCGTCCCGGCGTTGTCCGAGAAGGACAAGGCGGACCTGCGGTTCGCACTCAAGATGGGTGTCGACGTCGTCGCGCTGTCCTTCGTGCGTTCTCCGGCAGATGTTGACCTGGTTCATGAGATCATGGACGAAGTTGGCCGTCGTGTCCCAGTCATCGCGAAGCTGGAGAAGCCAGAAGCAGTCGACGCCCTGGAGTCAATCATCCTGGCATTCGACGCCGTGATGGTTGCCCGTGGCGACCTCGGCGTTGAGATTCCGCTTGAGCTTGTTCCAGGTGTGCAGAAGCGCGTCATCCAGATCGCTCGTGAAAACGCGAAGCCGGTCATCGTCGCTACGCAGATGCTGGATTCGATGATTGATAACTCGCGTCCGACGCGTGCAGAGGCTTCCGACGTTGCGAACGCCGTGCTCGATGGTGCAGACGCCGTCATGCTCTCCGGTGAGACTTCCGTTGGCGTTGACCCGCACAACGTGGTCCGCACGATGAGCCGCATTGTCCGCTCCGCTGAGGCTATGGACAAGGTGCCGCCTCTGAACCACATCCCGCGTACCCGCCGTGGTGTGATCTCCTACTCGGCGAACGATGTGGCAAACCGTCTGCACGCACGCGCAATCGTGGCGTTCACCGCGACTGGCGACACCGCTCGACGCGTCGCGCGCCTGCGCCCAGACCTGCCGCTGCTCGTGTTTACTCCGAAGCAGGAGGTTCGCTCGCAGCTCGCACTGACCTGGGGCGTGGAGACCTTCCTGTGCCCGCCGGTGCACAGCACGGATGACATGATCGCCACCGTTGACAAGTACCTGCTGGCGATGGATGAGTACCAGGAGAATGACACCATGGTGATGGTTGCAGGTACCCCTCCAGGAGTTGCAGGCTCGACCAACACGGTCCACGTCCACCAGCTGGGCGAGGAGGCTTACTGGTCGAAGAAGAAGGAAGAGGAACAAGACTAAGTTCCAAATCGGAGAACACCCCGGGCAGCTGCTCCGGGGTGTTTTTCATCTCGGCTTGTAGCTCGCTACATACAAGGGGACATGCAAAAGGCCTGCCGCGAAGCAACAGCGGCAGGCCTTTTGTAGTAGGAGCTACAGGCTAGTTAATCGGCGTCGGCTCGATCTTCCAGACCTCGTTCGCGTAATCGCGGATCGTGCGGTCAGAGGAGAAGCGACCGGATTCGCAGATGTTGATCCAGCACTTGCGTGCCCATGCATCTGGGTCCTCGTAGTACTCCTTGGCCATGCGGTCGCGGGTTGCGCGGTAGTCCGCGAAGTCACCCAGCACGTAGTAGACGTCAGCTTCGTCGAAGCCGAAGCCCTCGAGCAGGGAAGCACGGATGTTGTGGAACGCGCCGGTGCCGCAGTCGTCCAGGGTGCCGTCGACCAGTGCGTTGAGCACACGGTGCAGGCCTGGGGTCTGCTCGGCGGTAGCCTTCGGGTCATAGGAGCGCTGCAGCTCAGGCAGATCCTCCTCGAGAGCGCCGAAGATGTAGGCGTTCTCTTCACCGACAGCGTCAACGATTTCCACGTTTGCGCCGTCCATCGTGCCCAAGGTCAGCGCACCGTTCATCATGAACTTCATGTTCGAGGTGCCCGACGCCTCCTTGCCGGCCGTCGAGATCTGCTCGGAAACATCCGTTGCCGGGATGATGTGCTCAGCAGGGGAGACGTTGTAGTTCTCCACGAAGACCACATGCAGGTACTTCGAAACGACTGGGTCGTTGTTCACCAGCTCGCCGATGGCGTTGATGAGCTTGATGATCCCCTTTGCCATCGTGTAACCAGGTGCAGCCTTCGCGCCGAAGATAAAGGTGCGCTTCGGTACGTCGGTCTCGCCGTCTTCCTTGATACGGAAGTACAAGTCGATGATGTACAGCGCGTTCATCAGCTGACGCTTGTACTCGTGCAGACGCTTGATCTGCGTATCGTAGACGGAGTCCGGGTCGATGACAGAACCCTGACGCTGCTCGATCCAACGAGCGAAGTCTTGCTTGTTAGCAGCCTTGATCTCCCGCAGTTCCTTGAGCACTGCAGGATCATCAGCGTACTTGCGCAGCTCCTTCAGCTTGGACAGGTCCGTGGTCCACTCATCAGAACCAGACAGGCGGTCGAGCAGGGATGCGAGACGCGGGTTGCACATACGCAGCCAGCGACGTGGGGTGACACCGTTGGTCTTGTTGTTGAAGCGCTCTGGATACATGGAGTACCAGTAGTTGAGTGTGTCGCGCTTCAGGATCTCGGTGTGCAGCGCAGCCACGCCGTTCACGGAGTACGAAGCGTAGCAGGCGATCCACGCCATGTGCACCTTGCCGTCGTGGACTGGGGAGTAGTGGTGTGCGTCCTCCGGGCCAATGCCACGGGACTCCATGTCGAGGCGGTAGCGGCGGTCAATCTCCAGGACAATTTCCCAGATACGCCAGAACAGCTGCTTGAAGATGGACTCGTCCCAAGTCTCCAGAGCCTCCTGGAGCACGGTGTGGTTCGTGTACGCGAAGGTCTGGGTGGTGACGTTCCACGCCTCATCCCAGCCCAGACCGTGCTCATCCATGAGCAGGCGCATGAGTTCCGGAACCGCCAGCACCGGGTGGGTGTCGTTGAGCTGCACTGAGTTGTACTCGTGGAACTTGCTCAGATCCTCGCCGTGGTGCTCGATGTAGTTGTCGATCATCTCCTGCAGCGAAGCAGAGACGAAGAAGTACTGCTGGCGGACGCGGAGCACCTTGCCAGCGTACGTGGTGTCGTTCGGGTAGAGCACGCGGGAGATGTCGTGGACAGCCTCGCGCTCCAGGATGGCGTCGGAGAAACGCTGCGAGTTGAACGCATCGTAGTCGAACTCGTGGATTGGGGATGCGTCCCACAGACGAAGGGTACCAACGTTATCGGTGCCGTAGCCGGTAATCGGCATGTCGAACGGTACTGCTCGAACCGTCATGTCGTCGAACTTCACGATGCGCTGCTGGGAGGTGCGCTCAACAACAAACGGGTAGAACGATTCCTTCCAGGAATCTGGGTGCTCCTTCTGGAAGCCATCGACGAACTCCTGGCGGAACAGGCCGTAGCGGTAGAGCAGACCGTAGCCGGTGACCGGGTAGTCCTGCGTCACTGCGGAGTCCAGGAAGCACGCCGCGAGGCGGCCAAGGCCACCGTTGCCCAGCGCGGCGTCGTGCTCTGCCTCGAGGACATCGGTCAGGTTGTGGCCGAGCTCTGCTGCTGCAGCCTCAGCCTCTTCCACCATGCCCAGGTTCGTGAGGTTGTTCAGCAGTGCACGGCCTTGCAGGAACTCTGCGGAGAAGTACGCCTGCTGACGAGTAGCCGAGTAGGCCTTTTGGGTTGCATCCCACTTGTCGGCAATCTGCTCCACAACGGCGGCCGAGAGGCCAGTCCAAAACTTGTTATTGGTGGATGCCTGCGGGCTGCGTCCAGAGAAACCACGAACATGGCCGGCGACAGTGTCCTGCAGTGCCGGTACCGATGTTCCTACAGTGTTCTTCATAAAAACCTCAGATCTCTTGATGTGTCGAATTGGAATGCGTCGTGCTCAGCCGGAACGGCGTTGCGCTATGGCTGAGCAAGATACGTCAGAACTGCCGTGAGTCCGGCATTGGTAGCTGCTTTCACCGTGGGTGCGTAGTCCGGCAAGAAGGTCGGCATGTGGTTGACTGGAATGTCTTCCGCGACTCTATTTGCCGCGACGGCTTCATCCCACTGTGCCTTTGGGGTGCACCCGATAAGCCAGTAGAAGTACGGCACGTCAAACGCCAGGGGGATGACTGGGAAGTCCTCAGACACTGTCTTTCGGTCGGCTTCAGCAGACTCATGCTTGAAAACCTCGTCGAAAGACTGGCGGACCTTTGCGTACACCTCGGCGTCATTGCTCATAAGTTCTCCGTGAGCGAAGTACTCGAACGTAGGCGCTTCGGTGGCACCCGATGCTTGCACCTCTGCGCGAACAACCCGCTCGATGGAGGCGTACATCTGCTCTTTTGTCTTGTTTTGATAAAAGCGACAGTTGAGTACGACTTCCGCGGAGTCGGGGATAATGTTGTTCGTCGTTCCAGCGTGCAAACTGGCAACGGTGACGACTGCGAAGTCAGAAGGATCGACTTCCCGGCCCACGAGACCTTGCAGGCGGGCAATGATCATCGCTGCCGTAAACGTTGGGTCTATGGCGTTGTGTGGCATAGAGCCGTGCGCACTTCGCCCCGGGATCGTAATCCTGATGGAGTCACATGCCGCGAACTGGGGACCCGCTTTTGACATCACGGTTCCCGCAGGTCCGGGCATTACATGCTGGCCAAAGCAGACGTCAGGACGCGGGATGCGTTCCAGAAGTCCGTCATTGACCATCGCTTCTGCCCCTACCCCCAGCTCTTCTCCTGGCTGAAACAGCGCAATGAACGTCCCACGCCAGGCGTGGCGGGTGTCGTCCATAAAACTGCACATACTGAGAAGTGCCGTGGTGTGCATGTCATGGCCACAAGCATGCATAGTGCCGACGCTCGTGCCGTCCTCAAGACGCACCTTTTTCTTTGAAGCGTATGGAACTTCGGTAGATTCCGTAACTGGGAGCCCATCGAAGTCGGCACGGAACAGTACAGTTGGCCCGTCACCGTTGCGGAAGACCGCACAGATTCCGTAGCCCCCAATCGGTGCAATTACTTCGCAGTCGAACTGGGTAAGTTCGGCGAGGAGCCGTTGGTGCGTCTCCTCTTCTTGCATCGATAGCTCGGGCGTGGTGTGCATGAATTCGTAGAATGCACGCTGCCACGATTCGTCAACGACGTAACTGTTGAGGATATCGTTGATGTTGATCATGTACGTCCCTCTGTGCGTCACTCCGCACGTGCTTGCTTAACTACCATCACATTAAGTAATACCAGTCTTTTGGGAGGAAGGTATAAACAACTTTGGTCTAAAGGACTGGGTTGTAGAGGAGAGAGTTGCGTGACGGGGCACATTCTGTGGCAATACGCAGCGACTTTGTCACATTCCCGGCATCGCGGAGTCGGTAGAGTTTGTCCACCATTTTGTCACGAACATCAAACGGGGAAAGCGTATTGACGTAAATTTTAGTGCCGCCTTCGAACCCCGCGAGTGTAGAAATACGCCACTTAATGTTCACCCTCCATGGCATCGGAAGGTCCAGATCCACAGGCCGGTAGTGCCACTCCTCGTTGCACGCGACCTCAGGTCCCATCGCTGCGTGGATCGCGTGCACGAGGTCCGACAGACCGCGCACTTCCTGCTCCGACTGCTCCCAAGGTGCGCAGGTTGCGGACTTGGAATAGATGGCGACAGTGGGGTAGCGGTGCCCGATGCCTGCGATGGCGATTGCGAAGTCGTTCTCCGCGATCACCAGGTTGTGGTAGAACGCGTAGTTCACTCCCCATTCGTTGTACATGTTGATGTTCTGGCGCAGCTTTGCAATCTCCATCTCGGCCTGCACGCCACGCGCGTCGACGGTGACGAGCTGCTTGTGCAGGTGGTCGAAGGAGGCGCCAGCAGGCGCAAGCCAGTTTTGGAAGACTACGACGTACGGGGAGTAGGGATTCTTTACGACGAGGTCGTGGAGGGAATCAACTGTGAACTTGAAGAAAGCCCCGTGCTCGTCTTCGGTGAGTGTTCCGGAGCTTGCTAGCTGTGTGTCGTCGGTGGCGCCGTCGACGAAGTGGCGTCGAGCAATAATGACGTCGTGACCGCCGCCGAAATACGCGGGCGCGATCTCCAAGAGTGACGCCTCGTCGCGGTCGGGATTCTCTCCGGAGGCCTTGAGGCGGGTGCGAACGATGTCGAGGACGTGGGCCTTGCCGGCGGGGTCCGCGAGGTAGCGGTCCATGTGTTCCTGCTGGGACTGGGGCATGCTGTAGCCGTAGTTCTTTGCCCAGTAGTCGTAGGAGACTATCTCGAAGAGGTTCGGTACGCGGCGGAACTCGGCGGTGGTGGCGTCGAGCTCTTCGGGCATCGCGTTGCGGACGATCTCCCAACCATCCCGGGTGCGAACCATGCGTGACTTCTCTGGTGGGGTGCGAAGCTGGTGGGCGTCACAGAAGTTGCAGTGCTCGTGAAAGTCGGAAGCGCTGAGCGGGTGCGGGGTTCCTGAGGGGTGGGAAAGGGGCCGGTTTCCTCTGCCTGGGACCGTCCAAACCTCGGTGCCGGAAAATGGGTTGACTTGCTTGATCGTGCCGTCAGCCATGGTCGTCAGGGCGTCACGATACGAGTGCACTGGAAAAGTCATACCTGCTACGTTACTCCCCGGTGTATTAGCCTGTTCGTCATGGCGATCATTCAGTTCCATGTGCTGGCCCCCGATGCGTCGGCAGAAAAGTTGGCGGAGGCATACCAGCGCGCAATCGATATTTTGGTGCGGCGCGAAAAACTCACTGCCGGAAATGTTGTGTACACCCCGCATGTAGCGTTGCCTAGCGAGGTCACCGAGGAACTGGAAGCAACATACGTGCAGGACAGGCAGGTCTCGGCTGAAGAAGAGGGTGCCGCCCTCCAGCGCTACGACATCGAGGTTGAAGGCGCGAGGAGCCTGAACAGCCTGGCGATGGGCCTGTCGCGGATTCTGACCCCGCGAGCGCAGCATCCATCAGACCCCGTCGCGTTGGAGCAGCAAGACCAGTTTGAGACGCCTGCGCTTTACCCCTGGACCGTCGAGGTGTTCAGGTAGCGAATCGCCGCCTCGCGGCCTGCGCGGCGGAGTTGCTCACTGGTGTCAGCGATGTTTTCAAGGGGGACTGCGATTGCTTCACCAGCGGGTTCGGCGTCGAAGCTACCCGCCACAATTACGCAGACAGCACCTGCATCAGCGGCAAGGTCGCTTACCGTGCTGGCAACCTTGCCAGCGGCGGTTTGGGCGTCATAGCGTCCCTCGCCGGTGATGACGAGTCCGGACTGTGCGATAAGATCTGCGAGCCCGCTGGCGTTCGCGATGACGGGCGCACCGGGGGAGATGGAGACGTGGCTGGCATCGCCGTGCAGGAGCGTTGATAACCAGGTGATGCCGATCGCGATTCCGCCCGCAGCCCCGAAGGCCGGGGTAGTGGGGTCGAGACCTGCTACTTCGCACAGCCTGGCCAGCCCGCGGTCGAGCTTGGCCACGTCTTCTTCGGAAGCGCCCTTCTGAGGTCCAAATACAGCGGCGGAGCCTTCCGGTCCCGTGGCGGGCGAATCCACATCGGTGAGTAGTACCCAGTCGAGCGCGCCTGCGGGAATGTTGACCTTTGCGGTATCGAGGTTCGCGAGGCGCTCGAGGTCGCCGCCGCCAGGCTTGAGTTGATAGCCCTCAGCGTCGACGGGGTTCGCGCCAAGGGCTACGAGAATGCCGGTGCCGCCATCGGTGGTTGCCGAGCCGCCCAAGCCGAGCACGATCCGTGTTGCGCCACGGGTTTGTGCGTCGGCGATGAGCACTCCGGTGCCGTAGGTATCGCCGGTCAACGGAACTGGTGAATCTGCGACGGCGGGTAGCCCAGAGGCGGCAGCGACGTCGATAAACGCTGTGGTTGAAGCGGCATCATAGGTGTAGGTAGCCTCCGTGAGGCGCCCCGCGGCGTCCGTGGTGGGCAGGGTGATGCGCTCGCCCTTGAACAGTTCGGAGGTGCCTTCGCCGCCGTCGGCCATTGGGGCGAGTTTGATGGTTGCGTCCTTTAATATCTCGCGGACGCCTTCTCCGATCCACGTTGCGGCCTGCTCAGCCGACGCCGTGCCTTTGAATGCGTCTGGGGCGATGGTGACTGTGGTTGGGGTACGCAATGCTTCATCCATGAGGGCAAAGTGTAGTGCATACCTTCCGTTGTGTTGCACACTCAGCGCAGTGGTTCTCGGGTACGATGACCGACATGTATCGCGTTTTTGAAGCACTTGATGAACTCGTCCAAATCGTCGAGCAGGCCTACGGCGTGCCAATATCAAGCTCTTGCCTCGTGCCGCGCAACGAAGTGCTTGCGCTGTTAGACGATATTCGTGACGCAATCCCGAATGAGATGGACGACGCTCAAGATGTCCTCGACCGGCAGGACGCTATCTTGCATGGTGCACAGGAACGCGCGGACGATTTGGTGGCTCAAGCCAATGCAGACGCGAAGCACATTATGGATGAGGCAAACGAGCAGTCTCAAGAAATGATTGACGACGCCCAGTCCCACGCGACCATGCTGGTGACCAACGCTGAAGAGGACTCCCGCGATATGGTCAGCCGCGCACGCGAAGACGCGGAAGCCACCGTGGCGCGAGCACAGGAAGAAGCTCAGCGCCTGGTTGAAAACGGTCAGAAAGAATACCAGCGCTCAATTGATGAGGGCTTGGCGCAGCAGGAACACCTTGTTTCCGAGGCAGAGGTCATGCGTCGCGCAGACGAGGAGGCGCACCGCCTGGTCGAGCAGGCACACGCGGAGTCCTCGCGTCTGCGCGGGGAGTGCGACGAGTTTGTGGATTCCAAGCTTGCGGAGTTTGAGGAGTCACTTTCCGCAGTGCTTCGCACAGTATCTAAGGACCGTTCTGCGCTCCGGCGTGGCGCCGGCGTCTCAGGCGGCAGCCAACGCGCGGAGCGTTACGACTACGGCGAGCATTAGGAACGCACAAGAGAAAACCAGGTAGCACTTCCGGAAGAAAACCGATGTAGAGTTTGGGTTGCTATGGCTAAAAATCCTTTCATTATTCAAGTAGCTGACGCTCTGCACGGCGACGGCATGCCGGTAGTTGTCCACAACGTGGGCCCAGCTCCTTCCCGCATCGGGCCGGAGATGATCGCAATTCCGGAAGGCCAGGAGGTGGCCGTCGACGCTACCGTGACCCCGCTCGGTTCTGGCGTGATGGTCGACGCCACCGTGACCGCGGTACTGGAAGGGCAGTGCGTACGCTGCCTGCGCACCCTGCAGCCGACGGAAACGCTGCGTGTCTCCCAGGTGTTTTCTAACGGCGACGACTTCATCCAGGGTGATGAAGAAGTAGAGGAAGACGCAGGATCCGGGGATGAGATCATGCGCATCGTGGAAGAAACGGTTGATCTCGAGCAGGCCTTCGTCGACGAAGCTGGCCTCACACTGCCGTTTAACCCGACCTGCCAGCCTGCATGCCCCGAAGACAGCGACGTTCCGGCACCAGACGGCATCAGCGGCGAAGCAACCGACGCGGTGGATCCGCGCTGGGCTGGATTGGAGAAGTTCCTATGAGCCGGCGCTCAAAGAAGAATCGCGTCAGCGGCGAAGAAGCGTGGAACAGCGCGTTCTCCGAAGTAGACCATGCGCCTCTGCTCGAGTGGCTGGGTGTGGAGCTGGACGACGAACTGTTGCGACTCGCCTTGACACATCGCTCCTTTGCCAACGAGCACGACTACCTGCCAAATAACGAGCGGCTTGAGTTTCTCGGAGACGCAGTGCTCGGTCTGACCGTAGCCACGAAGCTCTTCGAGATCTACCCTTCGAGCTCCGAGTCGGTGCTTTCCCCGATGCGGGCCTCAATTGTGTCACGCTACGGGTTGGCGGATGTCGCCCGTGGCATCGAGCTTGGTAAGTACGTGCTGCTTGGAAAAGGCGAGTTGCATACCGGCGGCAGGGACAAAGAGTCCATCCTCGCCGATACGACGGAGGCGCTCTTTGGCGCGATCTATCGGCAGCACGGATTTGAAGCAGCCCGCGACGTAATTCTTAAGCTCTTCCACGAGAAGCTCCACAACGCGACGGCACACGGCCACAGACAAGACTGGAAGACTGTGCTGCAGGAACGCCTCGCGGAACGTGGCATCCCAATGGTTGAGTACGAAACGACGTCTGAAGGCCCCGAGCACGACCTCGAATTTACGTCGTACGCGATCATTCTTGGTGAAAGCCGCGGACGTGGAGTGGCGCACAACAAAAAGCTCGCCGAGCAAGAAGCAGCCAGGGAAGCAGTGGCGTTCATTCAGAAGCACCCGGAAGCGCTCGTTCTTGAGCAGCAGACCCACGACAAGGCGTAGCTGATGCCCGAACTGCCGGAAGTTGAGGTCGTGCGTCGTGGTCTGAACGAGCACATTGTTGGCAGGACATTCGACAGTATCGAGGTCGCGCACCCCAGGGCGGTCAGGGAGAACACCGTCGATTTGGCAACAACTCTCCCCGGGCTCCGCGTCACGGGCACCGGACGCCGTGGCAAGTACCTCTGGCTGACGCTGTCCGACGGAGCCTGCCTCCTGGTGCACCTTAGAATGAGCGGCCAGATGCTCGTCGGCGCGCCGGGCAGCGTGGACAGTCCACACGCGCGGATTCGCGCCAGGATGGGCGACGTGGAACTGGTCTTCGTGGATCAGCGCACGTTCGGCTCGTGGCAGTACTGCGAGCTTGTCGATGGCATCCCAGAACGTGCAAGCCACATTGCGATGGACCCGTTCGAGGAAGGCTTCGACGTTGATACAACTGCAGAGTTGATGCGGCACAAGCGATCTGCGGTCAAAACGGTGTTGCTGAATCAGGCCGTAGTCAGCGGTATTGGATCCATCTACGCTGACGAGGCAATGTGGGCGGCACGCGTCGCGCCGTGGCAGCGGGCAGATACGCTCAGCCAGGAAACTGCGGTTGAACTCCTCAACGCATCGCGTGCTGTCATGGAGCGAGCTCTTGCACAAGGCGGGACGAGCTTCGACTCCCTATATGTAAACGTCAACGGTGCGGCAGGGTGTTTTGCTCGCTCTCTCAACGCGTACGGACGCGCAGGGCAGCCATGCGCTCGTTGCGGGGAAGCAATAGCGAAGACTGTCGTGAACCAGCGGTCGAGTTATTACTGCCCAACATGCCAGGTTCCTGAGCAAAATCGCGAATAATCCTGTCATTGCGACTAGGATTCTCCGCATGGAAAAAGCAACCGAGTTCATTGACGGAACTCTCAACGGCATCATCTGGGACATTGTCCCGTGGCTCCTGCTTGCTGCGGGTGTCTATTTCGGGCTGCGTACCTTGTTCGTACAGGTTCGACTACTTCCGGAAATGTTCAAGGCGGTTACCGAAACCCCGAAGGGCAAAGACCGTGACGGACGCGATTTGGATGAAGAGTACGGCGGTATTTCTGCGTTTAAGGCGTTTACCATTTCCGCCGCTTCCCGCGTGGGCACCGGCAACATCGCTGGCGTCGCTCTCGCGATCTCGGTCGGAGGGCCTGGTGCAGTGTTCTGGATGTGGATGATCGCCATTGTGGGTGGCGCTACCGCGTTCGTCGAGTCCACGCTGGCACAGCTGTGGAAGACGAAGGACGAAAACGGCAACTACCACGGTGGCCCCGCCTACTACATGACGCGCGGACTCGGCTGGCGCCCGCTCGCAGTGATTTTCGCTGTCGCGCTCTCGTTCACCTATGGGTTTGTGTACAACGCGATCCAGACGAACTCCATCGTTGAGGCCGTCGGTGGTTCCGTTGGCTCCGATTCGATGACGATGAAGCTCATCGTCGCGGTCGTCATCGCAGCGCTGACGTCTGCAATCATTTTTGGCGGCGTGACCCGTATCGCGAACGTCACGCAGCTCGTCGTTCCGTTTATGGCTGTTGCCTACATCCTGGTCGGCCTTTTGGTAGTCATCCTGAATATTCAGGAAGTTCCAGGCATGATCGCGCTGATCGTCGGCCACGCCTTGGGCCTGAAGCAGGTCGGTGGTGCGACGCTGGGTATGGCGTTCGTGTGGGGCATGCGCCGTGGTCTGTTCTCGAACGAGGCAGGCCAGGGCTCCGCTCCGAACGCGGCGGCTACCGCTACGGTGTCCCACCCGGTGAAGCAGGGCTTGGTGCAGACGCTCGGCGTGTACTTTGACACTCTCGTCGTGTGCTCCATCACCGCGTTCATCGTGCTGCTGGGCCCAGAGATCACCTACGGTCTGGAAGACGTACAGGGTGCATCGCTGACACAGTCAGCACTGGCTGCAACGGTGGGTGCGTGGGGCACGCACTTCATCACGTTCATTCTCTTCTTCCTCGCCTTCTCGTCAGTGATCGGTAATTACTACCTTGCGCAGGCGAATATCGAGTACCTTTCGGACTCCAAGACGGTGCTGAACGTTTTCCGTTGCGGCGTCATCGTCTTCGTGTTTTTCGGTGCATTCGGTTCGATTCCGCTCGTGTGGTCGCTTGGCGACACAATGGCGGGAACCATGGCCATCATCAACATCATCGCGATCGTCCCGCTTGCGGGTGTCGCCATCAAGCTGCTCAAGAACTACAACGAGCAGCGCGTCCAGGGCATCGACCCGGTGTTCCACCGCGACATGATGCCTGAGGTCAAGAACGTAGAGTTCTGGGACGGCTCCGACCCGGTCACGCGCCGCAGCCTGGAGGACCGCATCACGGCTTCCGAGGCCCGCGCCGTAGGTGAAGACAACGAGCAGGGCGGTTTGAAGTAGCCGATGGCCACCATTCGTATGACCGCGTTTGTGCACGGGCACGTTCAAGGCGTCGGGTTCCGCTGGTGGACCCGCTGCCGGGCCTTGGAGCTCGGCCTACAGGGGTATGCGAAAAATCTTGTCGACGGCCGCGTTGAAGTGGTCGCGGAAGGCGACGAAGGGGACGTCGATACGCTGAAGCGACTACTGGAAGAACAGCCCTCCTCAACGCAACGACCGGGCCACGTGGACATAGTAGTCGCGCAATACGGTGAGCCCCGTGGGGCGGAAGGCTTCCACGAACGGTAAACTCACCACAATGCATTTGAAATCGTTGACGCTGAAGGGCTTCAAGTCCTTCGCTTCTTCAACGACGATGAAGTTCGAGCCCGGCATTTGCGCTGTTGTCGGACCGAACGGCTCAGGTAAATCGAACGTCGTCGACGCGCTTGCCTGGGTGATGGGGGAGCAGGGTGCGAAGAATCTACGCGGTGGGAAGATGCAGGATGTCATCTTCGCGGGAGCGGGGGACCGCAAGCCACTAGGGCGCGCAGAGGTAACACTCACCTTCGACAACAGCGATAAGCACCTTCCAGTGGACTTCACGGAGGTTGCGATCACGCGACGTATGTTCCGTGATGGAGCCTCCGAGTACGAAATTAACGGCTCGAAAGCCCGGCTGATGGACATTCAGGAGCTGTTGTCGGACTCCGGTATTGGCCGCGAGATGCACATCATCGTCGGGCAGGGCAAGCTGTCTGAGATTTTGGAATCGCGCCCTGAGGAGCGCCGAGCGTTCATTGAGGAAGCCGCGGGTGTGCTGAAGCACCGACGTCGTAAAGAGAAGGCACAGCGCAAGCTGCAGTCGATGCAAGGCAACGTCGACAGGTTGCAGGATCTGGCAGATGAGCTTGGCAAGCAGCTCAAGCCGCTGGAGCGCCAGGCCGAAGCCGCGAAGCGCGCCGCGACTGTGCAAGCCACGCTTCGCGACGCCCGGCTCCGCCTCGCCGGCCACCAGATGGTCACGCTGCAGGCAGCGCATGCGCAAAGTGACGAGAGTGCGAAGCTGCTCGAAGAACAGGTCGAGACCGTGACCGCGTCGCTCGAGAGCGCTGAGGAGCAGTACGCGCAGCTCGAGGAAGAACAACGGGAGGTACAGCCGCGTGCCCAGGAGTCACAGGAAACTTGGTTTGCACTGTCATCTCTCGAGGAACGGGCGAACGCGACGTTGCGCATCGCACAGGAACGCGCGCACAACCTGAACACGCAGACTGAGTACCACGGGCAAGACCCAGAGGAGCTGCTCGCTCGGGCAGCAGCAGCGGACGAAGAATATGAGGTGGCCATTGAGGCTGCCGAGGAAGCCGCGGAGCGACTTGAGGTTGTTCGGGAAGACGTTGCCGAATACCAGGCTGCGTTCGATGAAGCTGAACGCGAACACGTGGCGCAGATTCAGGCGGTAGCGGATCGCCGTGAGGGCGTTGTGCGGCTGGTGGCGCAAGAGGAGGCGCACCAGCAGGCCGTGCTCGGAGGTGAGCAAGAGGCAACCCGGCTTGAAGAGCAGCTTTCACTCAGCAGCGAGCGGGCCCACAGCGCCCGCGGCGAAGCCGAGGAGGTAGCGGAGAAGATTGCTGAGCTTGAAGCCCGCCGAGGGCCACTCGTCCATGAGTACGAGCAAGCAAGCTCGGAGCTCACTGCCGCCGAGCAGCGCTTTCAGGAGCTACAGACGCAGCAGCGCGAGCATGAGCGGGCGGTGTTTACGCTGCAGTCGAAGATAGAGACGCTGCAGCACCAAATGCCAACACGTACCGCGGAGGAGATGCTCGGAGGCTATCCCGCGCTTGCATCACTGGTGAAGGCTCCTGCTGACCTGTCAGGAGCGCTGGCTGCCGCGCTTGGTGGCTTCAGTGAGGCATTGGTGGGCGAGCGCGACTTGGACGTTGTGGAGCAGCTGCAATCTGCAGATCGTGCCAGCATCGTTGAGGCAGTCGGCGGCGCGCTGTGGCGTGTTGAAACCGACGGGTGCTATGACTGGCTCCTCGACCATCTCGACGTCGACGTTTCGGTCGCGGGCCCCGTGGCGCGCCTGTTAGCAGACGTTGTTGTAGTGGAGACGCCGCAGGAGGGCGTGGACGTCGTGAAGGCAGACCCACGACTGCGTGCTGTGACGCGAGAGGGGGCACTATTCGGCGAAGGCTGGATGTCGGTAGGCATCGCGAGCGCGTCTACGGTCGAGGTGAGTGCGCAGGTTGAAGCCGCACAGCGAGACCTACGCACCGCAGAGCACGCGTTGGCGGAGCTCTCGGGCACGTTTGAGGGAGCGCAGCTCGCAGCAGAGGACGCGCGGGTGAATGTTGCGGCGGCGAAGGCAGCGCTGCGCGAGCACGACACCGAGGTTGCTTCGTGGCAGCGTGAGCATCAGCGCTTGGCTGCGCAATCGGACACGGCCGAGCAAGAGCGCGTCCGTGCCGCGCAGCAGCTTGAGGAGGCAGAGCAGCGGCTCGCTCAGCGCCGTGAGCAACTGCTGGAAACCCAGGAGCGTCTTTCTCGCATCGACGACACTCCTGCTGCGGAAGGCCCTTCGCCCGAGGCCCGTGATGCTGCATCCCAGCAACTGACGCAGGCGAAGGCGATCGAACTGGAAGCGGTTCTCGCTGCTCGTGAGACGCAACAGCGCGCTCAGACAATTGCGGGGAAGGGCGATGCGTTGCGGCGCCAGGCGGAAAACGAGCGCCAGGCAAAAGCGCGTCATGACGCAGCCGTTGCACGTCGGCGGTCCCAGGCCCTGCTCGCCGGAGCCGTGAAGGAACATACGGAGGTTCTGATCTCGCGAGTCCAGGATGCATTACAGCGAGCCACCGCGCAGCGCGATGAGCTGCAGCGCACGCTTGCTGCGCTGCAGGGCAGGATTCAACAAGAGCGATCGCAGGTCAGCGCTGCTCGTCAGCAGCTGAATCGGTTGAGTGACCGCGTGCACGCCGCAGACATTGCAAGGTCGCAGGCGAAGGTGCGTCTTGAGGAAGCTCAGCAGAAGATCGTCGAGTCGCTCGGTATTTCGGTCGATGACTTGCTCGCGAACTTCGCGCCGGGAGAAGACTTTGACGAGTCCACTGAGACCCAGCGACTGCGCCAGGCCGAAAAAGACTTGCGCTCTTTGGGGAAGGTGAACCCGCTGGCTCTCGAAGAGTTTAAGGCGCTTGAGGAACGCTATACGTTCCTCTCTACCCAGCTTGCCGATGTGATTCAGGCTCGAAAGGACTTGCTCGACGTCATCGAGGATGTCGACGCCCACATCCTGCAGCTCTTCACGGATGCATGGCACGACGTGGAGGAGGAGTTTCCACGTGTGTTCCATACGCTGTTTCCCGGTGGGGAAGCCCGCCTGATACTCACGGAACCAGATGACATGCTGCTCACCGGCATCGAGATTGAGGCGCGTCCACCGGGCAAGCGCGTCAAGCGGCTGTCACTGCTTTCAGGTGGGGAGAAGTCGCTGACTGCTCTGGCGTTTCTGGTGGCGGTTTTCCGAGCGCGCCCGAGCCCGTTCTACGTGCTGGACGAGGTGGAGGCAGCGCTCGATGACGTGAATCTGCGCCGATTGATCGCGCTGCTTGAGGAGCTGCGGCAGGACTCGCAGCTCATTGTGATCACGCACCAGAAGCCGACCATGAATGTGGCGAACGTGCTCTACGGTGTCACCATGCGCGGTGATGGTGTAACGAGGGTGCTCTCACAAAGAATGCGCCCGGCGGGGTCAGCTCCTGACTCCGATCCGGACGCATAAATAGGGGTGCGGGGCTTAGTTCTTTACAACAAGCTCCAGTGTTCCCTCAGGACCAACTGCGAAGAGTTTATCCTGGCCGAGCACCTTCAGGCTCGTGGTCTGCTTCAGCAAGTCGCTGGTGGTGTTTTCCCAGATGGTGTCCTCAGACGGGCATGCCTTCCTCGTCGTCGGCGTCTTGAACGTGGAGACCGCACCAGTTGCTTCGTCAATGGTGAAGCCGACGCCGTAGCCGTTGCATGGACCGCCTACAAGCACGTAGCCCTTATCTTCCTTGACAAATTGGACAGTAGCGCCGTCATACAACGGCAGCGGTGCCCAGGTGGTGTTCAGTGCGGTGGTGAGCGCCTCACCAGTCGCTGGCACTGCCTCCTTCGGCGCGTCGGTGCCAACGCTCGGCACGTCTACCTTTGAGCTGCCAAGCTGGCCACTTGAGGCAATGATGCCAAGTCCGACGGCCAGCGAAATCAGCGTTGTGAGGACTGGCAGGATCCATTGGGCAACGTCTTGTGGCAGATTCTTCAAAAATGGGGGAGTATTCATAAACCTTATTCAACCACGTTGTTGGCATAAATGGGGTATTCCACACAGTTTTTGAGCGCCTTTGGCACTATGGAAGTCATGACTACGTACTCGTTATGGATTGCAATCGCAGCTGTGGTGCTCGTGATTCTCATTGTGGGCATCATCATTGTTGGCAATAAACGGAAATCGGCAAAGTCTGTTTCCTTTGAAAAGACCGAGGAGCCGAAAGAACTTACCCAGCAGGAAAAGTCCGGCAACTACCAGGCAAAGGGGGGTTTTAATTTCGCTCAAGCAGGAGTGAAGGAAAAGGAACCTATCCCGCGTGTCGACGCCCCCTCCGATCCGAAGCCCGCTCAGGCTGCGCCAATGCCGGAGCCTGAGCCGGTTGTAGAGGACGGGTCGGCGCCTGAGCCTGAGCCTGAGCCTGAGCCTGAGCCGGTTGTAGAGGACGGGTCGGCGCCTGAGCCTGAGCCTGAGCCTGAGCCGGAGCCGGTTGAGGAAACTGAGTCTGAAAAGCCTGAGCCGGTGGCTGTACCGGAACCGCAGGCCGAGCCTGAATCTGCAGTAGAACCGAAACCTGAGGTTGAGAAGGAGCCGGAACCGACACTGGTCGCGGAAGAGCCGAAGGCACCCGCGCCGGCAGAGCCCGCCCCCGACGAAGCTGACGTCGAACACCACGACATCGAAGAAGCACAAGAGGCAGCTGACGCAGCCGCAGCAACGGTCGACGGGGCGGAACGTGCCCTGGAAGACGGTGCCGAACCGACCGAGGACGCAATTGTCAGCGAACCAGTCTCCTCCGAGCCTGTCGAGGCAATCGCGCCAGCCGCAGGCCGGATGGGCAAGCTGCGCGGGCGCCTGTCGCGCTCGCAGAACGCGATTGGCCAAGGGCTGCTTGGCATTCTTACCGCGGGCGACCTCGACGAGGACGCGTGGGAAGAGATCGAAGACACCCTCATCATGGCGGATATCGGTGCGGATCTGACCATGCGCATTACCGATGCACTGCGTCAGAAGATTGCCGAGCGAGGCGTGGCATCTGAGGCTGAAGCACGCGCAATGCTGCGGGAAACCCTGATCGAAGCCGCGAAGCCAGAGCTCGATCGTTCGATTCACGCAATGCCGAACGAAGGCAAGCCCGCCGTGATCTTGGTAGTCGGTGTCAACGGCACGGGTAAGACCACCACGACGGGCAAGCTTGCACGCGTACTCGTAGCGATGGGCCACTCGGTGGTACTTGGCGCTGCGGATACATTCCGCGCTGCTGCGGCAGACCAACTGGAGACGTGGGGGCGTCGGGTCGGTGCCTCTACGGTCCGCGGAGCAGAAGGCGCAGACCCTGCCTCTGTCGCATTCGACGCCGTGGCGACCGGCGTGCAAGAGGGTGCGGATGTCGTGCTTGTCGACACAGCGGGCCGTCTGCACACCTCGACTGGCTTGATGGATCAGCTGGGTAAGGTGAAACGGGTCGTCGAAAAGAAATCCACTGTTGATGAGGTGCTCCTGGTACTGGATGCAACGGTTGGACAAAACGGCATTGCGCAAGCGCGAGTGTTCCGAGAGGTCGTTGATATCACCGGTGTGGTGCTGACGAAGCTGGACGGTACCGCGAAGGGCGGCATTGTGTTCCAGGTACAAGAGGAACTGGGTGTGCCGGTCAAACTTGTGGGTCTTGGCGAAGGCGCCGATGACCTCGCGCCGTTTGAAGTAGAGAGCTTTGTGGATGCTCTGCTGGGATAGCCTGGCGTGATGTGAACAGTTGGGCGGAAAGGCGCTAGGCTAGGTGCGTTCTGTCTCATTACCGAAGAATGAATTAGTTAAGGGAGCAACGCACTGTGTTCGAGTCACTGTCTGACCGCTTACAATCAGCGCTTGGAGGCTTGCGCGGCAAAGGCAAGCTCACCGAGGCTGACATTAACGCCACAGCACGTGAGATTCGGATCGCGCTGCTGGAGGCTGACGTCTCGCTGACTGTCGTACGCGCCTTCATTAAGCGCGTGAAAGAGCGCGCTTTGGGCTCTGACGTTTCAGAGGCGCTGAACCCGGCACAGCAAGTGGTCAAGATTGTTGACCAGGAGCTGACCGCCATTTTGGGCGGAGAGACTCGACGCCTCAACTTTGCAAAGACACCGCCGACCGTCATCATGCTGGCAGGTCTACAGGGTGCTGGTAAGACCACCCTGGCAGGTAAGCTGTCCCGCCACCTTGCAAAACAAGGGCACACACCGCTGCTGGTGGCCTGTGACCTCCAGCGCCCGGGCGCGGTGCAACAGCTCCAGATTGTGGGTGAGCGCGCCGAGGTTGCAACGTTCGCGCCGGATCCTGGCACGTCCATCGACTCGTTTGAGCACGAAATGGGCACTTCCCACGGCGACCCTGTCGCGGTGGCGCAGGCTGGTATTGAGCACGCGAAGCAAAACAAGCACGACGTGGTGATCATCGATACCGCGGGCCGTTTGGGTATTGACGAAACGCTGATGACGCAGGCCCGTAACATCCGTGATGCAGTCCAGCCTGATGAAGTCCTGTTTGTGATCGATGCGATGATCGGTCAGGACGCGGTCACGACTGCGCAGGCCTTCGCAGACGGCGTGGACTTTACCGGCGTTGTGCTGACGAAGCTCGACGGTGACGCCCGCGGTGGTGCAGCCCTGTCCATCCGTGAAGTCACCGGCAAACCGATCCTATTCGCGTCCACAGGTGAGAAGCTCGATGACTTTGATGTCTTCCACCCGGAGCGCATGTCGAGTCGCATCCTCGGTATGGGCGACCTGCTCTCACTCATTGAGCACGCGGAGACCGTCTTCGACCAGAAGGAAGCTGAGGAGGCCGCGAGCCGACTCGGCACTGGGGAGCTCACGCTTGAAGACTTCCTGAACCAGATGCTGATGATCCGCCGCATGGGCCCGATCGGCAATCTGCTCAAGATGATGCCTGGCGGCAAGCAGATGAACCAGATGGCGGACATGGTTGATGAGAAGCAGCTGGACCGCATCCAGGCAATCATCCGCGGTATGACGCCTGAGGAACGCGCGAACCCGAAGATTCTCAATGCGTCGCGCAGGAAGCGCATCGCTGCTGGTTCCGGCGTGAAAGTCTCTGACGTCAACCAGCTCGTTGACCGCTTTTTTGAGGCGAAGAAGATGATGGGCGCGATGGCCAACCAGTTCGGCCTACCAGGAATGCCGGGCATGGGTGGCGGACGCTCCGCGACAAAGAAGAAGCCCAAGGGACGCAGGGGCAAGAACGGGAAGCGCAAACCGGCGAAGCGCCGTGGTGGAGGCCCGAAGATGCCGGGCATGCCACAGATGCCGGGAATGCCTGGCATGGAGGATCTGCAGAAGATGCAGGAACAACTTCCTCCGGGTATGGAGGGGCTTGACCTCAACAATCTTGACTTCGGCGCAGCGATGAAGCGCATGGGCAAGAAGAAGTAGTCAGCAAAACACTGAAGGGCCGGTACGGGCATCCGTACCGGCCCTTTGCTATGGTGCTCGCACGCTACTGCGTAGCGGGTGCGTCCATCTCCAAGCTCGGTGTGGGATCCGTGGCGGGCCCCGGGAGCAGGCCTAGCTCTTCGAATATCGGCATCAGCTCAGCCCACAGAAGCGGAGCGAGCGTTGCTGCGTAGGCGTTCGAGATGTGGTTCTGGTCGCGGTAGATGTACACGTTGCCACGCTGTGGCGGGCAAAACTTGTCGTCGCAGAACCAGTCAGCGGTATCGATGGACCACTGGTGATTCTCGGGCAAGAGGTACGAGGTTGCTGGGTCCTCGGGCCCGTAGATTGTGCTGCGCAGTGCTGAGCAGTCGCGTTCGGAGGCACCAGCAACGATGCAGAGGTTCGGGTCCATAGGATCGCCTTCTGGGGTGAACATCCATGGGTTATCGCGCAAACCAACGAACGGGATGCCGTTGTAGGCGAAGTTCTGCCACAGGTTCGCGTAGGCGTCGGGGACCTTGTCCGTGGAAAACGCTGCACCGCCCGCGTGGCCCTCGGGGCGTGTGGAGTTTGAAATCACCAGGTCCGGGTTCATTTCGACGATGCTCTGGAACGCAAGCTCCGACCATTGAGCGCATACATCGCTGACGAACTCGTCTCTGTCGGCACCGCCGATGACAATCGGGCACTCCTGCCGGACGTACGGAATGACCCGGAAGTGGTGCTCTTTCCCGAGCTTGTCGAGGGGCACGACGTACGGCTCGATGTGGGACCCGCCGGCCATCACTACAGTGACGTCGGACTCGAGGTCGCCGTACTGGCAGTCGGGACGAGGCATGTCCGTTGCCGGCTGGGGGATCATGATCATGCACTCGTCTACGCCGATAGGTGGGTAGATGCCCGCAATCAGGGCCGGATCGGGCTGTGGCTTGACGTCTGGGACTTCAGCACCAGCAATGGCGAGGGCGCCCGGGTAAAGGTCCTCCGGAAGATCGCGGTCTGCGTCCTCGATGCGCTGATTCCAAAGCGGTTGGATTGCAAAAATAGTGGCAACGAGCACGGAAACCAGCACGCCGCCGCCTGCGCGGCCAATGCCGGTGCGGGTGCGCAGCGTCGAGCGGGCGTCGATAATCGGGGTATCGGTCGATTGCGGGCGCTTGCGGTGTTGACGCAGCGGGTCTTCTACCAGCAGGTGTGTGACATGCGCGAGTCCGAGCGAAACCGCGATGACGAGGGTGCCAACCCACCACGGAGGAGTCCCGAACCCTCCAGCAAGGGTGACAATGATGAGTAACGGCCAGTGCCAAAGATAGAGGGAATAGGCGATGCTGCCTAGCCACGTCATCGGCTTCGACGCCAGAATGTTTGAGACCGAGTTCTGGTTGCCACTCATGACAATCAGCGCGGCGCCAGTGAGTGGCAGCAGCGTGACAGGGCCGGGGAACGCGAGTGAAGTGGTGACGACGATGCCGGTAATTGAAATCATCACAACGCCAAGGCCCGCAGTCCACGCGGCTGTGCGCTGTGGCAGGAAACGGCTGGTTGGCACGAAGGCAAGCAACCCACCGAGCGCGAGCTCCCACGCACGGGAGAACGTGGAGTAGTAGTTCTGGCCCGTACCGACGAAGCCGAAGCGCGCAGCGTATGCGAACGAAGCAACGGTGATAATGGCGAGCAGCGTGATCGCGCCTCGCTTGGCAATGACAGCCGGAACTTTGCACTTCCAGATCAAGAAGGCCAGCAGTGTCCCCAACAAAATGGCGAAAACGTAGAACTGGCCCTGCACACTCATTGACCACAGGTGTTGCAGCGGAGACGTGTTCTGGCTTGCCGCCGCATAATCCGCATCTTGGGCGATCAGCTCCCAGTTTTGGTAGTACAGCATGGAGGCGGTGAACTGCTTGGAGAGTTCCACGCCCATCAGCTCGGGGGCGAGCAGCATCACGCCAAGCATGGTTGCCAGGACAGTGAGCGCAAGTGCTGGAACGAGGCGTCGAATAGTGCGCCACAGTGGCCACCAGGGGTTGAGGCTTGGGTTAGGGCGCATTGCGTAGCGGATCTGGCCGCCGAGGAAGAAGTATCCAGACAGCAGCAAGAAGACGTCGACGCCGCCTGAGACTCGGCCGACGTAGACGTGGAACAAGACGACTAGTGCGATAGCAAAGCCTCGAAGCCCGTCAAGGTCGACGCGGTATGCGGTTGAGCGTTTCGTGCTCGGTGCAGGCATGCTGAAAAACCTCGTGTACTCTCAGATTGTTTCGCGCCCTCATTACGCTTCATGCTATTTTTCGGCGGGCAACTGAAAAGACGATACCCGCAACAGGCAGGCAAATGGTAACTATCTGCCTAGATAACAAGTCCTGTTTGGGAATTGGTTCGCTATGGGGTAACCTCTTTCAGGTTGATTATCTGTGTATGCAGGTTTTGAACAGGACCAAACTGCGTTCGCGTTGGACCCGTCACGTGCAGAGATGTGCGATGTCGCCCAACCAGTCACGCGCAGGGTAAAGAAGAAGGGTTGAACCGGCCCGCCTATCGTGTTGGCGGGTGTCTGTACTGCCCGGTGACCGTAAAGGAAGATTTTCATGGCTGTAAAGATTAAGCTGCAGCGCGTCGGTAAGATCCGTAACGCGCAGTACCGTGTTGTTATCGCTGATGCGAAGGCTCGTCGTGATGGCAAGGTTGTCGAGAACATCGGTATCTACCACCCGAAGCAGGAGCCTTCCCTCATCAAGATCGACTCCGAGCGTGCTCAGTACTGGCTCGGCGTTGGTGCGCAGCCGACCGAGCCTGTGCTCGCTCTGCTGAAGATTACCGGCGACTGGCAGAAGCACAAGGGCCTCGACGGTGCTGAGGGCACCCTCAAGGTTGCTGAGGAGAAGCCATCCAAGCTTGACCTGTTCAACAAGGCTCTCGAGGAGGCCAACAACGGCCCGACCGCCGAGGCGATCACCGAGAAGCGCAAGAAGGCGAAGGAAGAGGCTGAGGCTAAGGCTGCCGCAGAGGCTGAGGCAGCTGCAGCTACTGAGGCTGCGGAGTCCGCTGAAGAGGAGTCCCCAGCTGAGGAGTCCGAGGACTAATCCGAACCTCGCAACGGCACGTTCCCGATCCGTGTGGTCGGAGGGCGTGCCGTTTTTGTTTGCGAAGTGGGCGTCGAAAAGTAGGGTAATTGAGCATGGAGCTACTGATTGGTCGGGTCGTGAAGACTCACGGTATTAAGGGCGAAGTCGCGGTGGAAGTGCACACGGACCAGCCCGAGGTCCGCTTCGCAGTGGGCAGCAAGCTGCGCGGCACGCAAACAGGGAAGGAAATTGAACTCACCGTTGCGACGGCCCGCCCGCACAAAGGACGCCTGTTGCTCAGCTTCGAAGAGGTGCCGGACCGTACCGCCGCTGAGGGGCTGCGAGGGCTGAAGTTCTTCGCGGCGCCGCTTGAACGCGGGGAGGACGCGGACCCGGATGAGTTCTACGATCACGAATTGATTGGACTGAATGTGCGTCTTGATGGGGAGGAGATCGGGCAGGTCACAGGTGTGATGCATACGCCGGGGCGCCAGATTCTGGAGGTTGAGTACGACGGCCGTGAGGTCCTCGTGCCGTTCGTGAGCGATATTGTGCCCGAAGTAGATCTGGAGAAGGGCTTCCTGTCCATCACCCCGCCTGAGGGTTTGCTCAATGTCTAGGCACACCTTGAGGCTCGACATTGTCACCATTTTCCCCGAATACCTTGAGCCGCTGCGCCACGCGTTGTTGGGCAAGGCGATTGAGCAGGGGATTGTGAGCGTCCGCGTGCATGATCTTCGACAGTGGGGGCTTGGTGTACATAAGTCTGTCGACGCCCCTCCGCTCGGCGGCGGGCCTGGTATGGTGATGCGCCCGGATGTGTGGGGTGAGGCGCTTGATTCCGTGGCAGCTGGCAACGAAGGTGAAGGGTTGCGTTCCGCCGCACCGCACCGCAATGACAAGGCCCGCCACGATGAGGTTCACGCCGTCGCGCCGCGACCGTATGAAGTTAGTGATGTCCGCGAAGGCGAGTCTGCTGAGCAACCACTGTTGATTGTGCCTACTCCGGCGGGATCTCCGTTTACGCAGCAGGATGCGCAGGCGTGGTCGCGCGAGTCCCACATCGTGTTTGCTTGTGGCCGCTACGAGGGTATTGACCAGCGAGTCTTTGTTGACGCCCAGCAGCGGTACCGGGTGCGCGAGGTCTCTATCGGCGATTACGTGCTAATCGGCGGGGAGGTGGCTACGTTGGTGATCGCGGAGGCCGTCACCCGTCTGATCCCCGGGGTGCTGGGCAATACGCAGAGCCACGAGGACGATAGTTTTTCCGATGGGTTGCTTGAGGGACCGAGCTACACAAAGCCACGAACGTGGCGCGGGATCGGCGCCCCTGACGTGCTCTTTTCGGGTGATCACGCCAAGGTGGAGCGCTACCGACGTGATGCATCGCTGCTGCGCACGCAGCAAGTCCGCCCGGAGCTATTGGACGCCGCCGAGCTCGATGAGGATGACGAGTTTGCGCTGTACGGCCGCGACGTCGTGACGGCAATGCAGGTGCTCGTCGACGAGAAGCGCTGGCCGAAGGCGCGCAAGTCTTTGGCCCGTGCGTTGCGCAAGGCTGGCTACCGCGAGCCCAAAATCTCACTGGAGCCGATCGGCCCGCACTGCGAGGATGAGTCGATTCTTGAGACCGATTACCTGTTGAAGGAGGGGCATCCGCCTCTTGAGTCTTTGTGCAGGCTCGAGGTGCGCGGCCGCACCGCGCTCGAGCTGGACGCTGCGACGCAAGCGGTGGTCGCAGGCCTGCCCAGAGGCACCTACTGGTACGGATCGACCCGCCTCGTGGATGGGAACGCATAAGCATTAGAATGTCCGGAATGACGTTCATTGCTGAGACCATTGCATCGGAACTCCAGGTAGCGCCGCGCCACGTTGAGGCTGCGCTGCAACTGTTGGCAGAGGGGAATACGGTCCCATTCATTTCTCGCTACCGGAAGGAAGCTACCGGTGGCTTGGATGACACACAGCTGCGCCACATTGAGCAGCGCAACGCGTATTTGATCGAGCTTGAGGAGCGCAAGGCTTCGGTCATTGAGGCGATCGAGGAGCAGGGCAAACTCACTGATGAGCTCAAGGCGCTCATCATGGGTGCGGATACGAAGGCGCGCGTCGAGGATCTCTACCTGCCGTATAAGAAGCGCAGGAAGACCAAGGCGGATATCGCGCGTGAGGCCGGTCTCGAGCCGCTCGTTGACTCGCTTATTGACGCCCCTTCGGCCGACGCCGAGACAGAGGCGGCACGCTATATCTGTGAAGGGTTCGCCGACACGAAAGCGGTGCTGGACGGTGCCCGCGCGATCTTGGTTGACAGGATCGCCACCGATGCGGATCTCGTCGGCGAGGTCCGCGACAAGGTGTACGAGTCCGGAACGATGCGTTCGAGCGTCGTCGAAGGCAAGGAGAACGAGGGTGCGAAGTTCCGCGACTATTTCGACTTCAGCGAGCCATTCGCCTCGTTGCCGTCGCACCGCATTTTAGCGCTGCTGCGAGGCGAGCAGGAAGGCGTGCTTTCGCTGGATTTGGACGCCGGAGATGACGCGGCGTACGAGGGGATGATCGCGAACCGTTTCGACCTTAACTGTGAAAAGAGCCCGTGGTTGGCGAAGGCCGTGCGGTGGGCATGGAAGACAAAGCTGCAGGTCTCTTCTAATTTGGATACACGGATGCGTCTGAAGGAGCGCGCGGATGAGGCGGCTCTGGACGTCTTCAGTACGAATCTTCGCGATGTGCTGCTGGCCGCTCCTGCCGGTCAACGCGCGACCCTGGCGCTGGATCCGGGTTACAGGAACGGCGTAAAAACAGCGACCGTAGATGGCACGGGGAAGGTGCTCGCAACCGCGATCGTCTACCCACACCAGCCGCAGAACCAATGGCAGCAGGCGGTGCAGGTGCTCGCGAACACTGTGGCGGAACACGGCGTGGAGCTCATCGCGATTGGTAACGGCACGGCGTCGCGGGAGACGGAGAAGCTTGCACGAGAGGTCGCGGACATGATCGCAGCAGCGGGCGGGCGCAGGCCTGTTCCGGTGGTGGTGTCGGAATCGGGTGCGTCGGTGTACTCGGCTTCTGAAATCGCGGCTCAGGAGTTTCCGGACATGGATGTGGCACTGCGATCCGCGGTCTCGATTGGGCGGCGCCTCCAGGACCCGCTTGCGGAGCTGGTCAAGGTCGACCCGAAGTCAATTGGCGTGGGGCAGTACCAACACGATGTGAATCAGGCGGCGCTCGCGCAGTCGTTGGACGCCGTGGTGGAGGACGCGGTGAACTCAGTCGGGGTGGACGTCAATACGGCGTCGGTACTGCTGCTGGAACGAGTCGCTGGCGTGACGCCGACGATCGCGAAGAACATCGTTGCCTACCGCGATGAACATGGTGTGTTTGCTTCGCGCAAGGAGCTGAAGAAGGTGCCGCGACTTGGGCCGAAGGCCTTCGAGCAGTCGGCCGGCTTCCTACGCATCCAAGGCGGAGAGAATCCGCTTGATGGCTCCGCTGTGCACCCGGAGGCCTACCCCGTTGTGGAGCGCATCGCTCAGCAATCTGGGGTGGACACTGCGGCACTCGTTGGTAACAGCAGAGTGCTGTCGGGTCTTCGTCCGCAAGACTTTGCCGACGACACCTTCGGCGTCCCAACCATCACGGATATCTTTGCCGAGTTGGAAAAGCCGGGCCGGGATCCGCGTCCGGAGTTTAAGACGGCCACATTTAAAGAAGGTGTACACAAGGTGTCTGACCTCCAGCCGGGCATGATTCTGGAAGGGACGGTCACCAACGTCGCCGCGTTCGGTGCGTTTGTGGACGTCGGCGTGCACCAGGATGGCCTCGTGCACGTGTCTGCGATGAGCCATTCTTTTGTGAAGGACCCGCACGAGGTCGTGCGCTCGGGTGAAGTGGTGAAGGTGAAGGTCCTCGAGGTGGACGTGCAGCGCCAGCGAATTAGCCTCACGCTGCGCCTGGATGATGAGCCTGGAAGCGAGCAGAAGCGTGAGTCTTCACGCGGGAAGAAGCCGCAGCAGAAGCCGAGCCGTCAGGGTGGGAAGCGCCAGCGAGGTCGCGCTGGAGGTGCGCCGCAGGGCGGTTCGATGGCGGATGCACTCAAGCGTGCCGGATTTGGGAAGTGACGTGCTCGCATGTACAATCGTGCGGGTTATTGTAAGCGACATGAACCAGCCGAGCGTCCACTTGTGGAAAACGCCGCTAGGGTCCTCTGTCCAGAAACGTAAAGGATTGCTTCAATGAGCAACGGCATTATTGATCTTGTAGACGCAGGCCAGCTGCGCGACGATATCCCTGACTTCCGTCCGGGCGATACCCTCGACGTACACGTCAAGGTTATCGAGGGTTCGGTTACCCGTACCCAGGTCTTCACTGGCTTCGTCGTTCGTCGTCAGGGTGACGGCATCCGTGAGACGTTCACGGTCCGCAAGGTTTCCTTCGGTATCGGTGTTGAGCGTACCTTCCCGGTACACTCCCCGAACCTGGAGAAGATTGAGGTCGTCCGCAAGGGTGACGTACGTCGCGCGAAGCTGTACTACATGCGCGACCTGCGCGGCAAGGCTGCCCGCATCAAGGAGCGCCGCTAAGCGCATACCCGCTTTTTGCACATCACCCCGCACACTTACGCTTCGTAAGGTGCGGGGTGTTTTGTTGCGCTGCTAGAGTGTTGCGGGTGAACGAAAAGAGCGCATCTGAAGAAAAATCCATGCCGTGGTACATCGAAATCCCGATGGTCGTTGTACTCACCTTGGTGTTCATCTTCATTATTCAGACATTCATTGGCCGCCTCTACGTGATTCCGTCTGCGTCGATGGAGCCGACGTTGCATGGACAGGACGGCAAGGGTGATCGCATCTTCGTGGAGAAGGTGTCCTACTACTTCTCCGATCCGGAGCCGGGTGACGTCGTCGTGTTTAAGGGGACTGACTCGTGGAATACCGGCTTCGTCACTAACCGCTCCGACAACCCGGCCATTGCCGGTCTGCAGGAGGTGTCCTCCTGGGTGGGGCTGGTGCCGAAGGATGAGAACACGTTGGTCAAGCGCATCATCGCGAAGGGTGGCCAGACGGTGTCTTGCCAGGAGGGGGATCCGGCGGTGATGGTGGATGGAAAGCCGATCGACCAGTCGTACACGCTGCAGCCGAACTACTACCCGGTGGATCCTGAGACTGGGTCCGACGCTTGCGGTGGGAACTACTTCGGCCCGGTAACTGTCCCTGATGGGAACTACTTCATGATGGGTGATAACCGCACGAATTCCGCTGATTCGCGCTACCACCTTGGTGATGAGTACCAGGGCACGATCCCGGAGGAGAACCTTCGCGGAAAAGTTCTTGCGATTGTGTTCCCACTCCAGCGTTTTGGTGGCGTCGACGACCCGGCGATCCAGCAGTAGCCCGACGCTTGGTGTGTGAGCTGTGGTGCGTCGTTTGAAGCAGCTTCGGACGTACGAGGTGGCGCTTGAAAAGGCCGGTCTCGGACCAGTCGCAGGGGTTGACGAGGCCGGCCGGGGCGCCTGCTTCGGACCACTGACAGTCGCCGTGTGCGTGCTACCACCGCAGCCGATACGGCAACTTGAGGGGTTGACGGATTCCAAGCAGTTGACGGCGAAGCGTCGAGAAGCACTCTTTGACATCATTTGCCAGCACGCGCTCGCATACTCCATCGTGCACGTGCCCGCCAGCGAGATTGATCACCGCGGGGTGCAGCATGCCAACATTGACGGGGCCCGGCGCGCAGTTGCGCAGCTAGAGACGGAGGCGCGGTACGCGCTTGTCGATGCCTTCCATATCGCGGGTTTGCCCGTACCACAACTGCCGATTATCGGCGGTGACGCGAGTGCCCGGTGCATCGCCGCCGCCAGTGTGCTAGCTAAAGTGAGCCGCGACCGTCTCCTCGATGGCTACGCGGAGCAGTACCCGGGGTATGGCTTGGAGCGCCACAAGGGGTATGGCACGAAGGCGCACATGGATGCGGTGCGCCGCCACGGGGCGACGCCGCAACATCGTTATAGTTATGCCAACGTGAGAACTGCCGTTGAGATTTACGAAGGGGGCACCGCATGAGTGCTGAGGATCTGGACAATTACGAGGCTGACGTCGAGCTGTCGCTGTATCGCGAGTATCGCGACGTCGCGAGCCAGTTCTCGTTTGTTGTGGAGACGGAGCGTCGTTTCTACCTTGCGAATGCTGTCGAGTTGATCCCGCACAAAGACGGCAACGATGTGTACTACGAGGTCCGTATGTCGGATTGTTGGGTGTGGGACATGTACCGTGCGGTGCGTTTTGTGCGCTACGTCCGCGTAATTACGTACAAGGATGTCAATATCGAGGAGCTAGACAAGCCGGACATCACGTTCCCTAATTCGTAGTCTGCGTTTCGACGTCCCCTCCGCCCCTCCCGCGTGTTGCCTGTAAGGAACCGCGGGAGGGGTTTTTGCGTCTAAACACTTACGCCTCTGGTGCGTCTGGAGGTGTGTGCAAACGAACAAGGATGTGAAGAAGGGAACGAAGTTATGCAGAAACCGTGCATGGACCAGTACCAGCTTGGCCGTCTAGGGGAAGATGCCGTACTGGAGGAGTATTTAGCGTTGGGCTACACGTGCCTTGGTAGGCGGGTGCGATTACGGCATGGCGAGATTGACCTGATTATGCAGGACTCTTACGGCACCGTGGTGTTCGTAGAGGTGAAAACTCGTCGTTTACCGGGGTTTGGTTCGGTTGAGGCGGTGCACGCGAAGAAGATGATGGCAATGCGTAACGCGGCTGCTGAGTGGTTGCGCAGCACTGAGGGGTTCTACGAAGTCCGGTTCGACGTCGTGGAGGCGATGTATCACGAGGACGGCTTCGAGTTTGAGTTCATCATGGGGGTCGAAGATGCCGCTTGCTAGTACGTTGAGTGCCACGGTTGAGGGCATTCGGGCGCGCATCGTACGCGTGGAGGCCAACGTCGGGCCGGGGTTACCAGGAATGCATATTGTTGGGCTCGCCGATGCTGCCGTGAAAGAATCCCGCGAGCGAATCCGTACCGCCTGCCGTAATAGTTCACTGCCGTGGCCGAAGACGAAGGCGATGGTGTCGCTGTCGCCGGCGCACCTGCCGAAGGCTGGTTCGCAGTTTGACTTGCCGATTGCGTTGGCGGTGATGGGGAGCCTAGATCCACGCGCTCAACGGGCACTATCGCGAACATTTTTTGTAGGAGAGTTGGCGCTGGATGGCAGCTTGCGGCCTGTACCGGAAGTGCTGCCGATGCTGCTGGCGGCCCAGGAGCTGCTTGTTCAGGAGGGTGGAATTGACCGCATTGTGGTTCCGCGCGCGAACGAGCACCAGGCACAGCTCGTGTCACGCGGAGACATCGTGCTGGTGGACTCGCTGGCGCAGGTGTGGGCGTGGCTGGTCGGGGAAGAGGTGCTTGAAGTAGCTTCTGTGGGTGCGCCAAGCATTGAGCAAGGACGACAGCCGGACTTCGCAGACATCGCAGGGCAAGGCCCCGAGCGAAGGATTATGGAAGTCGCCGCGGCCGGTGCGCATCACATGCTAATGATCGGACCACCCGGCTCAGGCAAGTCCATGCTTGCAGAGCGTCTCCCATCCATCCTCCCCGCAATGGACGTCGAAGAAATGGTCACGTCCACAGCGATTCACGCAGCTGCCGGGATCGCCGGGGGAGAGCTGATTGCGCACCGCCCGTTCATCGCGCCGGACCCGTCGCTTTCCAAGGCGCAACTCATCGGGGGAGGCAGCGGGATTCCTCGCCCCGGCGCGGTCAGTCAAGCCCATAACGGTGTGCTGTTTCTCGACGAAGCCTCTGAGATCGCGTCCGCTACCCTCGATGCGTTGCGCATTCCTCTGGAGAAAGGCGAGGTGCGCCTGCGACGCAGCAACCGTGACGTCGTCTTTCCAGCCGACTTCCAGCTCATCCTCGCGATGAATCCATGCCCGTGTGGAAAACCAGCGAACCGCTGTCGGTGCTCCGGGGCGCAGCGTGCGCGGTATGCGCGAAGTATTTCGGGTCCGCTGCGGGACCGGCTGGATATTGTCTGCAGGACTTCGCTGGATAACGCCGTGCTAAACCCAAACGGGGCAGAGTCTTCCGCGGCCATCGCCCAGCGTGTGGCAGAGGCACGGGACCGTGCGGCACATCGGTGGCGGACGTGCGAGGAACACACGAACGGGGCGTTGACGAATGCGCGCGTGCCGGGGCCGTGGCTGCGTCGATTCTTCCCGGCGGAAGATTCCGCGATGATGTTCCTCTCCTCGATGCTTGCGCGCGGGGAGGTCAGCCAGCGCGGTATCGACCGCATCCTGAAATTGTCGTGGACCTTGGCCGATCTCACTGGCGCACAATGCCCCCACCTCGGGCACGTCGCTGAGGCCGTCGATCTTCGGGACGACCAGACCTTGCTTTCAGCACATGAGGAGGTATCGGCATGAGCGCGCTTGAATCATGGGCCTACCTCAACCGTGTCATCGAGGGTCCGTCGACGGCGCTATGGGCACTGCGAAACGAAGGCTATACCGCTGACGAAATCGCCGAAGGCGTGCGCACACGAGCGCCCTGGCTCGGTGACCTGGCCGCCGACACCGATGCGAGATACACCTGGGACCAGCCAGCAGAAGACCTAGCTACTGCAGCGGAGCATGGGTACACACTTATCACACCGGAATCGCCCGAGTGGCCTCGCGAACGGATTTATGACTCCTTCAATCTCGGCGCAAAGATGAGTCGGGATGGCGAAGGTGCTCCGATACGTGCAGACGGGGTTCCGCCACACGCCCTCTGGGTTCGAGGCAATACCAACCTGCCGGAGCTATTGGAAAACTCGATCGCGATCGTCGGCACACGAGCGCTGAGCGCATATGGGCATTCAGCCACCCGTGACATCGTGCATGGACTGAAGCGCTGGGGATACACTATCGTCTCCGGCGGTGCACTCGGTATTGATGCGGCAGCCCACGATGCGGCCCTCGAGGCGGGACTGCCAACTGTGGTGTTCGCCGCATGCGGGCCGGGTATCACCTACCCGAGGCGCCACAAACAGCTATTTGATCGCATCGTGGCGGCAGGGGGAGCGATCATCACCGAATACAGCCCTGGCATGGCCCCTGAGAGACACCGCTTCCTCACCCGGAACCGACTCGTCGCTGGGTTCACACAGGCCACGCTAGTAATAGAAGCCGCCTACCGCTCCGGAGCACTTAGCACGTTGCGCTGGGCGCAGTACTACCAACGCGGGACGCTCGCAGTACCTGGGCCGATAACCACCGCCGGATCTGTCGGCACCAACCTCGCCATCTATAAGGGGGAGGCCACGATGGTGCTCAACGCGACCTACGTCCTCGAGGCGATCCGCCTCGAGAACGGACTGGATGCAGAACAAGAACTTGCGGACAACAATGTAGCTTCGCCCCTCCAGCTCCTGACCCGCACCGAGATGCGCATCTACGATGCCGCGCCAAAGCATCATCGCGACGGGCTTGTAGCGGAGGAGATTGCAGGTGCCGCCGCGCTATCCCTCCAAGTCACCATCAACACGCTCATTGAGCTGCAAGGCAAGGGACTGATCCAGCGGGAAGGCCAGCTGTGGCGACGAAGCGAGACAGCCAAACCCTAAGGCACCGATACAATACGGAGCATGAGTAGCAGCCACGATCAGTCGTCCACCCAGTTTCTTACCGCGGTGGACGACTTCATCGATTACTGCCAACACGTCAAAAACCGCGCCGCGGCGACCTGCAAGAGCTACAGATCGGATCTCACCACACTCGCGCCGTACACATCAGATCTCAACGCATTCACCATCGACGCTCTACGTCACTGGCTCGCCGACGCAGTCCAAGCAGGCAAAGCCCGCTCCACCATCTCGCGCCGCACCGCATCCGCGCGCGCCTTTTCCACCTGGGCTTATCAACACGGCTACATCGCAAAGGACGAAGCAGCCCGCCTGCGCACCCCGAAAGAACAGCGCAAACTACCCACCGTGCTCAGCGCCCCCGCTACCGAGGAACTCATCCGCCCCCACGGCGACACACCAGAAGACATCCGCGACACCGCCATCCTCGAACTGCTCTACGCCAGCGCAATCCGCGTCGGCGAACTCGTCGCCCTCAACATCGACGACCTCGACTTCCATACCAACACCGCAAAAGTCACTGGCAAAGGCAACAAACAACGCATCGTTCCCTTCGGAAACAACGCACACGAGGCACTCACCACATGGCTTCACGACGCCCGGCCAGCCCTCGCCAATAGTGCTAACGCGGGGGCCGAACCGCTGTTCGTTGGCACCCAGGGAAAGCGCATCGACCAACGCCAAGTTCGCCGAATCGTCGAGCGCGCCGGGCTGCAAGCGGGGCAGGCGAGTATCACGCCGCACTCGTTGCGACACACAGCGGCTACGCAAATGCTTGAAGGCGGCGCCGACCTACGAATGGTGCAAGAAATGCTCGGGCACTCTAGCCTGCAAACCACGCAGATATACACGCACGTCTCCTCACAGCGGCTCACGCAGATTTACAACCAAGCGCACCCCAGGGCATGAGCCTCTAACGGGTCGGCTTCAACCGAATGGTGGGCGTCGATAAGAGGGAAAGCGGATTGATGTAGGTGTCTTTCGCAATGAGTGCGCCCCAGTGCAGCCCGTCCTGGAGATGTGCCTGCGGCCCCGTCGGCCGTGCCAGCGTCCCAATCGCATCGCCGAGTTTTACTTCGTCGCCTTGCCGCACACGCGCGTGTACAGGCTGGTACGTCGTACGGATGCCATCTGGGTGATCAATACTGATAATGGGTGTGCCTGCTACCTTGCCCACGAAAGCGACTGTCCCGTTGTCTGCTGCTAGAACAGTGGCTCCGACGCGTAGCGCAAGATCAACCCCGCGATGCCCCGGCATCCAGTTCTTCTCCGGGATCTCTGCGGGCCGTGTAATCCGGGTTGCGTAGGGCAGCCCCGTAGTGGGATCGACGTACGCAAGAGCCTGAGGCGCCAAGCACCACGTGCAAAGTAGGGGAGCAATGGCCGCGAGTAAGCGTGTGAACATGTGCATGTTGCCATTGAGCCCTGAAACCGCGGTAGTGGACAAGGCTGTGGGCATGCAGCCTGTGGAGAAAAACTGGCCTGTGGATAAAGCTCAGGGTTTGTGCAGGTCAAATTAGGTAATCGAGGGATAGTCGACTATGCTTGGCAAGGCAACTTTTCGAAGTTGACTACGCGCGCCGAATAACGCCAGCTCAGCGTTGGTCCCACAGTATGAGGGTGTTGAGCGGGTGCGGTGCTAGGGCGAGGGATAAAAACCCTTGCAGTACATGAACATTAACCGAACGAGATTACTCCAAAGGAGAAATTCCCATGGCAGTTGTAACCATGCGCGAACTCCTCGACGCAGGTGTCCACTTTGGCCACCAGACGCGTCGTTGGAACCCGAAGATGCGTCGCTTCATCTTCACCGACCGCAACGGCATTTACATCATCGACTTGCAGCAGACGCTGACCTACATTGACGAGGCTTTCGAGTTCGTCAAGGAGACCGTTGCACACGGCGGCACGATCCTGTTTGTTGGTACGAAGAAGCAGGCGCAGGAGCCTATTCAGGAAGAGGCTCAGCGCGTTGGTATGCCATACGTAACGCACCGCTGGCTCGGTGGCATGCTCACCAACTTCCAGACCGTTTCCAAGCGTATCGCCCGTATGAAGGAGCTCCAGGCTATGGACGCTGCTGAGAACGGCTACGCAGGTCGCGGCAAGAAGGAAGTTCTGATGCTGACCCGCGAGCGCCAGAAGCTCGAGCGTGTCCTCGGTGGCATCGCTGACATGACCAAGGCACCTTCTGCTCTGTGGGTTGTTGACACGAACAAGGAGCACATCGCGGTCAACGAGGCAGAGAAGCTGCGTATCCCGGTTGTTGCTGTTCTTGACACCAACTGTGATCCGGACGACGTCAACTTCCCAATCCCGGGTAACGACGACGCCATCGGCGCGGTCAAGATCCTGACCCACATCATCGGCGAGGCAGTCATCGCTGGTAAGCAGCAGCGCGAAGAGCGTCAGCTGGCTTCCGCACGTGAGGCTGCAGGCGACACCGACGCTAAGCACCAGGCAGAGGTTGCAGAGGCCGCTGCTCAGGCAGCCGCATCCGCTGAGGTTTCCGCTGCAGACGCTGCGAAGGCAGCCGCTGAGGCTGAAGCTGCTGCGCCACAGGAGGTTGCACCAGTCGAGCAGCCACACGCTGTTCGCGCTGCAGAGCAAGCTCAGCAGGCTAAGTAACTCCGCTCGCAGGACGCGCGAAACGTGTATCCTGCATAAGCGAGTGTGACACCCCGCGTCCTGTTCACGTCCTGGATTATGGGCGCGAATTGGGCGTGGGGTGTTTTGCTTGAAGCATAATTTTACGACGTATTTATCCACTACTGTACGAGGAGGATCGCCCGAATATGGCGAACTACACTGCTGCTGACGTAAAGAAGCTGCGCGAAACCACCGGCTCCGGCATGCTCGACTGCAAGAAGGCGCTGGAGGAGACCGGCGGCGACTTCGAGAAGGCTGTCGAGCTGCTCCGCATCAAGGGCGCAAAGGACGTGGGCAAGCGCGCAGAGCGCAATGCTCTCGAGGGGCTCGTCGCTGTCTCCGGCAACACCATCGTCGAAATCAACTCGGAGACGGACTTCGTTGCTAAGAACGACGAGTTCAAGACCATCGCTGGCAAGATTGCTGACGCTGCTGCAGCAGCGAAGGCAAACAGCCAGGAGGAGCTGGCAAACGCTGATGTCGACGGCGAGACTGCCCACGACGTTCTTGAGCGCCTCTCCGCAAAGATTGGCGAGAAGCTGGAGCTGCGCCGCGCTGCCACCATCGAGGGTGAGCAGCTGGCGAAGTACCTGCACCAGCGTTCCGCTGACCTGCCACCAGCTGTTGGCGTTTTGGTTGCTTACAAGGGCGACAACGCTGAGGCTGCACACCAGGTTGCGCTGCAGATCGCTGCGATGAAGGCTCGCTACCTCAAGGAAGAGGATATTCCGGCCGAGGTCGTCGAGAAGGAGCGCGCTGTTCAGGAAGAGATCACCCGCAACGAGGGTAAGCCTGAGGCAGCTATCGAGAAGATCGTCCAGGGCCGCATGGGCGGCTTCTTCAAGGACGTTGTTCTTCTGGACCAGCCGTCGCTTGCTGACTCCGAGAAGACCGTGAAGCAGTTCACGGAGGAGAGCGGCATTGAGGTCACCGACTTCGTTCGCTTCGAGGTTGGCCAGGCATAAGCCTGATGCTTTTACCGTCGGCGTTGAGGGGTTACCCTCGGCCGGCGGTTTCTTTATACCCGGTTGCTACAAACCGGACTGAGATCGCTAAGATCGGTCGAGAACAGAATTGTCCTCTACGGCTCGAATTGGCCAACTCTCAAGGAGTGTCCTCACAGTGTCAGAACTTGCGTCTACCCGCACAGGATTCAAACGCGTCATGCTCAAGCTGGGCGGTGAAATGTTCGGCGGTGGAAAGGTTGGTATCGATCCGGACGTCGTCGAAAGCGTTGCTGCACAGATTGCCGAAGTCGCCCAGTCCGGAACCGAAGTAGCGGTAGTGATTGGCGGCGGCAACTTCTTCCGCGGTGCAGAGCTGCAAAAGCGTGGCCTTGACCGTGCACGCTCCGACTACATGGGCATGCTCGGCACGGTGATGAACTGCCTGGCGCTCCAGGACTTCCTGCAGCAGAAGGGCGTCGACTGCCGCGTTCAGACCTCCATCAACATGGCGCAGATCGCTGAGCCCTATTTGCCGCTTCGTGCAGTGCGGCACCTGGAGAAGGGGCGCGTCGTCATCTTCGGTGCTGGCATGGGCATGCCGTACTTCTCTACGGATACCACGGCCGCGCAACGCGCCCTGGAAATTGGTTGCGAGGTGCTCCTGATGGCGAAGGGGGTTGACGGAGTCTACGACGACGACCCTCGAACCAACCCAGACGCACAGCTCTACAGCGAGGTTTCTCCCCGCGAGGTGCTCGAAAAGGAACTCAAGGTTGCCGATGCCACCGCGTTTTCGCTGTGCATGGACAACAACATGCCGATCCTCGTGTTCAACCTGCTCAAGGAAGGCAACATTGCCCGCGCGGTATCCGGCGAGCAGATCGGTACCCTTGTTTCCTAAGAATTAATCGGGCAGCCCAAAATGTTCGACGGTGCGCGCTACCGAAAGTAGCGCGCGTCCGCCAACTGTGACTGACCCAAGGTGGAGCGCCCCGACTGCGACAGCGGGGCTGCCCATCACATTGAACAGCGTGCACCAGGGCGTCCACACTGTTTGTTGGTAAAAGCTCTCATCCGGGGCGAGGGAAGAGAAGTAGCCAATTGGTGGGGGATCAAACGCAATCGTGGGGGTGAGCACGATATCGACGTCCCACTCGTGCTGTACGTGTCTTAGTAGGTGCGCGAAGTGGTCATTCGCTGAAAATAGTTCTTCTGGAGTTACTGCGCAACCTTGTGCGTGCATCCATGCGAGGTAGTGATTGTCGAGTGGCTCTACGTTGCGGAAGCTGCTCGTGATGCGGTGTCTGAAGTGCTCAAACGTTGATTGTGCATCCGCATAGGGGCGAAGAGACACTACATCATGGTGTTTCCCGAGCTCACGTGCAGCGGCCTCAAGGGCATCACCGCGGCTCGTTGAAACAGTGGTGTTGGCGAAGAGGCCGTCGATAAGTACTCCGATGCGCAGTTTGCGTACCGCGGTGGGGTGATGTCCGTACAACTCAAACTGGTCTGCGACGCTGCGCGTGATAAAACCATTCGCGACTGCCCCGCGTGTTCCAGGCTTGTAACCAACGGCACCGCAGGCTGCAGCCGGGACTCGCAAGGACCCTCCAGCGTCCGTGCCGTGTGCAGCACGGTACAGCCCACTGCCCACGAGCACTCCGGCGCCTGCTGAAGAACCACCGGGCGTGCACCCAGGGAACATGGGGGACTCTAAAAGTGGTGAGTGGACTTCTTCGGCGTAGCACGTCGCCCCTAGCTCGGCTGTCAGTGACTTTCCAGGGATGGCTGCCCCAGACTCAAGCAGTGCTGCGACGATTGGGCTGTGCTCTTCCGCGATGACGCTGCGTGACGGGTTGCCGTGCGTGGTGGGCATTCCAGCGACATCCGTTCCGTCTTTGATGGGGATTTGCCACGATGAAAGTCGGCCCTCAGCAGTGCGCAATGGAGTCGGGTGTGTATAGACCATCGCGGCACTGGCGGGGGAGTAAAGCATGGGGACAGTCTAGGCGTAACTTGCCTTGAATTCTGCCGTTCCCCGTCAAGCCACGACACGGCTGGGAGTGAAACGCTGGTAGATTAGTGTGCGACTTATTTGTCCCGAACGCTTTGTACAGAAGAAGTGGAGTAAAAATGATTGATGACGTGTTGCTTGATGCCGAAGAGCGTATGAGCGCTTCTGTCGATTTCACCCGCGATGACCTCGTAACGATTCGGACTGGTCGCGCTAACCCTGCCATGTTTAATGGCGTCATGGCTGATTTTTACGGTGCCCCAACCCCGATCAACCAGATGGCGACGATCTCTGTTCCGGAGCCACGCATGCTGCTGATCAAGCCGTACGACATGTCAACGCTCAAGGAAATTGAGACTGCCATCCGCAACTCTGATCTCGGCGTCAATCCGACCGATGACGGGCAAGTCATTCGCGTCACGATCCCACAGCTGACGGAAGATCGTCGCCGTGACCTGGTCAAGCAGGCCAAGCAGAAAGGTGAGGACGGCAAGATCGCTATCCGTAACGTCCGCCGCCACGGTATGGAAGCACTGAAGAAGATCCAGAAGGACGGCGACGCCGGCGAGGACGAAGTGCAGACCGCAGAAAAGGCACTGGACAAGACCACCCAGGGCTACGTGGCACAGATTGATGAGCTAGTTCAGCGCAAGGAAGCCGAGCTGATGGAGGTCTAAGCAGACCTTTCGATGAATAGAAAGCACCGCTACGTGAAACACTCGACAGATCAGTCAGGACCATCGGGCTGGCCCCGCATCGCGCCGCCCAAGCCGAAAAATGATGCGGGTCGCGATCTGCCAGCCGCCATCACGACCGGGGTCATCCTCGGCGCTGTGGTGATCGCTGCTGTGTGGGTTGGTCCTATGGCCTGGTATCCGCTTGTCGCCATCGCTGTAGCAGGTGGGATGTGGGAGGTGCTTACCCGTTTGCGGGAAGCGGGCTACCAGCAGCCGCGCACGCTGCTGATCATCCTCGGTCAGATCATGGTGTGGTCCTCCGCCGCCTACAAAACCGCTGGCGTAGTTGGCGCTTTCGCGTTCACAGTGCTGTTCCTGATGTTTTGGCGGCTGTTCGACCATGGCAGGCACCAGACACCGACCAACTATCTCCGCGACACCGCCGTGGGAGTGTTCGTCCTGGCGTGGATTCCACTGTTTGGAAGCTTCGCTGCGATGGTTTCGCTTATCGACGAAGGCTCCGTCAGTGGTTCAGCGTTCATTGTCGCGTTCATGTGCTGTGTGGTGGCGTCTGACGTTGGGGGATACGCTGCTGGCGTGATGTTTGGTGCGCACCCGATGGCGCCGGCTGTAAGCCCGAAGAAGTCCTGGGAAGGATTTGCGGGCTCGATGATATTCGGGATCATTGCAGGCGTCGCGGTGGTCACGCTACTGATCAAGGGCCCGTGGTGGATGGGGATCCTTTTGGGTGCCGCACTGGTTATGTGCGCCACTATGGGTGATCTCGTCGAAAGCCAATTCAAGCGTGAACTCGGTATCAAGGATATGTCCCAGATACTGCCTGGACACGGCGGAATCATGGATCGCTTAGACGGTATGTTGCCAGCAGCGTGCGCAACGTACATTCTGCTCAGCGCTTCCGCATTGATGAATCCGTTCTAACGTGCAAAGATGGGGCAATTATGACTGAGACCCCAACACTGCCACTTCTGACCCCAAAGTTTGGTATGCCGCCGAAGCACTTCGCTGATTTGTCGAGCGAAGAGCGCATCGAGGCCCTGAAGTCCCTTGGTCTGCCGAAGTTCCGTGCGGACCAGATTGCGCGCCACTACTACGGCAAGTTTGAAGCAGATCCCCTCACGATGACGGATCTGCCTGCCGCGCAGCGCGAGAAGGTAAAAGAGGCTCTTTTTCCGACGCTGCTGACTCCAGTACGTCGGGTAGAGACCGATGAGGGGGACACCACCAAGACGTTGTGGCGGCTGCATGACGGCATTCTCCTGGAGTCTGTGCTGATGCGGTACAAGGATCGCGCGACGCTGTGTATCTCCTCACAGGCGGGTTGCGGAATGGCTTGTCCGTTCTGCGCGACCGGTCAGGGCGGTCTCGATAGAAACTTGTCAACTGCGGAGATCGTCGATCAGGTGCGAGCTGCAGCAGCCATGATGCAGGAGGAAGGCTCCCGTCTTTCCAACATCGTCTTTATGGGGATGGGAGAGCCGCTGGCGAACTACAAGCGCGTGGTCAGCGCAGTACGCCAGATCACGAGTCCAGCGCCGCAGGGATTCGGGATTTCTCAGCGCAACGTCACTGTGTCAACAGTTGGTCTCGCGCCGCAGATTCGAATGCTTGCCGACGAAGGCCTCTCCTGCACGCTCGCGGTTTCCTTGCACACCCCTGATGACGAGCTGCGCGACACACTGGTGCCGATGAACAATAGGTTTTCCGTGCAGGATGTGCTGGACGCAGCCCGCTACTACGCGGATACAACAGGGCGCCGCGTATCGATTGAGTACGCGTTGATTCGTGACATCAACGATCACGATTTCCGCGCTGACATGCTCGGCAGGAAGCTGCATCAGGCGCTAGGGCCGCTGGTACACGTCAACCTCATTCCACTGAACCCAACTCCGGGTTCGAAGTGGGACGCGTCCCCGAAGGCGCGCCAGGATGAGTTTGTTCGTCGTGTGATTGCGCAGGGTGTGACGTGCACTGTCCGTGACACGAAGGGTCAGGAGATCGCTGCGGCTTGCGGGCAGCTCGCGGCGGAAGGCGAGTGACGTTGCGCCGAGTTTAGGTGCGCGAAAACGGCGCCACCCTCAACCTGTGAGTGGGGTGGCGCCGTTTATTGCTATTCGGTGTAAAGCGCGAAACTAGTGAATGCTCTGCTGCTGTGCACCGCGCAGTGTATTGAGACGCGCCGGATCGATGTTGAGGGCGCGCAGCTCGCGCTCATCGAGCTCGGCGTATGGGCCGGTCATTGTCTGCTGTGCGTAAATCCAGTCCGGCTCCTTGTGGCCAGCAGGCTTGTTGTGCGAGGTGACCGTGCGAACCTGGCTGAGCTTCGGCTGCAGTCCGTGGAAAATCAGTGCAACTGCAATCAAAACTGCAAATGCGAGCAGCCAAATCGTTTCTACGTGGCCGTGGTGGTTACCGAAGTTGTACGCGAGCAAGAAGATCACCGAGATCCACCCTGCGAGTTGAATCGTGCGCGGCTTGAACGCGCTCCACCCGAAGCGGGCGGAAGGGACGTCAGCTTCAGAAACGCCGTTATATACCTGTGGAGCTTTGTCCTGAGGGTGAGCCACTGCCATTCTCCTTGAGCTGTAGTCGTCCGCATCGGTTCGCACTATTGTGTATGCGCCCGACGGCGGACATGCTAAATCTGTGTGTACTGTGCATTATCTTTTCATATTGCAGGGCGCGATGGCACTGTGTAGCCCCCAATGAGTTCAAACTTTCGCATCATGTACGTGAGGGCCAGCGGGGGAGGTGCGCCTGTGGGTGCGATGTGTGGTGATGGGAATGACAGAGTATCCCCACGGTCGTATGTGCACATCTTGTGTATGCACCACGACGAGCGGTGGTCAAAAATACTTTAAGGAGAAACTAAGTATCTATTTTTGCCGTGACGTGCCACAATGGAGGTTGTGAAAAAGGTTCTGATTCTTGGATCGACAGGCTCTATCGGCACACAGGCTCTCGATATCATTCGGAAGCACCCTGAAGACTTTGAGGTTGTCGGCATCGCGGCAGCAGGGCACAACCCTGAGCTTGTTATCCAACAGGCACAGGAGTTCAATCTGCGCCCAGAACAAATTGCAGTGCAGCAGCTCGACCCTGCGAAAGACGTTTCTCGCGCTGTGGGTGATGTCATTATCACAGGTGAGGACGCCGCTGCGGTTCTTGTTGAAATGCAAGATGCAGACATCGTGTTAAATGCACTTGTCGGTTCCGCCGGTCTTGAGTCGACGCTTGCGACGCTTCGCAAGGATGGCGTGCTAGCTCTGGCGAACAAGGAATCGCTGGTCGCTGGCGGTCAATTCGTCATGGAGAAGGTGAAGCCTGGACAGCTCGTGCCGGTCGATTCTGAGCACTCTGCGATGGCCCAATGCCTGCGCGCAGGGAGCCGTGCTGACGTTTCACGGTTCGTCCTTACTGCTTCGGGAGGCCCGTTCCGGGGGTGGACCCGCGAGCAGATGATGGAGGCAACTCCGCAGCAGGCCGGGCAGCACCCGACGTGGTCGATGGGCACTATGAACACCTTGAACTCCGCCACGATGGTGAACAAGGGACTGGAGCTGATCGAGGCGACGCTGCTGTTTGGTATTGCGCCCGACATTATTGATGTCGTGGTGCACCCGCAGTCGATTGTGCACTCGGCTATCACGTTTGCCGATGGTGCGACGATTGCGCAAGCTTCGCCGCCGTCGATGATGTTGCCGATTTCCCACGCTCTTGCTTGGCCGGAGCGTATCCCGGGTGCACAGCCAGCGCTGGACTTTTCGCAGGCAAGTGAGTGGACGTTTGAGCCGCTCGACGACGAAGCTTTCCCCGCCGTGCGTCTCGCTCGGGAAGCTTCAGCGATGGGGGACCCATACCCAGCGGTGTACAACGCTGCGAATGAGGTGGCGGTGGAAGCATTCCTTGCAGGCAAGATTCGTTTCCCGCACATCGTTGACGTGATTGGATATGTCCTTGACGCGGCAGGGGCGTTTGCTTTTGCGCCGACATCTATCGAAGATATTCTTCACGTGGATGCTGGTGCACGCCGGGCGGCAAAGGAAGTAATCGCCCAGCTGTAAACCAGCCTGAAAGGCAAGGAGCAGCGAGTGGGCGTTGTAGGAATCATACTTTTTGCCCTGGGTATTACAGTCTCTATCGCGCTCCATGAGGCCGGACACATGTTTACCGCACGCGCGTTTGGGATGCGCGTGCGGAGATATTTTGTGGGCTTTGGGCCGAAAGTGTGGTCCGTCAAGAAGGGGGAGACGGAGTACGGCATTGCGGCACTGCCTCTCGGCGGATTTTGCGATATCGCAGGGATGACCGCGCAGGATCCTGTCACTGAGGAGGAAGCTCCCGTTGCGATGTACCGCAAGCCGTGGTGGCAGCGAATTGCGGTGCTCAGTGGCGGCATCGCCATGAATCTACTGATCGGCGTTGTGGTGCTGTACTTCGTGGCGATCTTCGCGGCGATTCCGAACCCGTACGCCGACCGGACACCAACTGTGGGTGAGCTGCAGTGCGCTCCCGACCAGATTGATGAGACTCATCTGGGAGAATGCACCGGTAATGGTCCTGGCTATGATGCAGGTTTGCGTGAAGGGGATAAGCTACTCGCCGTTGATGGGGAGGAGCTCACTACGTTCCCCGCGTTGAGGGATTATGTGATGCAGCGTCCGGGGGAAACAGTCACGCTTACTGTGATGCGTAACGAGCAAGAGCTTGATATTGCAGTTCCACTCGCGACCGTGTCCAGGATCGATCCAGCGACCGGTGCGTCCTTTGAAGCGGGGGCGATCGGTGTCACAAGCGCGCCAGTGGAAGACGCGATGCGCCAGTTCGGTCCGCTCGAGGCTGTGCCAGCTACGGCTGCGTTTACGGGCCAGATGCTGAATGCGACTGTCCAGGGCCTTATCGCGTTCCCGTCGAAGATTCCTGGTGTTGTGGCTTCAATTTTTGGTGCTGAGCGAGAGCTTGACGGTCCAGTTAGTGTCATCGGCGCTTCTCGCGCAGGCGGGGAGTTAGCGCAACAAAGCATGTGGTCGATGTTCTGGATGATGTTGGCGAGTCTCAACTTCTTCCTCGCGCTGTTCAACTTGATTCCTTTGCCGCCCCTGGATGGTGGGCATATAGCAGTAGTCCTGTATGAGAAGATTAGGGATGCGCATCGCAGGTTGCGGGGGCTCGAGCCTGGTGGCCCTGCGGACTACCGCAAGCTGATGCCGGTGACATACGCGATGGCCGCTGCACTGCTGACGATTGGTGTATTTGTGATGCTTGCGGATGTGGTGAACCCAATCAAGCTGTTTGGGTAGCAGTGCTAGAGTAAGCAACTATGAATCTTCCCATCGGTTTAGGTATTCCTGAAGGCCCAGCGCCAACGCTCGCACCTCGTCGAAAGACTCGTCAGCTGATGGTTGGCGGTGTGGGAGTTGGGTCGGATCACCCGATCACGGTCCAGTCCATGACCACGACGAAGACGCACGACATTAACGCTACGCTGCAGCAGATCGCGCAGCTGGCTACCGCGGGCTGTGACATTGTGCGCATTGCCTGCCCGAAGACCGTTGACGCAGATGCTCTTCCAGCGATTGCGGCGAAGTCACCTATCCCGGTGATTGCCGACATCCACTTCCAGCCGAAGTACATCTTCGCAGCGATCGATGCCGGGTGTGCTGCCGTGCGAGTGAACCCGGGCAACATTAAAGAGTTTGATGGTCGTGTGAAGGAAGTCGCTAAGGCTGCAGGGGACGCTGGTATCCCGATTCGCATTGGTGTCAACGGTGGCTCGCTCGATAAGCGCCTGCTGGAGAAGTATGGCCGGGCCACCCCTGAGGCGTTGGTTGAATCCGCGATCTATGAGGCTGGCCTGTTCGAGGAGTACGGATACGGCGATATCGCCATTTCCGTGAAGCACTCTGACCCGGTTCTCATGGTTGAGGCTTACCGCCAGCTCGCCGAGAAGACCGACTACCCGTTGCACCTCGGCGTGACTGAGGCCGGCCCGAAGTTCATGGGCACTATTAAGTCCTCCGTCGCATTTGGTGCGCTGCTTTCACAGGGCATCGGCGACACGATTCGCGTTTCGCTCTCTGCGGACCCGGTGGAGGAGATCAAGGTCGGCGACCAGATTTTGCAGTCGCTGAACCTGCGCCCGCGAAAGCTTGAGATTGTCTCCTGCCCGTCCTGTGGCCGCGCACAGGTGGATGTGTACAAGCTCGCTGAGGAAGTGACTGCAGGTCTCGAGGGCATGGAGTACCCGCTGCGCGTCGCCGTCATGGGCTGCGTTGTGAACGGACCTGGTGAGGCTCGCGACGCTGACTTAGGCGTGGCTTCTGGCAACGGCAAGGGACAGATCTTTGTGAAGGGCGAGGTCGTTGAGACTGTTCCAGAGTCGAAGATCGTTGAGACCCTTATCGCCCACGCTCAGCGTATCGCTGAGGAAGAAGGCCTCGAGGAGGTCGAGGGCGCACGCGCGGAAGTCAAGGTTACGCGCTAGATAGTCTGCTCGCGGGGAGTGGCGGAGGCGACGTTTCGCTGTGGTCTTGGTACTTTAGGTCCATGCAACGTCTCCTCGCTTTGCTCCTAAGCGTAGTTTTTACGGGCGCGCTGGCCACTGCCTGCACACCGCGCCCGAATGATGTTGAGCCCGTCGCTCGTGAGTTTCTTGACGCCCTCGTGAGTCTTGACGGGTCTAATTTTCAAGATCTTGTCGACGTCCCCTCCGACGCCAACGCATCATTCCAAGAAACGGTCGAAGGGCTCCAAGCTGAGGCGCTGGAGGCGACGATCAACGACGTTAACCAGAGTGACAACCTAGCTACCGTCTCGTACCACTTGAAGTGGGGCCTGCCGAAAGAACGCACGGTCGAGTATGACTCGCACATGACGCTGACCCAGATTGGCGAGAAGTGGACCGTTCGTTGGCAGCCCAGCATTTTGCATCCGCGCCTGGGCGCGCAGCAACACTTGGAGCTGCGTTCCGTAGCTGCATCTAAGGCGAGCGTCGTTTCTTCCGATGGGGTAGAACTGCTGCGACCCGGGACAGCGTTCCGCATCCTGGTGGAAAAGCACGCCGTGCGCGACATCCCGGACACCGCTCGCCGGATTTCTGCATTCCTCCAAGATGCCCGTGGCAAGTCTTCCGCGGTGCCCGAGATTCCCGCGGATGAACTAGAGAACAGCCTCCTTCAGGCTCAGGGCACGTACTCAGTTGCGATGGTGCCGGCCGAATTCGGTGATGCCGCCAAGGCTGCGTTTAGCTCCGTGCCGGGAGTGCGCATCAACGAGGAAGCGGCGATGGTGAATATCGAGCCGGATTTCGCGCCGGATATGCTCGCTCGCGTTGGTGAGCTCGTTCGTGATGACTTGATTGGTGATGCCGGCTGGAGCGTGAGCGTGGTCAACGAGCACGGCGCGGTGCTGGAGGATATTGAACGCCACGCCCCGGCTCCTGCACCCGCGATTGAGGTCAGCCTGGACCACAGCGTGCAGCTGGCTGCAGAGCGGGCGCTCGAGCCGTATGCCGGACGACAGGCGATGATTGTTGCTATCCGCCCGTCCAATGGCGCGGTGCTTGCTGTTGCGCAGACGCGGGAGGCTGACCGTGAGGGCAACCTTGCGACGATGGGCCAGTACCCGCCAGGCTCAACGTTTAAGATCATCACAGCTGCGGCGGGCCTCGAGCGCCAGGCCCTTACTCCGGGTAGTACCGTGCCCTGCCCGGGAACCATGAACCTGTACGGCAGGACCGTGACGAACTACGCCGGATTCTCCCTCGGCAACGTCTCACTACAGTCGGCATTTGCGCACTCGTGCAACACGACATTCGCCGACATTTCGACGAAGCTCGCCCCTGGTGAACTTCGGGATATCGGCAAGCAGTTCGGGCTTGGACTCGATATGAAGATCCCTGGCCTGGAGACCATCACCGGCTCCATCCCGGTAGGCGAGGAGCCACTCGACCGAACAGAGGCCGGATACGGGCAGGGCCACGACCTTGTAAGCCCGTTCGGCATGGCACTTGTGGCCGCATCAGCTGCGAATGGGTCAATGCCGACCCCGTACCTGATTAAGGGACAGGAGACCGAGCTGAGCGAGTCTGCGCCTCGTATGCCGGATGAGGCATGGCACCAGCTCCAGGAAATGATGGCGGCCGTGACAGCCCCGGGTGGTACGGCGGCAGGAATGACCGCCGGTGGTGATATCCGTGGCAAAACCGGTGAGGCCGAAATCAACCAGGGTTCCCATTCGTGGTTTACCGGCTACCGAGTTGACGACGATATAGCGTTCGCAGCCCTGGTCGTGCTTGGCGGCGGCTCGGAGGCAGCAGTCGCGCTGACGAACTCGATGCTGGTGAATCTTGACCAGTCGCGCGGGGGTTAGTTCGACCTCAGTAGGCAGGTACTACTATGGGGCGCATGAGCAAACGAGGAAAACTACAACAACAAGCGTCCACTCCGATCCGGAAAGTACCCAAGGACATTGAGCGTCCGGAATACGCCTGGAAAGACGACGTACAGGAAAACATCGGCGAACCGTACGTGCAGGACGCCGAGACGATCGAGAAGATGCGCGAGAGCTCCAAGATCGCCGCAAATGCACTGGCGGTTGCGGGTGCAGCAGTCAAGCCCGGCGTGACGACTGACGAGATCGACCGCGTTGCCCACGAGTACATGCTTGACCACGGCGCGTACCCGTCCACGCTTGGCTACCGTGGCTTCCCGAAGTCCTGCTGTGTGTCTCTCAACGAGATCGTGTGCCATGGCATCCCGGATACCACCGTGATTGAGGATGGCGACATCGTCAACATCGACGTCACCGCGTATAAGAACGGTGTGCACGGTGATACGAATGCGACGTTCCTCGCCGGCGATGTCTCCCAGGAGCATAAGGATCTGGTCCAGCGCACGTACGAGGCGATGATGCGCGGTATCAAGGTTGCGAAGCCTGGCCGTGAGATCAACGTGATTGGCAGGGTCATCGAGTCTTATGCGAAGCGTTTTGGCTACAACGTAGTCACCGACTTCACTGGTCATGGTGTTGGCCCAACGTTCCACAACGGACTCGTGGTTCTCCACTACGACTCCGATGCCTACCGGGACATCCTGGAGCCAGGAATGACGCTGACTATCGAACCGATGATCAATCTCGGCGCGCTTCCGTACGACATTTGGGATAACGGTTGGACTGTGCAAAACCGCGACGGTAAGTTCACCGCCCAGTTCGAGCACACCTTGGTGATTACCGAGGACGGCAACGAGATCCTCACCATTCCGGATAAGGACGTTGCTGAGGGCCAGCTGATGTTGGGAGCATAAACAGCTCCTGAACGCGCTAAACCGCGGCTGGTGCTTGTCGTAAGGTACCAGCCGCGGTTTTATTTTGCCGAATAGAAAACTGCCCTGCCGCGTGTTGCGACAGGGCAGTGGCGTTTCCTAGGAGGCAGATCTTAGAGCTTGATCAGGCCGTTGTAGGAAGCGAAGTTGAAGCCAGCGATGATCAGGCCAACCAGTGCGCCGATGCCAGCGATGACGGTGCCGTCAATCCAAGCGCGTGCCCACTGAGGGACAGCCGCAGCGTCAGTCTCTTTACCGAACGCATCGGTGGCGTAGAAAGGCTTGTCGGTGTCATCGTAGTAGTGGGAGGAACCAGCGCCAGAGAACAGGCCCTTGGTGCCCTCGGAGATGACCTTGCCGGCTTCCTTGTCGCCTTCCTGCTTGCCCGTGAAGATTACCTGGCGGTCAGCCTTAGGCTTAGGCGTCTCGGTGGCGGTTGGGACGGTCTCTGGCTTTGCAGGAGTATCGGTCTTCTCTGCTGCGGAAGCGGTAGCAATGCCGCCAAGAGCGACAGTCAGTGCGGTTGCGGAAGCAACAGCTGCGGTGCGGAAGTTACGCATTGAGTTTCCTTCTTTCGAAATTTATTGATTCAGTTGCGGAAATCCGCGATTACTTACTTGGCTGCTGGCAGACCGTGAACAACGAAGTTGTATGCAGGTCCAACGATCAGGCCGACTGCTGCAGCGACGGAGGTGAACACGGTGAGGACGTAGCCGATCTGCGCCCACACTGGCTGGTCCCCAAAGCCCTCCTTCTTGATGCCGAACAGAGCCTTAGCGTTAGCGCCCTTGGCCTGAACCTTGCCGTTCTCGTCCTTCTCCCAAGCGCCCAGCTTGTGGCCGATCTTGGTGGAAGAGCCACCGAGGTTCTTGTTCTTGTCGATCTGCTTGTCCGGAGCGACGTTGACGGTCGGGGTTGGGGTAGCGATAGTGGACTCTTCAGCAATAGCGACGGTTGCGGAGCCGAATGCTACAGCGACAGCGGTAGCGCCTGCGAGGGCTGCCTTACGGAAATTACGCATGAAACGAAATCCTTCTCTGATAGATACTTACAAGACGTCCGGGTGGAAGTTCGGAGAAATCCAGAACCTGTGAAGGTCCTAGGACCGATAGCAAGCCCCATGTGGACTCTGCCCGGTGTCGGTGACCTACTTTAGACCAACGCGGGCAAGATTGCACAAGTTATCCCAAAAAATCCGTGAGAGAACTTTCAGTAAGCCCGCGTATCGCCTGCTGCACCAACAGGGGAATCGTCGCGCGTGTCACATGCGTTACACGTGGTACGGCCACCTGGGGAAATATGCACGTTAAATAGGTGTGCCTTGCCTGATCTCGTCTCCACCCCATTTTGGGGTGGCGGTAAGGTTTAGTCACCAATAAATACAAGGTCAAGACCAAGAATCGCGTTTTCGATGACCTCCGGCAGAGCGGGGTGGATCCAGTACTGCTTGCGTACAACCTCTCGAAGGTCCATGTCGAACGCCATGATCGTGATCAGTTGCTGGACGAGCGTTGAGGCCTGCGGACCAATAAGTTGGGCTCCCAGGAGTCTCCCAGTTTTCTTGTCGGCGACAAGCTTTACGATGCCTGAGGTGTCCTCGAGTGCCCAGCCGTAGGCGACGTCACCATAGTTTTGCTGCTTCACGGTGACGTCGTAGCCTGCGTCTTGGGCCTCCTTCTCCGTGAGGCCAACTGTGGCGATCTGTGGCTCGGTGAAGACGGCGAATGGGACATGCTCGTGTGGCATGGTGCGGTACTCGGATTCTGGGGCGCCATTCATCGCCGCCAGTAGGTTGTGGCGCACGGCACGCATCTCCGCGTTAGCTACATGCTTGAGCTGATACGGGGAGGACACGTCACCGAGTGCCCACACGCCCGGGCAGGTGGTGCGCCCGTAACTATCGACGGCCACGCGACTGTCATCTTCCATATCGATGCCCGATGCCTCGAGCGACATCTGGTCGCCGTTCGGGATACGGCCCATGCCAATCAGGAGGTGCTCGCTGGTGATGGTGGTGCCGTCGTCAAGAGTCAGCGCTATGCCGTCTTCGTTGTGCTGGGCCTCGCGGACGGTGCCGAAGTGGACGTCGAAACGCTCTTGGGCAAGCTTATTGAAGCGCTGGGTGATGTCCTCATCTAGCGTGCGAAGGAACGGTGAGCGGTTGACCACCGTGACTTTGGTGCCGAGGGCATCAAAGACGTGGGCGAACTCCATCGCAATGAAGCCGCCGCCCACGATAGTCAGTGACTTAGGTAGCTCTGGCAGGCGCATGATGTCCTCGTTCGTGTGGAACGGAACTGCCTTTGCCCACTCGGGGATGAAGGGGCGCGATCCTGCGGCGATCACAATCTGATCCGCGGAGATCGTGCGTGCTTCGTTGCCGATGCCAGTGGAAATTGTCTTTGGGGCGACGAATCTTGCGTGCTGGTCGAAGACGGTGACGTTGGGGCACTCGTCGCCGCGGCGGTAGGCTTCGCCACCCTCGGCAATCTTGTCGATGCGCTCGGTGAAGACACGGTCGACGATTGAGGGCCAATCGACGCCACGGTATTCCAAGTCGATGCCGAGCTTCTTGGACGTGCGGGCCTGGTATGCGGCGTCTGCGGCGAGAACATACATCTTTGTCGGAATGCAGCCGACGTTGAGGCACGTGCCACCGAAGGTGCCTTTCTCGACGATGGCAACCTTCTTGTCGTCGAACTCTGGGGTAAGGATCGAGTTGCCGGACCCGGTGCCGATAATAATGAGGTCAAAATGCTCGTCTACGTGAATGCTCATTGGTTACTCCTTAGGTGTTGTGAGGGTCTGCAGCCACTGGATGGACGCGCGGTAGGCAGCTGTGCGCGAGTAAGGCTCGGAAAGGAAGACGTCGTGGCGGGCGCCATCGATGGCGACGGTGGTGGTGTCGTCGGCGACGTGGGGCGCCCAGTAGCTGATCTGGTCGACGTCCAAGATGGTATCCGCGGTATCAGCAGCTGGGGTGTATTCGTTTTTCAAAAAAGAATGCGAGGAATGCAGGACCAGCGTTGGAACACCAGCGTTGACCGTTCCCGAGTGAATCTTTGCCTGCGCCTGGAGTACAGCGCGCATCCAGCCGAAATATTTCCGATGCCCGGAGATCGGTTTCCACTGCTTGTCGAAGGACCATGAACCATGATCCTCGTAGTGGAGAGATTTACCGTAGGCCGTAAGACTTCCGCCGGGGAGCGGGAGCAGTGGGACCACGCGGCCAAGAATATTAATGACTGGTTTGAATGCCGTCGTCAGCGCTTTCGGGAACTGTAGGTCAAGCCAGGGGCTGTTCAGAATGATGCCCGCTATTAGATCGTGGACTTCGGGGTTGTTACGGCGCATCTCGTCGGCCCACAGAGGCGCGATAAGCCCACCCGTAGAGTGCGCGAGTAGGACCACCTGGCCGTGTCCCTGGGCTACGTACTGCACCGCCTTTGTGATTTCGGGGAAGTAGTGGGACATGTCCCGGGTGTAGTGCCAGCGCTCACCTCGCTGCCGAGAGCGCCCGCAGCGACGAAGGTCGAGTGCATAAAATGGATAACCCTGTTCGTGGAAGTGTTCGGCCACATGATCCTGGAAAAAGTAATCGGACATGCCGTGAATCCACAGTAAGGCTGGTTGTCCCGGTTTGGGCGGCGGTGGCGAGGTCATTCGTACGAGTGTCGCTACGACCGGCTGGTGGGTATCAGGGTCTTCCCCGAGGGGGAGCGTAAGTTGTTCGAATCCGTCCCCCAATATGTCTGGTTGCCAGTGGTTGCTCCTAATTTTGGCCATGTAGGAATGGTAACGGACTGGCTAGGAACTTGCTTGGGCTGCGCAAGTAGCCATGTTTACCATTTGGTCTAGGGGGTGGGGGCGGGTGTAGGGGGTGGGGTGGCTGCAAGTATGAAGCAAAAACAAAATGTGGGCATAAGGGGTAACGTAAGGTGGAAACTGTTCAGCCAACAAGCGTATGGTTAGAGAGGTTACGCACCTGCCTGAGGTGTGCGTTGCACTCGTACAACGATATGGATCGAAGAGGGAATATTACTAATGTCTGAGACGGGCAACATCCAGTACGTTGATGAGGTTGACGTACTGCATATCGGCGCCGGAATTATGAGTGCCACGCTGGGAGCAATGATCCGGGAGCTTGAGCCGGAGTGGACTCAAGCAGTGTATGAGCGACTTGAGGGGCCAGCGCAAGAGTCCTCGTACCCGCTCAACAACGCGGGTACCGGGCACTCTGCGCTGTGTGAGTTGAACTACACGCCTGAAAAGAATGGGCAGATTCAGATTACAAAGGCGCTCGCGATTAATGAGAAGTTCCAGATCGCGCGCCAGTTCTGGTCCCATCAGATCGACAATGGCAAGTTGGGGGACCCAAGCGAGTTCATTCACCCAGTCCCACACGTTTCGTTCGCGCAGGGGCAGGACCAGATCGACTACCTGCGTCGCCGTTACGAGGCCCTGTCTGCGAACCACATGTTCCCGGGTATGCAGTTCTCGGCGGATGAAGACAAGTTTGCTGAGAAGCTTCCTCTGATGGCGAAGGGCCGCGACTTTGGTGCTGAGCCTGTTGCAATTTCCTGGATGGACGCGGGTACTGACATTAACTACGGTGCGCTGACTCGCCAGTTTTTCGACGCCTCCGAGAAGGCTGGTACCCAGATCCACTATGGGCACGAAGTAGTGAATCTTAAGCGCGAGGGCAAGCTATGGAATGTCACCGTCCGCAATGTCCACACAGGCGACAAGCATGTCGCGCGTGCGCGTTTCGTGTTCGTGGGTGCGGGTGGCTACGCGCTCGACTTGTTGCGTAAGGCAGGCGTGCCGGAGGTGCATGGTTACGCCGGGTTCCCGATTTCCGGCATGTGGCTGCGTACCAACAACCAGGAGCTGGTTGCGCAGCACCAAGCGAAGGTGTACGGCAAGGCAAAGGTGGGCGCGCCCCCAATGTCCGTTCCTCACCTTGACCTCCGCGTTGTTGACGGTGAGCAGTCACTACTGTTTGGCCCGTACGGTGGTTGGAGCCCGAAGTTCTTGAAGAAGGGCTCGTACTTGGACCTGTTTAAGTCGATTCGTCCGGATAACATTCCGTCCTACCTTGGTGTCGCTGCGTCAAACATCGGCTTGGTGAAGTACCTGGTGGAGGAAGTCTTCCGCGATTTTGACGGCAAGATCGACGTGCTGCGTCAGTACTACCCGGAGGTAAACCCTGCCGACTGGGATGTGGCTGTCGCAGGCCAGCGTGTCCAAGTGATTAAGCCTGCACGTGCACCGAAGTTTGGTTCGCTCGAGTTCGGTACCGCACTGGTCAACGACCAGGATGGCACGATCGCAGGCATCCTGGGTGCATCGCCGGGTGCGTCGATTACCCCGGCAGCGATGATTGAGCTGCTGGAGCGTTGCTTCGGCGAGCGCATGGTCTCTTGGGGCGACAAGCTGCACGAAATGTTCCCGACCTATGGTGTATCGCTGCGCGATGACAAGGCAGCGTACGAGAAGCAGTGGGAGTGGACGCAAAAGACGCTTGGTCTCCAGGCGTAGTAGCCGCTTGAAAGTATCGGCCACACGGCTTCCGGTTGTACCGGCGCCGTGTGGCTTTTACGTTCCGCAAAACGTCGTGAATGCGCCGTCAGGTTCCTTCTCGAGCATCCACGGCTCCCCGGCGTCCGGGTCGTATGGGTGGGTGACTGCCTGGAGCAAAGCGGTGAACGGACTGTAGTCGCCAACGTGCTCGACCGCGTCGAGTGCGTCTTGTAGCGCGAAGTTTTTCGGCACATACAACGGACCTGGGCGTCCGTTGACGCCGTGTTTACGGTTGTAGGCGGCGAGGTCGTCGACACCTACTACCGCATCGAGGCCTTCCGGTCCGAACCAGCGCTTGGTGGCGCCCTCCCAGCGCTCAGGGATAGTGGTAAGGATCTCGTTGGCCCGCGATTCCGGCATCAGTGGCAAGAGCCCTTCCGCGAGTCGCACTAGATTCCATGCGATCACGTTTGGCTGGGCTCCGAAGCAGTAGCGCCCATGCCGATCGATGGATGAGAAGCATGAGTGCGGGTCAAACCCTTGGGTGAAAGCGCAGGGGCCGTAGTCGATGGTTTCGCCGCTGAGCGCGGTGTTGTCCGTGTTCATGACGCCGTGCACGAACCCGTAGCGCATCCACTGCGCTACCAGTTCAAGTTGCTTGTCGACAACCCCTTCCAGCAGCCTTTCCGCAGCATCGAAACCCGCGGCGTGCACGACGGCCTCCAAGAGTTCATGGGACTGAGTTGCTGCGTACTGCACCGAGCCAACGCGTAGGTGGGAGCGCGCGACGCGGACCACGATGCCCGCTGGAACGGGGCCGCTGCTGCGCATGACTGTCTCACCTGTGCTGATAACGGCGAGGGCGCGTGTGGTCGGAACTCCGATCGCGTGCATATGTTCCGAGACCAGGTACTCGCGCAGCATTGCGGTCAGTGGGCCTTGCCCGTCGGAGCCTGGGCGGGAGAAAGGGGTGCGCCCGCTTCCCTTGAGCTGGATCTCGTACCCGTTGCGGTCGCCGAGGAGGGTTGCGCGGCCGTCGCCAAGCAGGGGCACGAACGCGCCGAATTGGTGGCCTGCGTAGGCGGTTGCAACGCCGCCCGTCGCACCTGTCATCCAGGCGATGCCCTCATCGCTTCGGAGCCACTCCGTGTCGAGGTCGAGCTCGGACGCGGCTGACTCGTTGAGGTAGCTCACCTGGGCGTTGGGGAAGTGCGTGGGCACCACCGTGCCGACCATGCCTGGGAGTGTTTCCGCAAAGTGTTGGTGGAGCTCGGGGTAATGCATGCCAACAGCCTAAACTGTCTGGGCAAGGAGCAAAAGGAGAGAACATGCAGCAGTACCTGGTGTTGACGCAGTGGGAGGTAAGTGGCCGTGCGCGCGCTTGACCGGCTGATCTGGGGGCAGGTGAGGGAACTCGAGGGGTTCGGATCAGCCGACATCCTCATCGTGTGCAACGACCCGACCGGGGCGCTTGTGCATGCCGGTGTGGAAAGCGGGAAGCGCGTCATCGTCGCGGACACGGACTACTCCCGCTGCCAGCAAGCAGCAGCGTTGGGCGCAGAGGTCGTCGGTGATCAGCGCCTCGATGAGTACCTGGCGGGGTTGTCCGGTTCGTGCGTTGCGTTGGGAGAGATACCGAAGTCGCTCGCGCGCCTTGACTACCTCGCGCGCAGTATCGCGGGCGCAGGGTTTACGCAGGCGGACGTAGTGTTGGGGGCGAACAACAAGCACCTGAGCCGCACCATGAATGGTGTGCTGGCGCAGTCCTTCGCGCAGGTGCACGCCACGCGGGGCAAAGGCAAGTTCCGCTGCTTGGCCGCATACGGGCCGCAGCAAGTGTCCTACACGCCGGTAGAAGCAAACGGGTTCGTCGCTATCGGTGGTGTTTTCGCAGGTGCGCGGGCGGACTACGGCGGGCAGCTGCTGCGGTCGTGCCTTCCGGACGCCCCCGGCGCGCTGCTGGATTTGGGCTGCGGCAATGGGGCTGTTTCGAAGGGGCTTGAGGGGGAGGTGTATGCCACGGATGCTGATGCGGACGCGGTGCTTTCCGCCCGCGCGATCGGTATTGACGCGACCTGGGATGATGCCGGAAGCAAGTTTGCCGACGCCTCCTTCGATACCGTGGCGCTCAACCCGCCCTTTCACGCGGGCACGACCGTGGACACGACGCTGGTGGAGCATCTGCTGGACGCATCGCATCGCCTATTGAAACCGGGCGGTCAGCTCTTCATAGTGTTCAACTCGCACCTGCCATACCGTGCCCAGGTCACGAAGCGTTTTGCACAGGTGGAGCAGGTGGCGAGGAACTCGAAGTTTACGGTGCTGACAGCTCGTCGATAAGGCGTTGCTGTTCGTCGAGGTACTCCATGGCGGGCTCGCGGAACGTGAAGTTTCGGGTACGTTTCACGCTGTCGCGCAGTGCGTCGACGTAGTGCTGGCAGCGGCCGGCAAGGCCGCGGTCACCGGGGGAGCGCTCGAGCTCGTCGATGCCTGTGGTGAGCATTTCCAACGTCACTTGTTGCGTTGGTTCGGTAAACCAACACTCGGGCCCCAGCCCGTAGATGCCGAGGGAATCGCGCACCGCGGGGGCGGCTTCTGCCTCGAGACGCTGCGTGAACTTCGTGTTCGGCGCGTACTCGACGACGCGGGCAAGCCCCTCGGACACCATCACGGCGTTGACGAATTGGCCGTCGCGTAACACACCAGCAAGCGTGCGCCCGTAGCGGTCGGTGCGCTCCTGGTCGTATTCGAGGCGTACGCCCGTGCCTTCAGGGAGGAGTTCCTCGAGACGCCGGGTTGCGTCGTCAGCTAAGCACTCGCCACGCTCCGGAGTGTCAATCCCGAGCAGGCGAACGCGCTCTTGCCCAGCGGGGCCGTCGACAACGATTGTGTCGCCGTCAACAACCTGTGCGACGTGAAACTCAGCCTCCGGGGCGTCGACCTGCTGCCAGACCCAGCTGCCGACAGCGAGCAGCACAATCGCAGCGAGGAGCCCAAACACCTTTTTCATAGCATGGCCACCAGCACGGTGAAGAGCGTGTACACCACGATCGAGACCACCATCCGCATTAAATACTGCTTGCCCAGCCGCTGCCCACGGTTGATGATGATGCGAGTCGGGCGAGACGAAATCGATATTGCGGCCATCGGATCGTTCGGGTCGTTGTACATACCCACGAGAAACTCGTCATCAGCGCGGGCCATCTCCTCCGCATCGGGTTCGATCTTCTTCGAGGACGTCAGCCGCACCATCAAGACGAGGCTTCCCGCGACAACCAGGATGGTGAACGCCACCCAAATAGCGGGGGCAAGCCACTGCATGTGGGCAAACGCCGGCAGCCGCGTCGTGACGTCGCTGACCAGAAACGCGACAGCAATCGCCACCGCGAACCACCCCATGAAGCGCCAGGTCATGTGCACAAGCTGTTCCACTCGCTGCGCAATACTCGCCGAATACGGTACGGAGGCAGCCCCATCGACCGGCTGCGGCTGTGCGAGCTCACGTGGGGGAAGGCATGCAAACATCAACAGGGCAGTCGCCACCGAAACCAGCGGCATCATCAGCACGTGCAGCATCGTCTTCGGCTCCCAACTATCCGCCTGGCCCGACGCGTCAAAATGCACTGCAATAGGGTCGGGAATGCTGTCCCAGTACAACAGCAACAGCGCCACGTGCGCCAGCAACACAACAACGGCAACACCCCACGGCTTCCAGTTCACCGGCGCACCCATCTACGTCTCCTTCACCACGAGCGTCAGCACCAAACCATTAATCTCGACAGCATAACCCGCGGCCTCGGCGACTTCGGCGACCTCGCCTATCGACGCCACCTCCGGCCCACGCGCCAGCGCCCTGGCCAACAGCCCCTTGTAGTGCTTATTAAAGTGGCTGACCACCTTGCGTGATCCATCCGGGGCAACGGACTCCACCCGGACCGTCACCGCGCCATCGACAGGCCCCAGCTTCTCGTACGCACCAGAACGCATATCCACCACGAACGGCTCCTGCGCAAGCGCTGACGAAACCGCTGACCCCCAGCGCGCCCGCATCGTCGGCAGCGACCCATCCGCAGCAGGCACCTTCGACGAGGCAGAGACCCGATAGCGCGGAATCATGTCATCAGCACGCACAACGCCAAACAGTGCCGAGCCGACCGCCAAACGGCGAATCGCCTCATCCGGCAACGTCTCAGGATCAAGCGCGTCATACAACACCCCCGTATAGCGATAAATCGCAGGCATCACCGGACCCGAACGCAACGACTGATTCTCCACCGCCTCCTCCCGCTTCGTCTTCGGAATCTTCAACAGCGCCATCATCTCGTCCACGTCCATTGCGGAGAGGTCGTCGATAAGCGAAGCGCGCACCGAATCAAGGGCAGGGAAGGAGACAGACATGGCGTCGCGCTCGCCGCCGGGTGCCTTCGTCTCGGAAGGAGGGAGCAGGATCAACATGCAACTCACCCTAGCGCTAAGATATGCCCCATGATTACACGCCTGTCAGAGCTCTTCCTGCGCACGCTGCGCGAGGACCCCGCCGATGCCGAAGTTCCAAGCCACAAACTGCTCGTCCGAGCAGGCTACGTCCGCCGTGCCGCGCCGGGCGTCTACAACTGGCTCCCACTCGGGCTTCGCACGCTGCGCAAGATCGAGGGCATCGTCCGTGAAGAAATGGATGCTATGGGCGCACAAGAGCTGTTGTTCCCGGCCCTTCTGCCACGCGAACCATACGAGCTGACCAACCGCTGGACCGAATACGGCGACGACCTCTTCCGCCTCCAGGACCGCAAAGGTGCCGACATGCTGCTCGGCCCAACCCACGAAGAGATGTTCACCGCGGCAGTCAAGGACATGTATTCCTCCTACAAGGACTTCCCGGTCACCCTCTACCAAATCCAGACCAAGTACCGCGACGAAGCACGCCCCCGTGCCGGCATCTTGCGCGGCCGCGAGTTCGTGATGAAGGACTCCTACTCCTTCGACATGTCGGACGAGGGCCTGGATAACGCGTACGCCAAGCACCGCGAGACCTACCAGCGCATCTTCAACCGCGTTGGCATCCGCTACGAGATTTGCAAGGCCACGTCTGGTGCGATGGGCGGCTCCGCATCCGAGGAGTTCCTTGCGTACTCCGATAATGGCGAGGACACCTTTGCTGTGTCCACGGCAGGGGACTACGCCGCTAACGTTGAGGCAGTGACCACGGTTGCGCCGGAACCACGGTCAATTGAAGGGTTGCCTGAGGCCGTCGAGCACGACACACCAGCGTCCGAGACCATCGCGGCACTCGTGGAGTGGGCGCAGGAGGCAGGAGTGCTTATCGACAGCCACCCTGCCGAGGCCTCCGACACCCTGAAGTGCATGATGATCAAAGTCGACGACCCGCGCGTGACCGACGAAAACGGGAAGCCGGTCGGCCCGCAGCTCGTCGGCATTTTGATCCCGGGCGACCGCGAGTTGGACGAAAAACGCCTGGAAGCTTCGCTGGAACCAGCGACGTTTGAGCTGGCCAGCGACGAGGACTTCGCAAAGAGCGACTTCCTGGTCAAGGGCTACGTCGGGCCGCGCGCGCTGCAGGCCAATGGCGTGCGTGTCCTCGCGGACCCGCGCGTGGTGGAAGGATCCGCGTGGATCACCGGTGCAGACGCTCCTCAGAAGCACGTCGTCGGCCTTGTTGCTGGACGTGACTTCACCGTTGACGGGTTCATCGAAGCCGCCGAGATCAAGGAAGGCGACCCCTCACCGTCCGGCAACGGCACAGTGAAGCTTGCCCGTGGCATCGAACTAGGCCATATCTTCCAGCTTGGTCGCAAGTACACCGAGGCAATGGATGTGCAGATCCTGGACGAAAATGGCAAGCGCGCCGTGCCGACGATGGGCTCCTACGGCATCGGTATCTCGCGCATGATGGCCGTCGTCGCGGAGCAGAAGCACGACGAGAAGGGCCTCGTGTGGCCAGTTGCAGTCGCGCCGTACCAGGTACACGTTGCCGTCGCGAACAAGGACAAGGCAGCCATGGAAGCCGGCGACGCACTCGTGCAGGAACTCAGCGACAAGGGCATCGAAGTACTTTACGACGACCGCCCAAAGGTGTCCCCGGGCGTCAAGTTCAAGGATGCCGAATTGCTCGGCATGCCGTTCGTTGTGATCCTCGGTCGCTCGTTCGCCGACGGCATCGTTGAGCTTCGCATCCGCGGCGGCGAGACCCTTGAGGTCCCAGCTGGTGAGGTTGTGGCGAAGCTGCAGCAGCTCATCGCCGAAAGCTAATTCGGCAGTAGCAAGGAGCCTTATGCTTGCTGCGCGTGCGCGGCAAGCATAAGGCTTTGTTGTTTCCACTCGGAAGAGCTGGCTTGGGATACGGTTCCCCTCCAGGTATTGGTGAGCTGGGCGGAGAGGGCGTCGACAAGCGCTTCGGCATCTGCTGCATCATTGAGCGCATCATCGTGGGCGAGTTGATACCCAGCTGCTGCGACTGGAATCGAGTCAGCGTCGCGCAGTGCGGTGCGCAGGAACGCGACGCGCTCATCGGAGGCGTCCTCCAACGTGGCGATACGCGCGTGCAGCGGCGCATCCGCATACGCCTTTGCCAGCCCCAGCCCATAGAGGAACTCGTACTCTGTTTTGAGCGCCGCACTGGCAAGCTCGATATCGCCCTTGTTTTGCAGTGCGGCGACGTCCTCAGCGTCGAGTTCGGGGCCGATTGCCGCAACGATGTCGACGGCCTGCGCCGCAACTAAGTCTCGCGACTGCGCTGGAACCTTCTCCAAAGAAGCTGTCACGGACTGCTCGACGAACTCTTGCAGTCCTGCATCATCGCTGACACCCACGGCTTCACCAGGGCCCGTGGAAAATTCGCAGCTGCGCGGCAACTCCGCGTCAATGCTGCCGCAGAGTCGCGCAACCTCTCCAAAAAGCTCATCCGCCTGCTTGCCACGAAGCTCAGCGAGTGCTGGATCCGAAAGGCTGCGCGCATCCGCAGACGCCTGTTGGGCAAGGCCAAGGACTGCTTTGTCGGGGCGGGGCCCAACAACACCGAGAAGGTCGCACGACGAAAGCGTCAGCGACAACGGCACCGCAAGAACAGCAACCAGCAATTTTTTCACGGGGAAAACGCTAGCACGTTTGCGTCGCGCTATGGTGGGCACATGGCTTTTCCAACTCCCCAAGAATTAGAGACACTCATTGAGCCGCTGGCCCAACGCCACAACATGGACATCGAACACGTCAAGGCAGTGAAGGCTGGCAAGAAATCCCAGATTGTCATCGCGCTTGATGCCGATGCGCGTCCAACGCTCGACGAGCTCGAGGTAGTGTCCAACGAAATCGGGGAGTTCCTTGACGAGCAGGAAGAAGTCGGGGCGTTCTCATTCGGTGCTGGCTACACGCTGGAAGTGACCACCCCAGGTGTCGACTTACCGCTCACAGCACCGCGCCACTGGCGTCGTAACCGCGGGCGGTTGGTGAAGCTCAACGACACCAACGGCCAGAGTTCTATCTGGCGCATTGGTGCGATGAACTCCGAGGAAACGAAGGTAGCGCTGATCGAGGCAGGGAAGAAGACCCCGGCGGTGCAAATCTTGGAAGTTTCCGAAATGCCGAAATCGGTGGTAGAAATTGAGTTCAACGCGCCGCCCGCTGCTGAGCGAGAACTCAGCGAGGCGACGTTTGAAGAAGCAGAAGTAGCAGCAACCCTGTAAGGGATCCGGAGGAAGACAAGTGAATATTGACGTCCAAGTCTTGAAGAACATCGAAGCACAGCAAGGAATTGGGTTCGACGAACTGCTCGAGACCATCGCCTCGGCGCTGCTCTTCGCGTACACGGACAACCTGGAGCACCCCCAGGATGAACACCACAAGGCGCGCGTCGACATCGACTCCGAAACCGGTGACGTTGCCGTCATGGTTTCTGAGCTCGACGCTGAGGGCGAAATTATCTCGGAGTACGACGCCACCCCGGTCAACTTTTCTCGAATCGGTGCGAGGGCCGTGCGCGATGCCATCAAGGGCAAGCTGTTGGCCGTCGAAGCTGGTCGCGTGTACGAGGAGTACTCCGGCGCCGAAGGTACTGTTGTCTCAGGCATCGTGCAGCGGGACGCGCAAGCGGAAGCACGCGGTATCTCCGTGGTGCAGCTTGGAACCGAAGCCGATCCACAGGATGGCCTGCTCATCCCGGCAGAAAAGATCCCTTCCGAAACGCTCAAGCACGGTGACCGCATTAAGGCGTACGTAGTTGGCGTCAATAAGTCTGACCGTCGTGTGCAGGTAAGTTTGTCGCGCACGCACCCTGAGCTCGTGCGCGGGTTGTTCGCGCTTGAGGTCCCGGAAATCGCAGATGGCACCGTTGAGATCGTGGGCATTGCCCGTGAGGCGGGGCACCGCTCCAAGATCGCTGTACGGGCGACGGTGAAGGGTGTCAACGCGAAAGGCGCTTGCATCGGCCCGCGTGGCTCGCGCGTCTCAAACGTGATGAAGGAGCTCGGCGGGGAAAAGATCGACATCATCGACTGGGCAGAGGATCCGGCTACGTATGTTGGTAACTCTCTGGCGCCATCGAAGGTTGTCAAGGTCGAGGTCGTCGACCCAGTGGCGCAAGTAGCGCGTGTTACCGTGCCCGACTACCAGCTGTCACTTGCGATTGGCAAGGAGGGGCAGAACGCACGTCTGGCTGCTCGCCTTACCGGTTGGAAGATCGACATCCACTCTGACGCAGCCGCAGATTAACGACGCCAGATCCTGGCCTCTGTGTTGGGAATTCACACAACGCTTATAAAAACTTGGCAAAGTGGCGTAGGCTGGTCCGTGGCTAATTTTCCCATCGTGGTGTTGGCCACGCGATAGCCGTTCAGCAATGTCGAGTATGTGGAAGAAGGGTGTGGATGACTTCAGCGAGCGAACGCTCAATCCGTCGTCGCACCTGTATAGCCACAGGCCGGAAACTTCCAGATAGGGAATTGCTCCGGGTTGTTGCTGACGGTACTGTTCCAGGTGTTGTTCTTGCAGATCCCACCCGATCATTACCTGGGCGGGGAGCGTGGATAACCCCTACATGGGATGCATTAAAGCTGGCGGAAGAGCGTAGAGCTTTCTCTCGCGCCCTCCGTCTGTCCGCTCCTGCGGACGTAGGTCATGTACACAAGTACCTCGCTGAAAAGGCGAAAGACCCAACAGAAGTAAGGAAGACCGAACACTGATGAGAACGCAACAATGAAGCAGCATCAGCGATGAAAGTCATAATCAACGTCTAGAGGCCGGTCGCCGTTTCCGGTGCCGCCCTCTAGCCCAACTAAGAGGAGACACGTGCCCGGAAAGCTACGCGTACACGAGCTCGCAAAACGACTCGGCGTAACAAGCAAGGAACTACTCGCCACTCTGAAGGAAGAGGGCGAATTCGTAAAGACAGCTTCCTCCACCATTGAGCCTCCCGTCGTCAAGAAGATGACGGCACTGTACGAGCAAAAGAATGGTGGCGGAGAAGAAGCATCCGCGAAGGATAAGGATGCAGCGAAGCCCGCTGGTAAGGCGTCGAAGCCTGCAGCAGCAAAGCCTGCGGCACCGAAGCCAAGTGCTGCAAAACCTGCAGCACCAAAGCCCGGTGCTGCCACACCAGCCGCTCCAAAGCCCGGCGCTGCTAAGCCAGCTGCCCCGAAGCCTGCAGCAGCAAAGCCAGCGGCACCGAAGCCAAGTGCTGCAAAACCTGCAGCACCAAAGCCTGCCGCAGCGAAACCTGCAGCACCGAAGCCGTCGGGTATGCCGCGGCCGATGCCGAAGCCGGGTGGCCGCCCACGGGTAGCCAACAACCCATTTTCTTCCAACACTGGTGGGGCACGACCAGCTCCACGTCCAGGTGGTCGCGGTGCACAGGGTGGCCGTGGTGGTCAGCCTGGTCGCGGTGGCCAAGGTGGCCCACGCCCAGGGCAGAACCAGGGCCAGGGTCGCGGGACTGGCGCGCAGCGTCAAGGTAGCCGTCGTCCGTCTCCAGCAGATATGGCAGCGGCACCGTCGCCAACGCAAATGCCACGCAAGGCGGCTGGGTCGGACAACCGTGGTGGTCGTGGGCACGGCCGCGGCCGTGGTGGACACGGCCCGGGCGGCCCACAGGGCGGCGGTTTCCGCGGTCGCGGTGGACGTCGCGGCGGAACCGCTGGTGCATTCGGCCGTCCAGGTGGCGCACCAGGGCGTCGTCGTAAGTCGAAGGGTCAGAAGAGGGCCGAGTACGAAGAGATGCACGCACCAAACGTCATCGGTGGCGTACGCCTTCCCGATGGCGGTGGCAAGACTGTGCGTCTGCGTCAGGGCGCGACCTTGGCTGACTTCGCTGACAAGATCGGTACCGAAGCATCGAACCTGGTGCAGGCGCTGTTCAACCTCGGTGAAATGGTAACGGCAACGCAGTCGGTTCCTGAGGAGACGCTGCAGCTACTCGGCGCCGAAATTAACTACGAAGTTAAGATCGTCTCTCCTGAGGACGAGGACCGCGAACTTCTGGAGTCCTTCGACCTCCAGTTCGGTGAGGATGAAGGCACCGAAGAGGACCTTGAACAGCGCCCACCAGTGGTGTCTGTCATGGGTCACGTGGACCACGGTAAGACCCGCTTGCTGGATACAATTCGTCGCGCCAATGTTGGGCGCGGCGAGGCCGGCGGTATTACTCAGGGCATCGGTGCGTACCAGACCACCGTTGAGCTGGAGGGCGTTGAGCGCAAGATCACCTTCCTCGATACCCCAGGTCACGAGGCGTTCACGGCAATGCGTGCCCGCGGTGCGAAGTCGACCGACCTCGCTATTCTCGTTGTCGCTGCTGACGACGGCGTGATGCCACAGACGGTTGAGGCTATCAACCACGCCAAGGCTGCAGACCTGCCTATCGTGGTTGCAGTGAACAAGGTGGATAAGCCGGAGGCTTCGCCGGAGAAGATCCGTGGTCAGCTGACCGAATACGGACTGGTTCCGGAGGAGTACGGCGGTGACACCATGTTCATCGATATCTCCGCGAAGCAGGGCACCGGCATCGACGAACTGCTCGAGGCAGTCTTGCTGACCGCCGACGCAGCTCTCGAGCTGCAGGCGAACCCGGACATGGATGCACAGGGCGTGGCTATCGAGTCGCACCTCGACCGTGGCCGTGGCCCAGTCTCCACCGTTATCGTGCAGCGCGGTACGTTGCGCGTCGGCGACTCCATCGTTGTGGGCGGCAACTTCGGCCGTGTCCGCCGAATGGTCGACGAGTGGGGCAACGACGTTGAAGAGGCTGGCCCGTCCCGCCCGGTACAGGTACAAGGCCTCAATGGCGTTCCTGGTCCAGGCGACAACCTCCTGGTAGTCGAGGACGACCGTGTTGCCCGCCAGATCGCTGCGCAGCGCGACGCTCGTCATCGCGCCGCTATGCAGGCACGCAACAAGAAGCGCGTCTCTCTGGAGAACCTGGATCAGGCGCTCAAGGAGACCAGCCAGCTCAACCTCATCCTCAAGGGCGACAACGCCGGTTCGGTGGAAGCTCTGGAGGAGGCGCTGCTCAAGATCGAGGTCGACGACGAAGTCGAGGTAAACATCATCGACCGTGGCGTCGGTGCTGTTACCCAGACCAACGTCGTGCTCGCGGCCGCTTCCGACGCTGTCATCGTGGCATTCAATGTCCGTGCTGAGGGCAAGGCTACGGAAGAAGCCAACAACGAGGGCGTCGAGATCCGTTACTACTCGGTGATCTACAAGGCGATCGAGGAAGTCGAGGCAGCCCTGAAGGGCATGCTGAAGCCGATCTACGAAGAGAAGGACCTGGGCAAGGCCGAGATCCGTCAGATCTTTAAGGCGTCTTCTGTCGGCCTCATCGCAGGCTGCATGGTTACCGAAGGCAAGGTCAAGCGTGGAGCGAAGATTCGCCTCGTGCGCGACGGCAACGTTGTTACCTCGGACGCGACCATCGACTCGCTGCGACGCGAGAAGGACGATGCAACAGAGGTTGCAAAGGGCTACGAGTGCGGCATGGTGCTGTCCTACCCGGACATCCAGGTCGACGACATCATCGAGGCATACGAGATGGTGGAAGTCCCCCGCGACTAGTCGGTAGAGAGAAAACGGCCCTGCTCTTTCGCAAACGCGAAGTGAGCAGGGCCGTTTCTTTTCTTGAAGTAGTGGGCTGCGTCGTAGCAGGGTAGACTGTTCGGAGGTTTAGTGCCAATGAAGTAAAGGAGACGAAATGTCAGAGAACCCTCGCGCGCAGCGCCTGGCGAAGCAGATCCAAATGATCGTCGCTTCGGCGATAGAGCGTGAAGTGAAAGACCGTCGCCTCGAATTGGTGACTATTACGGACGTCCGGATGACCGGCGACCTACATGGTGCGACTGTCTACTACACGGTACGCGGAAAGAATATCGACGACGAGCCGGATTACGATCAGGCTGCAGAGGCGCTGTACCGTCACCGAGGACAGATCCGCAAGATTGTTGGCGACCAGTTGAGTGTCCGCTTTACCCCTACGATTGAGTTCAAGCTTGATACGGTGCCGGAGTCCTCGGCGCGGATGGAAGAGCTGCTGGAGAAAGCTCGTCGTCGCGATGCAGAGCTGGCGCGACTGCGAGAGAGCGCCCAGCCAGCAGGTGAGGAAAACCCGTATAAGACGATTGAAGAGTAGGCACTATGGCGTTGTTATTTCCCCAAGCAGAGGCCGAATTTAACAAAGTTGCTGGCGCCATTAAGAACGCGTCGAATGTTGCGGTGCTGGCCCATATCAAGCCCGATGCTGATGCGATTGGATCGGCGTGCGCTCTTGTTCGAGGATTGCGGCAGATCGGAATTGAAGCCAGTGCTTACATCGGCCAGCCATTCCCGCACGCAAATAACCTGCGCTCTATTCCGGGGGTTGATGAGGTCATCTATGGGGAAGCGTTACCAGCGGATGGGCTGATCGTCACGGTTGATTGTGCCTCGGTAGACCGAACGGGATGCTACCAATCTGAGCTTATGGCGCAGCAAGAGCGGGTGATCGTGCTTGACCATCACCGTTCGAATGACGGGTTCGGAGCGCGGAACCTCATTATCGATTCTGAATCGACGACGACTATCATCCGGGAGCTGTTTACGTACCTCGGCGTCGAGTTAGACGCTGAACTAGCCTATTGCCTGTATTCCGGGCTTGTCACCGACACAGGTAACTTCCGTTGGGGTTCCCCGAGAATGCATACGCTTGCTGGAGAGTTGTTGGAATTCGGGCTCAATCCAAGGAACATATCCCTGCAGCTTTCGGACGAGATGACGGCCGATGACCTACGTTTGATGGGTAGTGCATTAGCAAGCTTGGAATCACGTCAAGTCGATGATCTCACAGTTTCGTTCATGTGTATTGATGAAGCTGCGATGCAAGCGATGAGCCAAACTGCCGTTGAAGCCGTAATTGATTACGCGCGTGTCCTCGTTGGCAGTGACGTCGGGGTTGTACTCAAGCAGTTCCACTCGGAGCGGTGGGGGATTTCCTTGCGCTCGACAAAGGTAGATGTCTCCGTCGTTGCAAGTGCGCTCGGCGGGGGTGGTCACCGCCCAGCTGCGGGGTACTCGGCGCAAGGAACGAAAGAACAGGTACAAGATCGGCTTCTCGCTGCATTGCATGACGCTTACGTTGCGGAGTAAGGCTGCTCCTGTATGACGAATACACATGGTGTGCGGGCGCGTGACATTTTTGCCTTGGCGCTACCAGCCCTCGGCGTGCTTGCGGCGAATCCTCTGTATTTGCTGCTGGATACTGCTGTGGTTGGAAGGCTGGGCACGGTTGAGCTTGCGGCGCTCGCTGCTGGTACTGCGGTGCAATCTACGGTGACCACGCAGCTGACGTTTCTTTCCTACGGCACTACCGCGCGTAGCTCGCGTCTTTACGGCGCAGGTCGGCGTGCTGATGCGGTCGCGGAAGGCGTCCAGGCTTCGTGGGTGGCAATACTCGTGGGCCTCGGATTGGCGTCGATTATTTGGCTGTTCGCCGAACCCATCGCGTTTGCGTTGACACAGAATGCGGAAACGTCTGCTGACGCGGCGCAGTGGATGCATGTCGCGGCGGTCGCTATTCCGCTGACGCTGCTGATTATGGCAGGTAATGGTTGGATGCGAGGAGTGCAAAACACCAGGCTACCGTTTGTGTTGACGCTGTGCGGTCTTGTACCCGGGGCGGTTCTATTGCCTTTGCTTGTTGACCACTTTGGGCTGGTGGGCTCTGCTGTGGCCAATGTAATAGGAATGGGAATTACCGCTTCACTATTCGTTGGGGCGCTTGTAAAGGAACATCGAGGAGAGGGCGCTGTTTGGCGCCCACAGTGGAATGTCATTGCCCATCAGTTGGTGCTTGGACGTGACTTGATTTTGCGCTCCGCCTCCTTTCAGATTTCGTTGCTCGCCGCTACCGCAGTCGCTGGTCGTTTTGGTGTCTTCGCGTTGGCCGCGCACCAGGTGTTGCTGCAGTTGTGGAACTTCCTGTGTCTCGTGCTGGACTCGCTCGCAATTGCAGCTCAGACGCTTACAGGGGCTGCACTTGGGCAGGGAAACGTGGAGCGCGCAAGAAGGACAGGTGCAGCTGTTACGCGCTACGCTACGGTGTTTGCGGTTGTGCTCGCTGCGGTTTTTCTTGTGTTCGATGGGCCAATCCAGTCGATTTTTACGCATGATCCTGGCATGGCAGACGCGCTGACTGTCCCTTGGCGGTGGTTGGTGGCGATGATCGTTGTGGGGGGTGCGGTGTTTGCGCTCGACGGGGTGCTGCTTGGAGCGAGTGACGCTGTCTTCCTGCGCAACCTTTCGATTGGCGCAATGCTCGGTGGATTTTTGCCTTTGACGTTGTTGTCCATGTGGCTGGGGTGGGGTCTCGCGGGTGTGTGGGCCGGCTATTTTGTCTCAGTCGTGTTGCGTCTGGTGGGAGTGCTGTGGCGGTTCCGTTCGATGAAGTGGGCGCGCACCGGGGTAGAGGAGTGAGTACGTCATGCTAGGTCCGACACTGTGGGCGGTCAGCGACCTGCATGCTGCAGTGAAGGCGAATCAGGCCAAGATCGACCTCATTCAACCGCGGCATGAGGGGGATTGGCTGATTGTCGCGGGTGATGTTGCAGAGAAATTTGAGCTGATAGTCAACGTGATGGGTGTACTTGCTCAACGGTTTGAGAAAGTCATCTGGGCCCCTGGAAACCACGAGCTGTTCTCTAGCGAGCGATCACGCTACAGAGGCCGTGATAAGTACGTTGCGCTAGTCCAGGCAATGCGAGAACTCGGCGTTGTAACGCCTGAGGACCCGTACCCGGTATTCCACGGCATTACGGTGGCGCCACTGTTTACTCTGTACGACTACTCGTTTCGCCCTCAGCATTTAAGTGTCGACGCCGCGCTGAAGAAAGCTCGCGACAACAACATTCTGATGACGGACGAGTTTGCTATCCGCCCATTTGTAGATACTCGTGCGTGGTGCTGGGAGCGCTTGGCGTACACAACGAAGCGCCTTTCTCGCGTGCACGGTAAGACGATCTTGGTCAACCACTGGCCACTGGTAAAGGAGCCAACGCACCGCCTGTTCTACGGGGACATTGCCATGTGGTGCGGGACCCGGCACACGCGCAGTTGGCCTAAGCGGTTCCAGGCACAGGCCGTAGTCTACGGACACCTTCATATCCCGGGGACTGTACATGTAGACGGCATTCCGCATATTGAAGTGTCGTTGGGGTACCCCAGGGAGTGGCAGCGCTGGCCAGAGGAACATCGTTGGCCGTACCCAGTCTGGGAGGTGAACCGCTAGTGCGCGATCTGTCATTATTCCCTCCCTCTGCGCGGTTCGTCTCTCTTCGAACCGATGACGGCCATAATCTCCGCAATTACGATAATCTCGACGAGCAGGAGAAAGGCGTTGTCCGCGGAGCGGTCGATATCCGGAAAGGGGAGTTCGGCGATGCCCGTTGGTGTGCGCACCGCGCCCTCGACGAACTAGGGGTCGAAGGTCCTCACCGCATCATGCGGGGCGAAGCTGGGATGCCGTTGTGGCCCGACGGCGTGTGCGGCTCCTTGACGCATACGGATGGTTTTCGTGCGGCGGTCGTTGCGCCACTCAACAAGGTGCGCTCTATCGGTATTGATGCTGAGCTGGCGGAGCCGCTTCCGGAAGGCGTATTGCCCCAAATCGCGTGCCCAACCGAGCTTGAGATGTTGGACGCACTTCGGGCAGAGGGCTGCTTCTGGGCTGATCGGCTGCTGTTCTGCGCGAAAGAGGCCACATATAAATGTTGGTTCCCGTTGGCGCGAAAGATGTTGGAATTCGATCAGGCGGAAATCTATATCCGGCCGAACGGAACATTTGTTTCGTACATTCTCGAGCGGCCGACGCCCGCTCCGTTCTTTGAGGGGCGCTGGGTGCACCGGGCTGGCTACGTCATCACTTCTGCGTTTCTGTTGTAGCGACAAACGCGAAAAACGGCGTTAGCGCTGACTACAGCGTGGATGGGCGCGCGACAAACACCGTGGCAAGACGCTTCTTGGATTCTTTCACAAGGGCGACGACGCGGCCGTCGTCACGTTGTGCAGCGTGTACACCCGAAAGTCCGCGAGGTTCGAGCCATTTGCCCATAGCGAGGGCGTCGTATTCATCGTTGGTGACGGGCAGTACCGGCCAACAGGTAGCGCAGGCTTCGTCGAGGGTGAGGCTGAAGCGCGGGTGAGCCTGGATGTCTTCCAGCTCCAATGCGTGCTCGAGGTTAAAGGGCCCGACTGTGGTTCGGCGAAGCGCAGTCAGGTGCCCGCCGGTGTGTAGGGTCTCACCTAGATCGCGTGCGAGCGCGCGAATGTACGTCCCCGAGGAGCAGTGCACACGGACATCGACGTCAATCCAGGTATCGACGCGAGCGATGCCCAAAATGCTGTACTCATGAATTGTTACTGGTCGGGCTGGGATCTCGACATCGTGTCCTTCGCGGACGAGCTGATGTGCGCGCTTGCCGTCGATTTTGATTGCGGACACGCTTGAGGGACGCTGCATGATATCGCCGCGGAAGCTGTCGATGGCGTCGATAATGTCGGCGTCAGTGACTGCATCGGTGGGGGAGGTGCTGACGACCTCGCCCTCGGCGTCATCCGTCGTGGTGGTGGCACCGAGCCGAATGGTTGCCTCGTACGTTTTGGTTTCCGCGACGAGGTGGGCGAGGAGCTTTGTGCCGCGCTCGATACCGACAACCAGTACTCCAGTCGCCATCGGATCCAAGGTGCCGGCATGACCAACTTTGCGGGTCCCGAAAGCACGGCGAAGGCGTGCGACCACGTCGTGGCTTGTGAGACCTTGGGGCTTATCGATGACAACAATTCCAGATGTAGCGAGGGGATCACTCATAGCTCTTTAGTATGCCGTACGCTATTGCACGTGGATATTTTGCACGGTCTTAATGCTGTACCGGAATCGTTTGGTGCCCTCGACGGCACCGTGCTGACGATAGGGGTCTTTGACGGAGTCCACCGCGGTCACCAGATGCTGATCAAAGCAGCTGTTGATGAGGCGAAGCGTCTCCAGGTGCCATGCGTGGTGATGACATTTGAGCCGCACCCGGTAGCAGTATTTCGTCCGGAAGCCGCACCCACGGCGCTGATGCCACTCGAGGAGCGGGCGCGGCTCATCGCTGAGCTTGGCGTGGACGCGCTGATTGTTATCGATTTCCGCAAAGAGCTTGCGGGGGAGAGTGCACAAGACTATTTCGACAAAGTAGTGATGGGCACCTTGCATGCTCGTCATGTCTTTGTGGGCGAGAATTTTACGTTCGGACGTAACGCTTCCGGCACGTCGCAGACGATGGTGCAGCTCGGTGAGCAGAATGGTGTTGATGTGACGGTAGTCCGCCTGCTGAAAGAGGGTGCGACAAGAATTTGTTCAACGGCGATTCGGGACGAGCTTGCGCAGGGCAACATCAGCGTGGCTAAGGACTACATGGGCAGGCCGTTCTCCGTTGTGGGTCCGATCGAGCGGGGTGCTGGGCGAGGAGGTCGCGAGCTCGGTTACCCGACCGCGAATCAGTATGTTGCTGATGTTTCTGCCCTCCCGAAAGATGGGGTGTACGCGGGGTGGCTCACAATTATCGACGATGCCCCCATCGGCGGGAACATGGTTCCGGGAAAGCGCTACCCGGCTGCGATTTCAGTCGGCACTAATCCGACGTTCGGTGACAAGCGGCGCAGTGTCGAGTCCTACGTGCTTGATAGAGATGCTGACCTCTACGATCGGATGGCCCGCGTCGAATTTGTGGCGAAGGTTCGCGACATGGTCAAGTTCGATTCCGTTGACGAGCTTCTGGAGCACATGGCTCGGGACGTTTCCCGGACCCGCGAACTCTTAAGCGAGCCTGTTGCTGATTCCGTAGAATAAAGCCGTTGCTGATCTGTGTTGCTTGAAAGGTTTTTGCTGTGACCATCAAGATGATTCTCGACGTAGACACCGGTATCGACGACGCGTTGGCGTTGGCATACGCTATGGCTTCACCTGAAGTGGAACTTGTCGGCGTGACATCGACATATGGAAACGTCACGGTGGCTGATAGCGTTCGCAACAGTCTCGCGATTCTCGAGCTATTCGGGCGCACCGATATTCCCGTGTTCGCTGGCCCGACGCATGCTCGTGCCAAGGACAGCTTTGAAGTGTTGGAAATTTCGCAGTTCATTCACGGCGTAAACGGTATAGGGGAGGCGCAACTTCCGGATGCCCATCGCGCTGTCGAGGAAGCCTCCGCGGTGGACTTCATGGTCGATGCGTTCCACCGCTACGGCGACGAATTAGTGATTGTTCCTGTCGGGCCTCTGACGACGGTCGCAGCTGCCATGGAAGCCGATAAAGACTTTGCAGACAGTGCCAGGATTGTGATGATGGGCGGTGCGCTGACCGTGCCGGGAAACGTCAATACGTGCACTGAGGCGAACATCAATCAGGACCCCGAAGCTGCTGATTTTGTGATGCGCAGGGCGCAGAACCTCACCATGATCGGGCTCGATGTCACTTTGCAGACGCTGTTGACGTCGAAAGAAACCGCGGTGTGGAAGGAGTTGGGCACGTCTCAAGGCAACTTCTTGGCAAAGGCGACTGATTTTTACATCAAGGCATATGAAACAACTTCGCCGCATCTTGGTGGGTGCGGGCTGCATGACCCGTTGGCGGTAGCAGTTGCGATAGATCCCAGCCTGGTTGACTGCATTGGTGTAAACCTGCGTACGGACCTCGAAGAGCCAACTCGTGGACGAACGATCGGGGACCCGGAGCGTCTGAATGACCCGAAGAAGACGAGTCAGGTTGCAGTTGGTGTCGACGTTGATCGATTCCTCGATGAGTTCATGACGCGTTTGACCAACCTGGCGCGCAGCAGCTAAAGTAGTCCAGGCTTTGTGCGCGTTGAGACTGTGGTTCGCAGCAGTTGCAGCACGAAGTGGTCAAAGTATATGCGGACTGAAACAAATGAGGAGTTTTTCATGGCGCTGAACGCTGAGAAAAAGGCAGAGATTCTGAAGACCTACGGTGTGCACGAGACTGACACCGGTTCCCCGGAGGCACAGGTTGCGTTGCTCACCGAGCGCATCAACAACCTGACTGAGCACCTGAAGTTCCACCAGCACGACCACCACTCCCGTCGTGGCCTGCTGCTGCTGGTTGGTCGCCGTCGTGGTCTGCTGAAGTACCTGCGTGAGAACAACGTCGAGCGCTACCGTGACCTGATTGCTCGTCTCGGCCTGCGTCGTTAAGACGATCACGTCATAAGGCTTCAAACCCCCGCTCTGGCTTTCAGGGCGGGGGTTTAGCTGTGTCTGAAGCGTGGTGAAATCCCTGGCAGGGTGGTAGAGTGTGCTTCGTTCTAAAAGACACAAAAACGGCGACATCGATGATCGCCCGGAGATCCAAGGAGAGGGATCAATTGAGCAGTTTTAAGCCGAGAAATTCGTACGAAATCCACGTTGATGAAGAGTATGGGGTTACCGAAGCAGTAGCGTCGCTCGACAACGGTGATTTCGGTTCTCGCACCATTCGTTTTGAGACGGGCCAGTTGGCTCGCCAGGCAGATGGGTCGGTGACGACCTACCTGGACGATGACACCATGATGCTTGCGACGACGACGGCGTCGAATAACCCCCGCGAAGGCTTTGATTTCTTCCCTCTGACCGTTGATGTCGAGGAGCGGATGTATGCCGCGGGCCGTATCCCGGGCTCGTTCTTCCGCCGCGAAGGCCGCCCATCCACTGAGGCGATCCTGGCTTGCCGTCTCATCGACCGCCCACTGCGCCCAACCTTCGTGAAGGGGCTGCGCAACGAGGTTCAGGTCGTGATTACCGTCCTGTCGATCGCCCCGGAAGAGTACTACGACGTTGTCGCTATCAACGGAGCTTCCGCAGCAACGCAGCTTTCTGGCCTGCCGGTTTCCGGCCCTGTTGGTGGTGTGCGTATGGCATTGATCGCTGACGATAAACACCCAGAAGGCCAGTGGGTTGCATTCCCGAATCACGAGCAGCACCAGCGTGCCATCTTCGAGATGGTTGTTGCGGGCCGAATTGTTGAGCGCAAGCGTGGCCGTAAGACGGAAGCGGATGTTGCAATCATGATGGTTGAGGCAGGAGCTGGCGCGAACGTCGTCAAGCTGATCGCTGACGGCGCACCTGCACCTACCGAGGAAACCGTCGCAGACGGTCTGGAGGCTGCGAAACCGTACATCAAGACGCTGTGTGAGGCGCAGCGCGACCTTGCAGCTCAGTTCGACAAGGAACGCAAGGAGTTTCCGCTATTCCCGGCATACACCGATGAGGTGTTTGAAGCAGTGGAGAAGAAGGCATCGAAGAAGCTCGCTTCCTTCCTGACCATCGCTGGCAAGCAGGAGCGCGAAGAGAAGATCAACGCGTACATCGAGGACATCGAAGAAGATGTGCTTGACCGCCTCGACGTCGACGAAGATGACGACGATGTTGCTGCTGTGGTGAAGGAGATTCGCGCGGCGTACAACGCACTGCAGAAGGAGATTGTTCGAGGCAAGATCCTGAAGGATGGCTACCGTATCGACGGTCGCAGCGTGACTGCGATCCGTGACCTCGGCGTGGAAGTCGAACTGGTCCCGCGTGCGCATGGTTCGGCACTGTTCGAGCGCGGTGAGACCCAGATCCTTGGTGTGACGACGCTTGACATGCTGAAGATGGAACAGCCAATCGATTCGCTGAGCCCTGAGACTTCGAAGCGTTACATTCACCACTACAACTTCCCACCGTATTCGACTGGTGAAACAGGTCGTGTTGGCTCCCCGAAGCGCCGCGAAATCGGTCACGGTGCGCTTGCAGAGCGCGCGTTGTTGCCAGTGATACCTTCGCGCGAAGACTTCCCGTACACGATTCGCCAGGTTTCTGAGGCGCTGAGCTCCAACGGTTCGACGTCGATGGGCTCCGTGTGCGCATCGACGTTGTCGCTGTACAACGCTGGTGTGCCACTGGCTGCTCCGGTCGCGGGTATTGCGATGGGCCTTGTGTCGGGTGACGTCGATGGTGAGACGAAGTACGTCGCTCTGACGGACATTCTGGGCGCGGAAGATGCGTTCGGCGATATGGACTTCAAGGTGGCAGGCACCCGCGAGTTCATCACCGCCCTGCAGCTTGATACCAAGCTGGACGGCATTCCTTCTGACGTGCTCGCTTCGGCTCTGAAGCAGGCGCATGATGCTCGAGAGACCATCCTGGACACGATGGCAGAGGTCATTGATTCGCCGGATGACATGAGCTCGTTGGCGCCGAAAATCACCACGGTGAAGGTTCCTGTTTCCAAGATTGGTGAGGTCATTGGCCCGAAGGGCAAGATGATCAACTCGATTACCGAGGAAACCGGCGCGGACATCTCGATTGAAGAGGACGGAACCGTGTACGTCTCGGCAACCAGTGGCGAAGCAGCAGACGCCGCGATCGACAAGATCAACGCAATTGCTAACCCACAGTTGCCGAAGGTAGGCGAGCACTACCTGGGTACCGTGGTCAAAACCGTTGCATTCGGCGCGTTCGTTTCGATCGTCCCGGGAACCGACGGCCTGATTCATATCTCGAACTTGGGTGGCAACAAGCGCATCGAGAAGGTCGAGGACGTTGTCAACGTCGGTGACAAGATCGAGGTCGAGATTCGTGATATTGATAATCGCGGCAAGATCTCCCTTGTTCCTGTTGAGCAGAACAAGTAGTCTCACCGCTTAAAGAAGTGGCCAGGGCATTTAAGCCCAGGCCACAAACCCTTTTCCCAGCTAAAGGTGGACGTAAATAAAAAGCCCTGTTGGACTTTCCAACACCGTAGCCTCAAACGAACGCTGCCGGTCGAGTCCGATGAAGAACTGCGACTGGTTTTCAAACGTGCCGCCGTTGGTGATCCCAGCGACGTTGCCGGTTGCCAGCTGATACGGGCCAGCGGAGATAAGATCAGGGTTGCTCGGGAGTCGATCCATCGGTGTGCCTTCGATGAGCACCTCCAAGATGTCGTTACCGGAGACCGCGAGCTCGTGGCCGGAGGCCTGCTGGAGTGCCTTATCGGTGTACTGAATTCGGTATCCAGGTAGGCCATCGCCTGAGAACTCGAAGACGACGCGGTCGTATGCCTCATGGCTACCGACTCGAATATCCTGGAGCGTTAGCTCAGGGGCACCTTCGGGTGGAGCGAAGGTGTTGAAAGCGGCTGGGGCTGCGGGAGATGCCACAGCCGACACCGTTGACTCCGTAGCAGGTGCGTCTTGCGTAGTGGTAGCTGCAACGCTTTCAGGGGACGCGGTCGCTGCGGACGGCTCTGTCACTTCGGAGCCCGTGCCGCAAGCCGTGAGCAGTGCAGCCACGGTGAGGATACCGGGGAGGATCAAGCTACTCTTCATGCTTTTCGAGTGTACCGAACCACACCTGCCGCACGGCGCGCTACAGTGACAGCAGTAGAACGAACGCAACTCGCAAAGGCAGAATTGAGGAATGGATATGACAATCAAAGTCGGTGTTTTGGGAGCGCATGGGCGCGTTGGTACCGCAGTTGTAGCGGGCGTGCGCGCGGCTGATGATCTTGAACTTGTGGCCGAGATCGATAAAGACGACAGCTTAGAAAAACTGTTGGACGCTGGTGCCGAAGTTATCGTCGACTTCACCACTCCAGACTCGGTAATGAGCAACCTCGAGTTCTGTATCAAGCACGGCATCCACTGTGTAGTGGGCACAACAGGATTTGATGACGATCGCTACGACCAAGTACGCAGCTGGTGTGCTGCTTCGCAGGGCACTGGCGTTCTCATTGCGCCTAACTTCGCCATCTCAGCTGTATTGACGATGTCCTTTGCTCGCCAGGCGGCCAAGTTCTTCGAGTCAGCCGAGGTAGTTGAGTACCACCATCCGAACAAGCTGGATGCACCGTCCGGCACTGCGGTAAAGACAGCGCAAGGGATTGCAGAGGCCCGAAAGGCCGCCGGAATGCAACCTTGTCCGGATGCCACTGTGCAGGAACTCGATGGAGCGCGCGGCACGGATATCGATGGCGTCCGAGTCCACGCTGTGCGTATGACCGGAATGGTTGCGCATGAGGAAGTTATCTTCGGCACCGTCGATCAGTCGTTGACTATCCGCCAAGATTCCTATGGGCGTGATTCGTTCGTACCGGGTGTATTGCTCGGCGTGCGAAACGTCATGGATCATCCAGGCCTCACGATCGGCCTTGACAAGTTCCTCGGGCTGTAACAGATGCAGCCGCAGCGCCAACTCAGCATCCAGCTCGTGGCAGCATCAACGTTCGAACCGCCAGCCGGACTGGGCTGGCGGCCTTCATCTGGTGCAGCGGCGGCGGATGCTGTCGTCGAATTTGCAGGCAGGGCAAGCTATGACTCCTTCGGTGACAATGAGTCTCACACTTCGAGCACGGACGCCTTCCTACATCACGTCATTGATACCGGCAACCTCTCGCTGCTCGAGCACGCAAGCGTGACGCTGTATATTCAGGGAATCTCAATGGCCACCAGCCATGAGATATTGCGACACCGAGACTTTTCAATCAGCGAGCTTTCACAGTACTCCTTACCTGAAGAGCAAAGAGGAGTCGTGGTTCCTAGCGTTGTACAGCGGGACGAGCAACTTCAACGGTTTTTCGAGCACGCGATTGAAGACGCTACGTTTGTGTACGACGAATTGCATGACGCGGTGGAAGCAAGTCTGACGGATGAGAAGAATGTCTTACTGCGCAAGCAACAGGTACGCGAGGCAGCTATGGCACTTGCTCCGGCTGCGAGAGAAACCCGACTTGTTGTCAGCGGCAACCTCCGGACTTGGCGGAATTTTGTTGCGACCAGGGCAGCTGAGCACAGTGGGGAGGAGTTACGGGCGGTCGCCGTGAGGTGTCTGGAACTTTTGAGTGAGTGCGCACCCGTCTTATTCGAGGACTTCGTTGTCACAACACTGCCGGACGGGACTAAGAAGGCAACAACCCAGTACAAAACGTAGCGGTGGAGTTACATTCAGCCAGCAAAAAGGGTACGCTCTTTTGGCATGGGCACTTCTATGAAAGCTAATATCGGTGCTGACGTTTTCGGCACAGTCTGCGTCGCAATGGTCACGCCGTTCGATAAGCATGGCGAGCTAGACGTTAAGGCAGGACGAGCATTGGCTGCCCACCTTGTCGGCAATGGCATTGATGCCCTCGTGCTTGCGGGCACGACGGGCGAATCGCCAACGACAACCAGTGAAGAGAAAGTCGCGTTACTGAAAGCGGTGCGTGAAGAAGTTGGCGATAGCGCCAAACTTATCGCCGGAGTAGGCACGAACGATACCCGAAAGTCCGTCGCATTGGCGAAGGAAGCTGCTGAGGCAGGGGCTGATGGCCTCTTGGTTGTCACGCCGTATTACTCGAAGCCGTCTCAAGACGGCGTGTTTGCGCACTTCCGGGAGATCGCGTCTGCAACTTCGTTGCCGATCTGCCTCTACGACATTCCAGGACGCTCTGCGATTCCGATTGCCTCGGACACCATTGCGAAGTTGGCGGAATTGCCAACCGTAGTTGCGATGAAGGACGCGAAAGGCGACTTCTTCGAGGCAGCACCGTTGATCCAATCAACAGGTCTGGCATGGTATTCCGGAGACGACCCGCTGAACCTGCCGTGGCTGGCCATGGGGGCAACCGGTGTGGTCTCGGTTGTAGGCCACGCAGCACCGCAAGCATTGCGCGAGCTCATCACAAGCTTCGAGGAAGGCGACCTCGTCCGTGCGCGGGAAATTAACGCCAACGTCATCGACGTTCTCGCACATCAACAGGCGATTCTCGGTGGCACAACATTTGCAAAGGCTGCCCTGCGTCTGCAGGGCATTGAAGTAGGCGAACCACGCCTGCCAGTGGTCGGAGCGACCTCTGAGCAGGTGGAGGTTCTCAGAGAAGATTTGAAGAAGGCTGGAGTCCTTTAAGTATGAACGAACCCCGTACACGCTCACGCAAAGTGACGCGTAAAGCAGGGCCACCTGAGGCCACTGAACAGAAGCCGGTGTTTCAGGCACCGAAGCAGGCCGCAGGAACCGCAAGTAATGAAGATGACAAGGGCTCTGAGAAGTCACAGCGGGATAGCAAGTCCCGGAACTCGAACGGAAATGGCGGTAACGGCAGGAATCGCCGACGCGGCCGTGGACGCGGTAACAACGGCGGTGGCCGTCGCAACCCGGTGAAGTCGATGCAGGGCGCAGACTTGACGAAGCGCCTCCCGGCTCCTCCGAAGGCGCCGAAGGGGACCCTGCGTATTTACGCCTTGGGTGGTATTTCCGAAATCGGTCGTAATATGACGGTGTTTGAATACAACGGACGCCTGCTCATCGTTGACTGTGGTGTGCTGTTCCCGAACTCCGGTGAACCAGGCGTTGATCTTGTGCTGCCTGACTTTGGTCCGATTGAAAAGAAGTTGGACAAGGTCGAGGCCCTGGTTGTCACTCATGGACACGAAGACCACATTGGCGCAATCCCGTGGTTGTTGAAGCTGCGCCCGGATATCCCGATTTACTCGTCGCGTTTCACCAATGCGCTGATTGCTGCGAAGACGAAGGAGCACCGTCAGCGTCCGAAGTTGCATGAGGTGAACAAGGATTCTTCCGTCAACTTGGGCCCATTCCACGTGCGTTTCTGGCACGTGAATCACTCCATTCCGCAGTGTCTCGGCCTGTCTATTAAGACCGGCGCGGGTCATGTTGTGATGACCGGTGACGTCAAGGTGGACCAGACTCCGTACGATGGAATGCCGACGGACCTGCCGGCGCTGTCGCGTTACGGTGACGAAGGCGTCGATCTGTTTATGTGCGACTCCACGAACGCTACGGTGCCGGGTATTTCTGCATCCGAGGCCGGTATCGAGGAGACACTGACGCGTTTGGTGAGCCAGGCGAAGCAGCGCGTTGTGATTGCTTCGTTTGCTTCCAACGTTGCTCGCGTCCAAATGGCAGTCAACGCGGCTGTAGCGAATGGTCGCAAGGTTGCTTTCAACGGCCGCTCCATGTTGAGAAATATGGAAATCGCCGAGAAGATGAGCCTGCTGAAGGCTCCGAAGAACACGATTATCCCTATCGAAGAAGCTGCCAAGATGGCGCCGCATAAGGTTGTGCTGATCACAACGGGTACGCAGGGCGAGCCGATGGCTGCGCTTTCGCGTATGTCGCGCCGTGAACACCGCCAGATCACCATCCGCGACGGTGACATGATCATCCTGTCGTCTTCCCTGATCCCAGGTAATGAGGAGGCTGTGTTCGCGACGATCAACAACCTCGCACAAATCGGTGCGACTGTGGTGACGAACTCCGAAGCTCATGTCCACGCTTCTGGCCACGGCTACGCCGGTGAGCTTCTCTTCCTGTACAACGCAGCACGCCCGACTTGCGCTATGCCTGTGCACGGTGAGTGGCGCCACATGCGCGCGAACAAGGAGCTCGCTATTGCGACCGGTGTGAAGCCGGAGAATACCGCACTTGCTCAAAATGGTGTTGTGGTTGACATGACGAAGGGCAAGATCAAGGTTGTTGGCCAGTACCAGGTCGGACAGCTTTATGTTGATGGCGCGACGATGGGCGACGTTGACCCGGACGTGCTGGCAGACCGCAGCTCGCTTGCCTCAGGTGGCGTTGTCTCGATTACCTGCGTGATCGACGACCGCACGAGTAGCCTCATTGAGGTACCGCGCGTCTCCACCACTGGTTTCTCTGAAGACGACCGTGACTTCAATAAGAAGGTCGTCGAGCGTGTCCAGGAAGTTATGGGTGATTTGGCTGTAGAAGGGGAGAATGACCCGTACCGCATGGTGCAGCAGCTTCGTCGTCAGCTCTCGCGAACGATTGAGCAGAAGTACAAGCGTGAGCCAGTCATTCTTCCAACCGTGGTTCCAACCGCGGCGGATATTGGACCGGCAGAAGACGCTGATGTTCAAGCAACACGAGAGTCGCTTTAATACCTGACACTTTTGTGAGCAGAACTATGGGCCCTGGCACTATGCTAGGGCCCATGTCATTTGCAAAGACTGAACGAAATCAACTTGCTGAACTGTTACTCGAAGTCGGGCCTGAAGCACCGACGCTGTGCGAGGGCTGGAACACTCGAGATTTGGCGACGCACCTCTACATCCGTGAACGAAGGCCATTAGCTGCCATCGGAATATTCGTAAAGCGAGCGAGGAAGTTTTTGGAGGCGGAGGAAGCCCGACTTGCATCATGGTCGTACGAGGATCTTGTGCGTCTCTGGGCCATCGGTCCGCCTTCGCTTTTCAAGCCGAGTGACGACACGTTAAATACAGCCGAGCACTTTATTCACCACGAAGACGTTCGTCGTGGTGGGGGTAAGGTCGAACCACGGCAGTTTAGCGCCGTCACCAACAAAGAACTTTTGAAGCTTGCGAAGCGGTTTGGTTCAGTCACGCTGAAGGGTGTTGCGGTACCTGTGATTTTGACGCCCCCGGACTTGCCTCCTGCCGTCATTGGCGAAGGCGTCGGCGTTTCAAAGCAGGGCGATAACGTCGTCCGCGTATACGGCGAACCCGGGGAACTTTTGTTGTGGGCCGCCGGTCGCAGCGCGGTCGAAGTGGATGTAACCGGTGCGGTCGAAGCTCTTGCTGGAGTAGATATCAAGTTGTAGTACTTGATTCATTCGCCTGTAACAACATCTGTGGTTTTAGAGTGGCGGATGGTAATAATGGTGCGCAAGGTACTAGTGTGTAGCACATGTCTGCCAGAAAACCAGCGCCACGAAATACGCGAGCTTCGACAGGCCCGCGGGACCGTGCACGTTCAACGACGAGCCGTTACGGTGCCCCAGCGTCGATGACGCATCCACCGACCTCGTCCATGGTCGCGGCAGAGACTGCCGATGAACGGGTCGGGTCCGCGACGAGAGTCGTCGGAAGCTCAATTGGCAGTGCAGTTCGCGGAGCTGGTTCGTTGCTTACCAAACTTCGACCACACCGTAAGGAGAGTTTTGACAGCGTGCCCGACGCAAACGGATACGATGACGAGGACGACAACTTCGATTTTCTTGATGACGGCCCCTCTGCTGAGGCGCCGCAACGTGAAGAGCACTCACGAAAACCCAGTCGCTCGTTGGGCATCTCGCGTGGCAACGTTGACGCGTACGGTTTAGTGCTCATTGGCCTTGCCGCGATCCTGGGCGCCTCCGTATGGATGGATATCGCTGGCCCGATAGGCAACGTCATTGCGCAGGGTGTTCACTGGGCAATTGGTGCTGGTGCGCTCCTGCTTCCTGTGATTTTGGTCTGCATCGCTATCGCTCTCATGCTGAACGTGAAGGCAGAACCGGCAGTACGTGCCAGGGTGGCGTCGGGCCTGTTGATTATTGGTGTTGCGATGCTTGGCATGATTCATGTCTTCGCTGGCAACCCTGCAGATTGGGAATCCCGCAAGATCGCCGGTGGGGTAGTGGGCACGTTCACCGGTGGTTTGCTCGCCGCTGGATTCTCCTCTTATGTGGCAGTCCCGCTGCTGGGACTTGTCATTGTTTATGGTGCGCTTCGTACAACCGGTATTACTGTGCGTGAGGCCTATGACTTTTTCACTGCGTGGCTTAGCTCGGTATTCCAGCGGCCCGAGACTGACGATGAGTCGGATCCTTACAGTGATGTAGGCCGGGACATTGACGCTATCGCAGAGGGGCGCCCGCGCACGTCGGCAAAGCGCTCGCGGGTTGAGCCTGAATCGAGGAGCCCACGTACCGGTCTTTCTCCACGTACAGCGGCAAAGAAACCAAGGGTTTCTGGGTTTTCGTCTTTCTCGGAGAAGTTGCGAAAGGCCTCCACGCCACTGGATAACTACCCGGCGAAGCCAGCGTCAGCGCCTCAAACATCGGGTGATGAGACAGAGGTTTTCGATTTCGGCGAAGACTTCGATACGCAGGAAGGCAGCGACGCCACTGCGGTCATTGAACGTCCTGCGACGAAGGCGGCGTCGAAACGTCAGCCTGCGCAACCCGAGGAGACGAAGATTCTGCCCCGGCCTACGCTTGAGGAGGCCCAACGGGATGCTGTCGATCAGTCGCGAGACGCAGTTCGCCAGGCGGTCGTAGCGCGTTCAGGGAAGGACCCAAGCGCAACTCCACCTGAGGCGCCGAAGGATGGCCACGCGAAGAAGGTCGACAGGAATTCCACCTACGTCGTTCCAACAACCGATTTGCTGCTCGCTGGCCAAGCGCCGAAGACTCGCACCGAAGCCAACGATCGCATGATCGAAGCCATCACAGAGGTCTTCGAGGAGTTCAAGGTCAATGCTATGGTGACGGGCTTCTCCCGTGGTCCGACCGTGACCCGCTACGAAGTAGAGCTTGGGCCCGGCGTCAAGGTGTCGAAGATTACCAACTTGCAGTCCAATCTTGCCTATGCAGTCGCGACCGATAACGTTCGTTTGTTGACGCCAATTCCCGGCAAATCTGCCGTCGGCATTGAGGTGCCGAATCAGGACCGTGAAATGGTTCGTCTGCGCGATGTCCTCGAAGCGCCGAATGTTGCTGCAGACGATGACCCTATGCTCATCGGCTTAGGTAAGGACATCGAGGGCGACTTTATTGCCTCTTCGGTGCAGAAGATGCCGCACTTGCTTGTTGCGGGTTCTACGGGCTCCGGTAAGTCGGCGTTCGTGAACTCGATGTTGGTTTCCTTGCTGACGCGCGCAACACCTGAAGAAGTACGCCTGATCCTCATCGATCCAAAGATGGTGGAGCTCACTCCGTACGAGGGGATTCCACATCTGATCACGCCAATTATCACGCAGCCGAAGAAGGCATCGGCGGCACTGCAGTGGCTGGTGGAGGAGATGGAGCAGCGGTACATGGACATGAAGACCGCTCGTGTCCGCCACATCAAGGACTTCAACAAGAAGGTGAAGAGCGGTGAAATCACTGCTCCTGCAGGCTCTCAGCGCGAGATGCGACCCTACCCGTTCATCGTCTGTGTCGTCGACGAGCTTGCCGACCTCATGATGACCGCGCCGAAGGAGATCGAGGACTCGATCGTCCGCATTACGCAGAAGGCCCGCGCAGCAGGTATCCACCTTGTCTTGGCTACGCAGCGACCTTCGGTGGACGTCGTCACGGGCTTGATCAAGACGAACGTGCCGTCCAGGCTCGCGTTTGCAACATCCTCGCTTACTGACTCACGCGTCATCCTCGACCAGGGTGGCGCGGAGAAGCTCATTGGCATGGGCGACGGTCTCTTCATCCCGCAGGGCGCCGGCAAGCCGCAACGCATGCAAGGTGCGTTTGTGTCTGACGCTGAAATCCAAGCCGTCGTGGACGCTGCCAAGAGCCAGGACGAACCACAGTACGTCGAGGGCGTTACGGAAGAGAAGGAGTCCGAGAAGAAAGTTATCGACGACGACATCGGCAAGGACCTGGACGACCTGCTGGAAGCCGTTGAACTCGTTGTTACGGCGCAGCTCGGATCGACCTCCATGCTGCAGCGCAAGCTGCGTATCGGTTTTGCAAAGGCCGGCCGACTGATGGATTTGATGGAGTCCCGTGGCATCGTTGGGCCATCGGAAGGCTCCAAGGCCCGTGAAGTGCTGGTGAAGCCAGAAGAGCTCGAGACCATTCTTTGGATGCTCAAGGGTGCGGATCCCGCGGACGCACCGAAGGACGTCGACGCGCAACTTGGTGATGACGCCACTGCAGATGAAGATGACGTGAAGACGGTCGAAGCAACCTACAATCCCACCGGTGGAGCCGTATAACTGGTAGCGACTCCCCCTGATGGTGTAGCCTGGCATTCGCATTGGAGGGGAGTACCCCGCAAGTGCCTCAGATCGTCAACACGGAACAAACGTATCCCGGTTGAGGCAGCCGCGTAGCTACGTGGTGGGGGAGACCTCCGGTCTTTCTTTGTCCTATGCAACGACCGGAGGTAACCACGTTGAGTGTCCCCCTATGGATATGGCTGCTCACTGCAGCAATCATTCTGGGCTTTTTCGCCTTTGACTTTCTTACTCACGTTCGCCAGGCCCACGAGCCAACTATCAAAGAATCGGGCTTTTGGACGCTGTTCTACATGACGATGGCAGCGATCTGTGGCGGCGCGATCTGGTGGGAGTGGGACGGCGAGCACGGCGTCCAGTTCTTCACTGGCTACATCACTGAGCTTGCGCTGTCCGTGGACAACTTGTTCGTCTTTGCGCTGATCATGGGTGCGTTCAAGATTCCAAGGAAGTACCAGCAAAAGGTGCTGCTCTTGGGCATTGTTATCGCGTTGGTATGCCGCCTGCTGTTTATTCTGCTCGGCGCAGCACTTATCGAGGCGTGGAGCGACGTCTTCTACATCTTCGCAGCGTTCTTGATCTACACGGCTGTCAAACTCGTTTACGACGAGGCGACTGATGCACCTGAAACAGATCCGAACGATATGGCTGTCGTGAAGGCACTCCGTAAAGTCGTCCCTGTCACGAGCTCCTACCACGGTGACAAGCTGTGGTCGAAGACGAAGGAGGGCAAGTCCGCAGCGACCCCGCTGTTCGTCGCACTGCTCTCCATCGGGTTTATCGACGTAATGTTTGCGTTTGATTCGATCCCAGCAATCTACGGGATTACCTCTGAGGCGTACATCGTGTTTACCGCGAATGCGTTCGCACTCATGGGCCTTCGCCAGATGTTCTTCCTGCTTTCTGGCTTGTTGGACCGTGTGGTGTATCTGCCGTACGGGTTGGGCGTGATTCTTGGCTTTATCGGCATCAAACTGTTGCTTCACGCGCTACACGAGAACAACCTGCCGTTTGTCAATGGCGGTGAGAATGTGAGCGTGCCGGAGGTTGGCACCGTTGCATCGCTCGGCTTCATTGTGGCAGTACTGGTGATTACCGTGCTGTGCTCCATGGTGAAGGACCGAGCGGATATCAAGGCAGGGCGGCGGGACCCGAATGGGCCGAGCTGGCACATTGACTATGACGACCACGGCAATCGCCGGAAAGTCGACAATCAGGGCCACCACATCGAGTGGATTGATGACCCTGCAACGTCGGGCAAGGGCGACCACACCGCCACTGGTTCCCGCGAGACGGATCACCTTCACGTCCAGCGCGGGAGGAAGTAGAACCTCCGCGGTCTAAGGGAACACCCGGGAAACCGGGTTCCACTCGTGGACCTCTCGGCTGAGTAGAGCGTTGTTCTGCCAGTAGGGGTCCTGGTTCATGAGTGATACTGCCTCCGCAGCATCGGCAGTATCTGGTAATTGCACGATGATTAGGGCCTTGCCGGCGTCGACAAGCGGGCCAGATCCGACAATCCTTCCGAGCTCTAGCTGCTTCGCGATGAACTCGCGGTGTGCGGGGCGCGTAGCATCTACGAGGTCCGTATTATCTGAGTACGTGTAATGGAATACAAAATATTTCATAACACGCAGTCTAAGGGAAAGCATGGGATAGGTAGGGTAGAGGGCGTGACTGAAAAACCATCGAACTGGAACGTACCCAACGTCTTGACGTCGTTGCGAATCATTTTTATCCCCGTCTTCGCATGGTTGGCACTGGACCAGCGATGGGGTGCGGCGTTCGGTGTGTTCGTCGCGCTGATGCTCACGGACAAGCTAGACGGAACAATCGCCCGTACCTACAACCTGATTACCGACTTCGGGAAAATTGCGGACCCGATCGCGGACAAGGCCCTGATGATTACGGCACTTGTAGTACTCAACGTGGCGTCCAACCTTCCTGTGTGGATGACTATCGTCATCGTGGTCCGCGAGCTCGGCATCACCATGTGGAGAATGTGGATGCTGCGCAACGACCAAGTCGTTCCCGCGTCCAAGGGAGGAAAATTGAAGACGGTGCTCCAGACCGTCGGCGTTGCTCTCTACCTGTGCCCGCTGCCTTCCTGGATGGACGCGCCTTCCTACGTTGTAATGGTGTTGGCCGTAGTCGTCACCGTGGTGACCGGCGTGCAATACCTTGTCGATGCTCGCAAGGTGAATAACTAATGCGAGGTACTGCATCCGATGTGATTGCGGAACTTACTAAGAGGGATGCAACAGTTGGGCTTTGTGAATCGCTCACTGCCGGTTTGGCAAGTGCCGCACTCGCAGGCGTTCCGGGTGCCTCCGCAGCGCTACGAGGCGCGATGGTGACTTACGCGACTGAGTGCAAAGTAACCTTGGCCGGCGTTCCCCAGGGCGTCATCGATGAGTTTGGACCTGTTTCTCCGGTGACCGCGAAAGAGATGGCGAAGGCGGCAAAGCGGAAGCTCGACGCGGACTGGGGCCTTTCGCTCACTGGTGTGGCCGGGCCCAGCGAACAGGATGGCCACCCTGTCGGTGAGGTCTGGGTAGGGATCGCCTCAAGTGATGGTTGTGAAGCAGTTCTTGCAGGCGACATACTTTCCGACGCCCCTCTCGTACGCGGAACCATTCCAGGATTCAGACAGGCCCGAAACTTGCTACAGGCGCCGCGCAACGAGGTACGCGAGTGGGCTGTTGAAGCAGCGCTTCGCGTCCTGTTGCATGCCGTGCGGGAACAAAAACACGTTGAGGGGAGTTATACCAAGTGATGACTACGACACTTCTAATCGATACGCCACTTGAGCCCTCGTTCGATGCACAGGATGAGGTCGCTTTTCCATTTCGCGAGTCTGGAACCCGCCAGAAAGAACCGCTGCTGAGAGAAGCACTAGGAATGTCACTGCGAGCTTTCCGGGCGGATAAAGGCGTGACGTTGCGATCTCTTGCTGCTCAAGCTCGAGTCTCTTCTGGTTACCTCTCTGAGCTGGAGCGTGGGCGCAAGGAAGTTTCCTCAGAGCTGCTCGCATCGATTTGCGAGGCACTGGACACTACGGTTTCAGAAGTTGTTCTCGAGGCTGTTGCGAACCTTTCACTGCAATCGATGAACGATGAATTCGCCACGGCTGATGCGATTCACGCATAGCGGAGCAGCGCTGTAACAGATAGAATACGAAACAGTTTGGCCGTGGACACGGCCAATTTCAATGCTCAGCGAAAGGTAAAACGCAACACTATGGCAAACCCGTTTTCAAAATTCTGGAACTACCTGATGGCACTTTTCGACAACAAGATTGAGGAGAATGCTGATCCAAAGATCCAGATTGAGCAAGCAATTTCCGAGGCTCAGCGCCAGCACCAGGCGCTTTCGCAGCAGGCAGCCGCGGTTATCGGTAACCAGCGCCAGCTGGAAATGCAGCTGAATCGTCGCTTGGAGGAAGTCGAGAAACTTCAAGCGAACGCTCGCCAGGCGCTCCAATTAGCAGATAAGTCCCGCTCCAACGGTGACGCACAGAAGGCGACCGAGTATGAGAACGCTGCTGAGGCGTTCGCGGCGCAGCTTGTTACCGCAGAGCAGGGCGTTGAAGACACGAAGGCGCTGCACGACCAGGCACTTCAGCAGGCCGCACAGGCAAAGCAAGCCGTGGAGCGCAACGCGGCACACCTGCAACAGCAGGTCGCTGAGCGTTCGAAGTTGCTGTCGCAGCTTGAGCAGGCCAAGATGCAGGAGAAGGTTTCCGAGACCATGCGCTCGATGAACTCGTTGACCGCCTCCGGCCCGAACTTGGACCAGGTTCGCGACAAGATTGAGCGCCGCTACGCGAACGCACTGGGTGCTGCAGAGCTCGCGGAGAACTCGATCCAAGGCCGCATGGCTGAGGTGGAGCAGGCTGGAATCCAGATGGCAGGCCACAGCCGGCTCGAGCAGATTCGCGCAGAGATGTCTGGCGAGTTGACCTTGGGAAAGGAACAGCAGTCGATTGAGCAGGGCAAGACCGGCGCCCCGCAAGCAAGTGAGGACGCCGTCGCACGTCGGATGCGTGAGCTGCGCGGCGAAGCCTAAAGCGTGGTAAAAAAGCTCCAGGATTTCTATAGAAACCTGGAGCTTTTGCTTTGCCCTGCGAAGGATTGAACGCGGTTAGTCGAGCGCGCCACGAGCGACAAGTGCATCGCCGATCTGCTCCGCCCTTCGGATACTTCGCACGATGAGCGGTACGCCAAACGCGAGGAGAGAAAATCCCAGTCCTCGGGCCTTGCGGGCGTCGAGAACTTCCTGCGACGTCTGCAAGATGAGCGGGATGAGACGGAGCGTGAGGGCGATAGCGAGGCTGATTTTCTCAGTTGGAATTCCGAAACGGCCGAGCGGTTTGAGGCCTTCCTCGAGCGATACAAGGAGCGCTTCAACTGTTGTGGTCAGAGTAAGAAGGTTTGCGGCGAGAATCGTTGCGAACAACGTAATCAGCGTGACGCCAGCAAGTCCGATGCCATTTTGCCAAACAAGGAAAGCGCCCAGCATTGCGAGCAAGGGAAGAATTGGCACGAGCTGATTGGCAACGATTCGGATCGGAATTCTTGCCACGATGTACAGAACGAAGATCAAGCCTAGCAACGTGAGCGCGATTGGGAACGTACGCCCGAAGTTTGTCGCTATGAGGATATACAGAATGAGCAGTACGAATTTCTTCTTTGGGCTCATACGGTGGAGCAGCGTTTTGCCTGGGACGTACACGCCCATTGGTAGCGAGTCAATCTTCACTGTTCGGCTCCATTAGCTGAGTGTAGAACTGAATCGTATCTGCTGGTGTGCCGTCGTATGCAATGACGCCGTCGTTGACACAAACTACTCGGTCGAAGTCACTGAGTAACTCTAGATCATGGGTCACCACGATTGTTTGTTGATCAAGCGAGTTCAATTCAGCGATTATTCGCCGACGATTTCGCAGGTCAAGCAATGTCGTTGGCTCGTCTGCGATGATGGTGGTCGGTTCAGTCACCAGTACTGCGGCCAGCGCGAGAAGCTGTTTTTCACCGCCAGAGAGCGTATGAGGTGATTGTTCTGCCTTGTGTAAGAGTTTGAAGCGTTCCAGTACCTCATCGACGCGTTGCTCTTTCTCTGCCTTAGAGAGCTTGAACTTCTTCAATGAAAACGCCACATCATCGTGGACTTGGGGCATGACAATCTGGCTTTCTGCGTCGGAGAAGACGAACCCGACACGTCGGCGGACTTCAGAGCTACGAGTTGCAAGCGGAATTCCGTCGTAAAGTACCTCGCCTGTGCTCGGCTCTTCGAGTCCATTGATAAGCCGGACGAGCGTTGACTTGCCAGAACCGTTCGAGCCTATGATGCCGATCCGATGTTCCTGCAACTTGAGTGAAAATGGTTGGAGCAGTGTGTTGTCATTACGTACGACGCTGACGTCATTGAAGCTGATCTGCGGCATGGAAATAATCCAGTTTATGCGCGACGGAGTGAGGGGAGTGCAGCGCGAACTGCGAATGCGATGAACACAATCACTAGCACCTTGGCGGTGTCAGGGATGACAAACGGTAGCTGTGCTGCCCATGCAGCGCCAAAGGTCATGTTTGCGCGTGCCATCAATCCAAACACCCCAAAGAAGTACTGCAGGAACAGGCCAGCGAACCCGGCTCCAAGAAGGAGGGCGATATTCACGAAAGAGCTCTTGCTGGAAGCGCGGTAGGCGATGAGACCTGCAACAAATGCGCTTGCGATGTAGCCAACCAGATATCCGATTGTAGGGCTTCCCAGGGCATAGACGACGGTGCGTCCACCTGCGAGAACGGGAAGAGCAAGTCCGATGAGGAGGAACAATAGCACGGTGTAGGTTCCCCGTTTAGGGCCGAGTACGAGCGCAGCGAGAATACAAGCAGCGTTCTGCATGACGATTGGAACGCCGGCAGCGCCGACTGGAATAGAGACAAACCCGAGTACGATGATCACCGCCGCGAACACGGCGATGTATGCGAGGTCTTGGGCTTCAATCTTTGATTGGGCAATGCTTTTTGACATAGCGGGAATAGTACTTGAACGGCGTTCAGTTCGCTATGAAATCGTATTGATTTTTCTGCGCGTATATTTGAGGCCATGCGATTAACGGAGTTTCACCAACTCGTCCAGGATGAATTTGGGCCTGATCGGGCGTCATGGATTATTGAGACGCAACTTTTGCCACGTCATGGGTGTACCGCAGCAGAGGTTATCGAAAATGGAGGCGATTTGCGTCAAGCCTGGGACGAGCTTTGTGACGCCTTTGATGTTCCAGAGGCGCGTCGCCTTGGCATAGATCGGCCAGGTTTTTAGCTATTCTCGCCGTTTTGTACTTTTAATTCGAACATGTATGCGTGTACACTCTGGTGATGTCCCGGCTCTTGCCTATAGTCAGATCTAGATTTAGAAGTCATCGGGAACCGTAACCCTCGAAGGTGAGTCTAAACATGTGTGTGGGCGATGGCGTATGCAAAAACGCCGCCGCCGAACTCGAACAGAATGAACATTAAGGAGAACATGTAAATGGCTGCGAAAAAGAAGACCGCATCAGCCGCGAAAGATCGCCAGAATGCGCTAGATGCTGCACTCGCAATGATCGAGAAGGATTATGGCAAGGGGGCTGTGATGCGTCTCGGTGATGAGAACAGGCCTCCAATTCAGTCGATTTCATCTGGGAATACGGCTATTGACGTCGCTCTGGGTATCGGTGGCTGGCCGCGTGGCCGTATCGTTGAGATTTACGGACCTGAATCTTCCGGTAAGACAACCGTTGCGCTTCACGCCATCGCTTCCGCGCAGCGGGCCGGTGGAATCGCAGCTTTTATCGACGCCGAGCATGCTCTGGACCCGGATTATGCTCGCAAGCTGGGCGTCGATACTGATAACTTGCTCGTTTCTCAGCCGGATACAGGGGAGCAGGCACTGGAGATCGCGGACATGCTCGTCCGATCTGGCGCGATTGATATCATCGTCATTGACTCGGTTGCCGCACTGACGCCTAAGGCTGAAATTGAAGGCGAGATGGGTGACTCTCACGTTGGCCTCCAGGCTCGGTTGATGTCGCAGGCACTGCGGAAGATGACAGGTGCGCTGTACAACTCCGGCACTACAGCGATTTTTATTAACCAGCTGCGTGAGAAGATCGGCGTCATGTTCGGTTCACCCGAGACAACTACGGGCGGTAAAGCGCTGAAGTTCTACTCCTCGGTTCGTTGTGATGTCCGACGTATCCAGACGTTGAAGGACGGACAGGATTCCATCGGAAACCGAACCCGCCTCAAAGTAGTGAAGAACAAGGTTTCGCCACCATTCAAGATCGCAGAGTTTGACATTATGTACGGAGAGGGCATCTCTCGGGAATCGTCCATTATTGACATGGGCGTAGAGAACGGCTTCGTGAAGAAGTCAGGTTCCTGGTTTACCTACGAAGGCGATCAACTTGGACAGGGCAAGGAAAAGGCGCGCAACTTCCTAAAGGAGAATCCGGACCTTGCGGACGAGATCGAGCAAAAGATTTTCCGTGCATTGGGGGTTGGCGAATTTGCCGATGATGATGCGCTGACTGATGACCCAGTAGACATGGTGCCAAACATTGACTTCGACGACGAGGAAGAGCCAGCGAAGGCGAAGTAATACGTGGCAACACCAGATCCGGAAAAGATTCAACGCCTGCAGGACGCACTTGCCGAATGGGAAGCTACCGGTGGGAATGGAGAACTCTTCAACTACGAACGTGAAGAAGCCCTCGCTCCAGTACGGCGGCGTGCATTAAGGTTGCTGGATCAGCGACCGCGATCAGAGCATGAACTCAGGGAGCGTCTTGTCCAGGCTGAGTTCCCAGCGCCTCTCGTTGATGAGGTACTGGCGTCTCTTCGCGCATCCTCGCTTCTCGACGATCGTCGCTTTGCCCATGAATGGGTCCGACAGCGGGCGAAACGTCGAGGAAAGTCGAGAAGCTTCCTGGACCGCGAGCTCAGAGAAAAAGGAGTCTCAGAAACAGATCGGCGCGCCGCGCTCGCACAAATCAGTGACGAGGACCAACACGCAATTGCTGAAGCCCTCGCGGAAAAGAAGGCTCGAGAAGTGAAAACACCACCAGCGGGGCACGCGGAGTACACCCGCGCGCTGCGCAGGGTTGTCGGAGTGCTGGCGCGTCGAGGCTTTCCACAAGGTATGTGCATGTCTATCGCAAGAACTGCACTAGATACAAGGGTTGAATCACTTCGAGAGACTTCCTAGGGAGCAATTTGCGGCGTTTGGGCGGGGTAGTTGGCAGTGGCTAGAATGTTCAGCCGTGCCTGCGTAGGCCCGCGTAATCAACCAGGAAAGGTGAACCAGATGGCTGCATCAAGGACATACGAAGTACGAACCTTCGGATGCCAAATGAACGTTCATGATTCGGAGCGGTTGTCGGGTCTGCTGGAAGATTCGGGGTACGTGGCAGTTGAAGATGGGCAGGCCCCAGACCTCATCGTTTTCAACACCTGTGCCGTGCGTGAAAACGCAGACAAACGTTTGTACGGAACGCTTGGACATTTGAAAAAGGTTAAGGAATCGCAGCCTGATTTGCAGATTGCGGTTGGTGGATGTCTGGCGCAGAAAGACAAAGACCATGTTATCCAGAGAGCACCGTGGGTAGATGCGGTCTTCGGGACCCACAATATGGGCTCACTGCCGGTACTGCTGGAACGTGCACGAGTACAAGGCGAGGCGCAAGTTGAAATTGCAGAAGCGCTCGAAGTGTTTCCTTCTGTTCTTCCAGCGAAACGTGAAAGTAGCTATGCGGGCTGGGTTTCGGTGTCTGTCGGGTGCAATAATACGTGTACATTCTGTATCGTTCCGAGTCTGCGTGGCAAAGAAGTTGATCGCCGTCCGGGCGATATCCTCGCCGAGGTACAGGCGCTCGTGGATCAAGGCGTCTTAGAAGTCACTTTGCTTGGCCAAAACGTCAATGCTTACGGTGTGCATTTCGTTGACGAGGAAATGGAGCGAGATCGGTCCGCGTTTTCAAAACTGCTACGAGCGTGTGGCGAGATCGAAGGCCTCGAGCGTGTTCGCTTCACCTCCCCGCACCCCGCAGAGTTTACATCTGACGTCATCGACGCAATGGCAGAAACTCCGAACGTTTGCCCGCAGCTACATATGCCGTTGCAGTCGGGGTCTGACAAAGTGCTCAAGGACATGCGCCGTTCGTACCGGTCCAAGAAGTTTTTAGGCATTTTGGATGAGGTCCGTGAGAAGCTTCCTGAGGCTTCGATCACCACCGATATCATTGTCGGATTCCCAGGCGAGACGGAAGAAGACTTCCAGGCAACGCTTGATGTAGTTGAGAAGGCACGATTCACGTCCGCCTATACATTCCAGTACTCACCGCGCCCTGGGACCCCGGCGGCTGAAATGGAAAACCAGGTTCCGAAAGCTGTGGTGCAGGAGCGGTTCGAACGACTGCTTGAACTCCAGGAACGAATCAGCCTGGAAGAGAATGAAAAGCTCGTCGGATCTGTGCAAGAACTCCTTGTTCAGCAGGACGAAGGTCGAAAGCACGAGACGACTCACAGAATGTCAGGACGCGCTCGCGACGGCAGGCTCGTGCACTTTGCTGTCGATGAGGCCAATCGATCTGCCATCCGTCCGGGCGACATTGTTACCGCTCGTATCACCGAAGCAAAGTCATATTTTCTGATCGCGGATTCTGGTGTGCTTTCGCACCGACGCACACTCGCGGGTGATCACGCTGAGGCGGGCGAGGTACCAACGACTGCACCTGTTGGGGTGGGACTTGGAATTCCTACGGTTGCACGTCCAGACATCGTTCCAGTAACTAACGTAAGCAACACTGGCTGCTGCACGACTCCTGAAGCGTAAACCACGCGACTAGTGGAAGGGAGACTTCAATGAAAATGGAATTAGGATCCGCGCGCTGGGTACTCGGTATTGCAAGTATTGGGTGGCTTGTTGCGCTGTTTTTGCCCTTCGTTGGTGACATTCCCGGATGGCAGGTGCTCGCGGTGGGCGAAGGCGCCCGCAGTGCAGATACCAAGATCACGGAGTACGTATTTGTATGGCTAGGCTTCCTAGGCGTAGGCGTTTGCACGTCGCTAGTGACGGTTTCGCGACGTTTCGGCATGGCCACAGTCGCTTGGATGATTTCAACAGTTGCCCTGGTTAGCTCGTTGCTGGCAGTGTGGCTGCGGAAGTCGAGTACCGGTGTTGCAGGAATGTTTCAGCACGGGCCCGGGTTTTACCTAGAAGTTGTCGCGGTACTCCTGGTCGTGTTGACGTACATTCCGCTGTTCGTGCGAAAGACGGCGGTTGCCCCGGAACTGCTCCGGAATCAGCCAAGCGAAATCGACGCGGATATCGCGGATGCGCAATTGAATGCGACGCGGACTCATCAGGAGCAAGAAACGAACCCACTGCTTGTCGATGACCGACGGGCGAACGCGGCACGACGCCACAAAAGAAGCAGCTAGCTATCGAGCTTTTGTACGCCCTTCTGCCAGGCCGTCGCCTGGCTTATCCCAGTTGGGGCATAATGGTCGAGAATGTGGCTCGCACCCGGCTGCGGGTTGGGATAAGAAGCGTAGATCTGCTTCGTTTGTGGCCAAATCGAGAGTGCGGCTGATATCGCAGAAGCCACGGCGCGCTTGCCTAAACCGAGTCCCCGGTTTGCCTCCCGTACGTACACCAGCCCGATTTCTGCAACAGAGTCTGCGTCATTCTCGAATTTTGCTACTTCTGCAAGCCCGACCGGTTTCCCCGAGACATCACGGGCAATGGCGGTGATCTGGGAGCCGCCGCGGTCCTTGAGACGCGCAGCAGCGTCCTGAAGACGGGACGCTGACCACTGGACAGGCTCGAGCGATAATGAGCCACGAGGGTATTTCGCTGCGGACTCCTGGAGAGTAGCTAAGAAGGAGGGCAGATCAGCAGGGTCGAATGCCATGTCTTCAATCACGTCGCACCTATCATTCTGGTCAGGTGCCACGATAGCGTCCGCGTTGATAATTGCCTGTCGCTCACAGTGCGCCGGCGTGTAGCCGCCGTCGCGAAGGAATGGGTGCTCCGGTGCCCCCAATGGCTCCGTGATCCAAATCTGACGGATGGGACGGTGCAACTCTGCAGAAAGCGCGTCAATCAGCGCGAGCGCACTTCGCCACACGTGCGCCGGCTGCTCCTCCCCGGGAAGAGGAGCGATGGAGGCGTCGATAGTGACGTTCGCTTCTAACACATCGACGTCCTCAAGTAGAGGAAGCGATATGAGCACCCAGCCTTCGACGTCGTACAGATCATCCTCAGTCAGCACTGGGTAACCGAACGCGCCAAGGGACCGTGGCGCTGGTTTGCTACACAGCGCGAAGAGAAGCGCTAACGATTCTTCGGATCCCTCCAGGCGTTTCGCGAGATGGGCTGCACTCACTCCGGAGTGCGCTTCTCCCGTAATGTCCTGGATAGCAAGCGTGACTGAGAATGCGTAGGAGGAGACTGCGGCGTGTGACGGGTCGGCACTCCCTACGATCAAGGGATATAGCACTACTGCTCGTCGACGGCCTTCGCTGCGACGTTGGCAAACTCCTGCCACTGCTCAGCCTGTTCACGGAGCTTCGCCGCCTTGGAGGAATTCCCGGCTGCCTCAGCTTCCTGAGCCTGCTGCAGGAAGTGATCAGCTTTCTCCTGGAACTGATTCACCCGCGCTTGTGCCTCAGGGTCTGCTTTGCGCCATCGTGATTCCTCTGCATCCGCTACGCGCTGTTCCAGCCGAGCAATCTTGTCTTCGTACGTACGGACCTTGTTGCGAGGCACAAATCCAATTTCGTCCCACTTCTCCTGGAGCTCACGCAGCTTGGCACGTGCCGCACCTAGACCCTTCTCTGGAGTGATGAGCGCATCGTACTCATCTATAAGTGCGTCCTTAGCTGCAGCATTTGCTTCAAATTCGCGGTCGCGCTCCGCGTTTACGGCGTTGCGGGCGGCGAAGAAGTGATCCTGAGCAGCGCGGAACTGTGCCCACAGCTCATCGTCGACGCCACGTGGGGCGCGTCCGGCTGCTTTCCACTCATCCATCAGAGAGCGGTAGGCACGGGCGGTGGCGTTCCAATCCGTTGAGTCCTGGATTGCCTGCGCGCGGGCGATGATATCCTCCTTGATACGACGAGCCGTTGCGCGATTCCTATCGAGCTCAGCGAAGTGAGCCCCACGACGGCGATTGAAGGCATCGCGTGCACGCGAGTAGCGCTTCCAGAGCGCGTCGTCGGTTGTGCGATCGATACCGCGGATCGTCTTCCATTCTTCGAGGATCGCTCGAATCCTGTCCCCGGCAGCTTTCCAGTCCGTAGACTTCTCGGCGATCTCCTCAGCCTCGGCCGCTAGACTTTCCTTTTTGGCAATTGCGTTAGCCCGTCGGGTCTGCTTGAGTTCCTTTGCTTCGTGTTCCGCAACCTCTGTTTTGCGCAGTAATTCTTCTAGGCGTGCCTCGAGCGCTGCGAAGTCGCCAATTGCGGCGACGTCTTTCAGCGAGTCTTTCAGCTCAGTCACGCTGCGATGCAGAGTGTGTGCGTCCTCTGGGTGTGCAGTGAGTCGCGCCTCCAGGACTTCAGTTTCGACGATGAGGTCGTCGAAACGCTGCCCGTAGTGGCGAAGTCCTTCCTCGGGAGACCCGGCCTGCCAAGATGCGATCTGACGCTCAACGCCGTCACGGGTGACAAAAACATTGCCGGCATCATCGACGCGCCCGAACTTCGACGGATCAGTGTTCGCTGATGACGACTGAGCATGCGCGAGTGGAACACCCCGCTGTGAAGGAACAGACTGTGCCGCACCTGGACGAGGTCCGGGCTTCGGCGTTTGCTTCGGCATGGCAGCCGGGTTCGGACGTCCAGCTGGTGGCTGTGGCTTTGGAGTCGAGGAAGTCATGAAACAGTCCTTTCACAAATAGCTGTGCCGCGCGTCACGGCGCCGAGATACATAATCGACGGCATTCTCGTGTTCATAACTCTAGCGTGTTGCAGACGAACATGCGTCATGTGTCATGGTTTCAACTCCGAGAAAACCCCACTATGGTGGGCGAGGTGAATGAAGCCCGTGCCTGCCTACTTGTCATGCCTGGTTCGCCAGCTCTCGTGCGAGAACTCGCACCTGCTGACGAACCGTCGCAGCGTTTGCTGAACTCAATTAGAGAGACAGCCGGAAAACTGACGAAAACTATTGACATTGTGTGCAGCCACGACAGGAGATGGGCAACGCACCTTGCTGGCTCGTTTGCTGCCTGGGGAGCACCACACGTCGAAGTAGGAGGTGGGCACGTATTAGGCGAACTTGTCGCCAGATACTGCCTTCACGGGGCTACGGTGCGTGAGAGTCGTGAGCACCTGTTGCCGTTAGATCCTTCAGTGCTCACAGTGTTGGTAGTCGATGGACCTGCAGGGCTGACAACTCGCGCCCCGCTAGCGTTAATCCCTGCGGCTGCTGATACGAACGACAGACTCCAGGCTTTGTTGTCAGGAAAGCAAAGCTCCCTGATCCGTGAGCAGGAAATGCGAGACGCAGGAGTACTGGAACCAGATATTTGGCTTGAGCTACAAACACTGCAGCCAACGAAGGCCACACTCGTAGACGTAGACGACACGTTGGGCGTTGGTCGGTATGTTGCTTACTGGGAGGTAGAGCAGTGAACAAGGAGATCGGACACCAACCAGTAGCAATCGTCGGCCCGACGGCTTCAGGTAAGTCCTCGCTGAGTCTCGCGCTTGCGCACGAACTCGATGGTGAGATTGTCAACGTTGACTCGATGCAGCTTTACCGCGGGATGGATATCGGCACTGCCAAATTACCTCTCGCGGAGCGACAAGGAATACCGCACCACCTGCTTGATATCTGGGAGGTTACGAAAACCGCCAGTGTCGCAGAGTATCAGCAACGAGCGGTGGAGACCGTTGAGGAGATCTCCAATCGAGGAAAGCTGCCGATTCTCGTTGGTGGGTCCATGCTGTACATGCAGTCACTTGTCGACGCTTGGCAGTTCCCGCCAACCGACCCCGAAGTCCGCGGGCGCTACGAGTCTCTATTGAAGGAAATCGGAATAGATCGCCTTCATGCGCAGCTAGCTGCAGTTGACCCTGTGGCGGCGTCGATAATTGAAGACCGTGACCCCCGGCGCACAGTGCGTGCACTCGAAGTCATTGAGCTTACTGGTAAGCCTTTTCAGGCATCTCAACCCCCCAAAAACGCCCCTACACGCTGGGGTACGCGCATGATTGGGCTGGAGACAACCCCAGAGTGGCTCAACCCGCGGATTGCGCAGCGTACTGATGCGATGTTCGAGCAGGGGCTCATCGATGAGATTCATCGGTTGGTGGGCCAGGGATTAGCGAAGGATTCGACTGCTGGCAGGGCTATCGGATACGCCCAAGGACTTGGAGTTATCGACGGCCACCTCACCATCGACGAAGCCTGCGAGGACACCAAACTGCGAACGCGGCGCTATGTGCGGCGTCAGAAATCCTGGTTTAGGCGCGACAAACGAATCACTTGGATTGACGCGGCGAACTATGACGTTGCGGAACTAGTAGCACAGCTTGGTTGATTACGACGGACCAATTTCCCGAGCAGCGTTACGGGCAGCGACCCAGGCGTCCTCAAGCTCGAGGGCGCGCTCGTCCGCAATTCGAATCAGTTTTTCTAGGTGGACGCGTTCCAGGTCCGGTGACTGCAGGTAGGTGTTAACGCGCGCGAGAAAGCGCTGTGCCGCACTGTACTTGAGATGAAATTCGCTGATTTCGGGCACAGAAAGATCGGTGTTCGCAAGCGCGGGAAAATGAAGCGTTCGGTCGGCCAACGCCTGCGTCGAGCTGCCATGTTGCAAGTTATCAAACGCTTCAACGATGTCGCGGATGTCATCGCACGCAATCAGAAGCGATGAGCGAAGCGACTCTACTTCCGGGTTAGGAATAAAACGCCTGCGGTTCAAAAGCGCCGTGACACCAATCAGCCCGGCGATGATGGCGCCAGGAGTCTTGAGGAGCAGCACAAGCAGCACCATGACGGCGAAGATCAGGGCGCCCCACAGTGCTATGGAAAGATCACGACGTGCTGGATCCATGAGTAGTGCCTAGTTTCTAGCAGCCGCCACCGCAACCGCAGGAGCCACCACAACCACCACATCCGCCACCTGTAGGCACCGGGATGGTACCGACCATGACGGCGTTGCCGGCGATGACTTGGTCGCGTTGGGGGAGATCGCCATCAGGTAGGCAAACGTCGAATGGAAACGCGCCGTCGACTGAAACATGAATGAAGCGGTCACCCGTCAACTCCGACGTGCGGTATTCAGCTTCCAGCACGCGTGCGGAAAAAGTGGCTTTTGCATCGGGGGAGGAGGCTGCGCCAGTTGCAATCGCTTCGGCTCCTGCAGAAGCGACTGTGCCAACCGTGCTACCAGGGTGCTCCTCAAGATAAGCAGAGGTGGATTCGTACGTGCTCACATCGAGTGCAAGGGCGGTCACGCTGAGCTCTTGCCACTGGATTGTGGGCTCATCGACGATCAATGGCTCCTGCGCCAGGTTTAGCGTCAGAGATCCGATTGGATTCCCATGTGGATCCACAACCTCAGCAAGCGCAACCACATCGGTTGCCGGGGTGATGTGCGCATTTGTGCGTGTGATGCCTTCAAAGCCAGCAAAGGTGGCGAAAGGCTCAACTGCCAAGATATTCAGCTGGGCACCAGAGCGGTCCTGGTATTGGACCATTTGGCCGCCGCGTACCTCACCGATAACACCCAGGCGACCGGATGCGATTGCAGCTTCTACCGCGTCTTGCCACTTAGGAAAGTTCAGGCCGATCGCGGCCAGATCCTTGTTTTCAGTCAGAGGTTGTTGGTTCATAAGTGTGAAGCCTAGTCGAACGCGCCCTGAGGTGAAGAAATGTGGTGGAAGAAAAATGGGTGGGCTACCGTTGAGCAAGGAAGAAAGCGAAAAAAGTTACGTATACCCACTATTTTTGAAAGCTTGCATGAATTCGAAATCAACCACTCCTGATTCGCATGAGGCGTTGCTGGATGAAGCGTTTCGCCATAATGCACGAACGCGCAACGAAACCGCGGGAACAGACCTATCGACGCCAACACAGGGCGCACTCGACCTAGAGGAACGAAACTCGTTTCGTCGCGTAAACACCACGACAGAGCTGCGCAACGAAGACCGGGAAGACATCTACGAAGTCGAGTACCGTAAACTGCGGCTCGAGCGAGTCATCCTTGTTGGAGCATGGACTGAAGGTTCCACTGCCGAAATGGAAGCAAACATGCGGGAATTGGCAGCACTGACCGAAACCGCAGGCGCTGAAGTTATTGACATGCTCTATCAAAAACGAGATAAGCCGGATCCAGGGACATACATTGGTTCCGGAAAGGTGAAAGAGCTGCGCGAGATTGTCGACGCCAGTGGCGTGGACACCGTCGTATTCGATGGTGAGCTATCCCCTGGTCAAATGGTGGCGCTAGAGGAAGCCCTCAACTCTAAAGTGATCGACCGAACGATGCTCATTCTGGATATCTTTGCGCAACACGCAAAGAGCAAGGAGGGCAAAGCACAAGTTAGCCTCGCGCAGATGGAGTATCTCTACACCCGTACCCGTGGTTGGGGCGGCAACCTTTCGCGCCAGGCCGGTGGTCGTGCGGGTTCGAATGGCGGCGTTGGTTTGCGCGGTCCCGGTGAAACCAGAATTGAGGCAGACCGGCGAAGGTTGCGCTCAGAGATGGCAAAGCTGCGTCATCAATTAGCAGACATGGAGACTGTTCGTCAGATTAAGCGCGCGAAGAGGCAGAGCTCGACGACACCCAAGATTGCGATTGCCGGATACACGAACGCAGGGAAGTCCTCACTCATTAACGCAATGACGGACGCCGGCGTGCTTGTGGAAGACGCATTGTTTGCAACGCTTGACCCCTCCACGAGACGTGCAACGCTGGCCGATGGGCGAAACGTCGTTTTGACGGACACAGTTGGTTTCGTCCGGCACCTGCCAACCCAGTTGGTCGAGGCGTTTAAGTCGACGCTGGAGGAAGTGAGCAATGCAGACCTTTTGCTACACGTCGTTGATGGAGCAGACGAGTTCCCACTCAAGCAGATTGCTGCCGTGAGCGAGGTGCTGGCAGAGATCACGCGAGATCAAGATTCCGAATTGCCTCCGGAGATTGTGGTCGTCAACAAGATTGACTCCGCTGACCCTGTGGTTTTGGCAGAGTTACGCCACGTGTTTGACGCGACCGGTCGGGAAGCGGTGTTTGTCTCAGCGCTCACGGGTGAGGGTATTGCTGAACTCGAGGGAAAAATCGAGATGTTCCTGAACACGCTCGATGAGCATGTAGTCATGCTGATCCCGTACACCCGAGGAGATGTTGTCTCACTCGTCCATGAACACGGGACGATTCGCTCCGAAGAATATGAAACCGACGGCACCAGGATCGATGTCCGCTTGCCACGAGTTCTGGCGCGCCAGTATGACGAGTTTGTCCAGCAGGTCTACTAGAGACTGCTGGAGTGGTGAGTTAACGCCAGTAGGCGTCGATCTCCTTGTAGAACTCCACATCGCCGAGGCCGGATGCTGCGGCTTCGTCGAGTAATATGCACACATCGTTGTGCATTTGCAGCGATGAGGCAGGGCAGAAAGAGCTCAAGGGCCCTTCGATCATTGCTTGGACAGCCTCGGCCTTCGCTGCACCGGTAGCGATGAGGAGGATCTTCTTCGCTTCCAGGATGGTGCCGATGCCCTGCGTCATTGCCTGGCGAGGCACCTCATCTTCTGAATCGAAGAAGCGTGCGTTGTCAGCAATGGTCCGCGGGCGTAGATCAATCAGTCGGGTCCGGGAACTCAGCGAGCTGGTCGGCTCGTTGAAAGCGATGTGGCCGTTCGCGCCGATGCCGAGCAGCTGAATGTCGACACCACCGGCGTCTTTCATCATGGACTCATACGTCGCAGCCTCCTGCTCCGGATCGGCCGCTGAGCTGCTAAGCGAGTGCACGGCCGCGTCATCGATATCGATTGATGCCGTCAGCTCGCGTCGGATTGTGGACCAGTATGACTGCTCGTGGTGTTGATCGATTCCGTAGTACTCGTCGAGCAAGAATGCGTCACAGTCGGCGAAGCTGAGGCCTTCCTCGCGGTGCTTTCGGATTAGTGCCTGATACGTTGGACTCGGTGTCGAGCCAGTAGCAAGACCAAGCGTTGCACCTTGCTTGACGAATGGTTCAATCATGTTTGCAGCGAAATCGCCAATTTCGTTTGCCGTGCGGCGAATGAAAATCTCCATGCGTATTACGCTACTTTGCCCAATTCGCTTTCGGCAATTATCTAGCGACATAATATGAGCCTGTGAGTAAAACTATTGGATGGACCTTGCATGTCGACGGGCGCCGCGTTCTGCCCGGCGCGGTGGTCGCCCCTGATGAACGCCTTTCTTGGCCTCGAACAATTGGCATCGGCATGCAGCATGTCGTAGCAATGTTCGGAGCTACACTTCTCGTTCCCACGTTGACGGGATTCCCTGTAAACACAACGCTGCTGTTTTCAGGACTGGGAACCATCATCTTTTTGCTGATTACCCGTAATAAACTGCCCAGCTACCTCGGCTCGTCATTCGCTTTCATCGCGCCGCTGTCTGCGTCGTCCCAGTACGGAATCGGCTCTCAGTTGGGCGGGGTACTCATCACGGGTCTGACGTTGATTGCAGTTGGCTTTGTTGTTCAACTTGCAGGCAAGAAAGTTATCGACGCCGTCATGCCTCCCACGGTCACTGGTGCCATCGTCGCGTTGATCGGTTTCAATCTTGCGCCGACTGCCGTTTCTAATGTGGAAACTCAGCCCGGGGTCGCGTTTGTCACGCTCGGCACGATTGCTCTGCTGACTGTCGCTGCGAGGGGAATGCTGTCTCGTCTGAGCATTCTGATCGGCGTCATCGTCGGCTGGGTGTTTGCGGCGCTCACTGGCGGGTTATCGGATGATGCACTGGACACGATTGGCGCTAGTCCTTGGATCGGCTTGCCGCAGTTCCATACGCCAGAGTTCCACCTCTCAGCGATTTTGGTGACGCTTCCTGTCATCGTCGTGCTGATCGCGGAGAATATTGGTCATGTCAAGGCAGTTTCTGAGATGACGCAACGCGACCTGGACCCATACCAAGGCAGGGCGTTGATCGGTGACGGTATCGCGACGACATTGGCTGGTGGCTTTGGCGGCTCTGGTACGACGACTTATGCGGAGAACATTGGCGTGATGGCTGCTACCAAGGTTTACTCGACGGCTGCGTATTGGGTCGCATCGTGTTTCGCGATCGTTTTGGCGTTCATCCCGAAGTTCGGCGCAGTCATCTTCACAATCCCGGCCGGTGTGCTGGGCGGAGCGTGCCTGGTTCTTTACGGCCTGATTGGAATGCTTGGTGTACGTATTTGGCAGGATAACAAGGTAGATTTCACGAACCCGGTGAACCTAACAGTTGCGGCTGTGGCACTCATTGTTGGTATCGGCAACCTGTCGTTCACTGTCGGTCAGGTGACGCTTGAGGGCATTGCCCTGGGGTCGGTCGGCATCATCGTGTTCTATCCTCTGTTGAAGTGGATTTACAACACAGTGGGTGAGGGGCAGTTCAACGCTGCATCTCGAAAATAGCTCGAACAAGCAAAAGCCCGAGCGCTCAGATGTAGCGCCCGGGCTTTTGTTGTGGGATTTACTCTTCGTCGAGGTTCTTCTCGATCAATGCGGCAATCTTTTCAACTGCCTCACTGTTGTCAGAGGTAACGGTGACCTCATCACCGAACTCGGCGCCCATTGCCATGATCATCAACGAGGAAGCAGCATCCGTCTCTTCCTCGTCCTCGTCACCGACAAGGGTCAGGATGACCTCGTCATCGTATTCACCGGCGGCGTCAGAAATAATGGTTGCTGGACGTGCGTGCAGTCCAACGGTGGATCCGACTTTAACTGTCTTTGAAGCCATGTGCTTCATCCTTTCTGCTTTGAAAGTATCTATCGAGTTTCTGTATTCAGTTTAGGGGCCTGTGTCCTTAGTTCGCCACCGCTGCAGGTTCTGCTTGGGCAGCGACCTTCTGGATCTCCTCGTTTGGCCAGAACTGCTTAGCGACGATGACCGCTACAGTTGCGACCGCCACGCCTGCAATGAGCGCGACGAACAGTCCCCACCAAGGCTCGTAGGCAAAGAGCACGAAGAGACCACCGTGTGGAGCCTGCACACCAACATTGAGTGCCATGCTGACCGCGCCAGCAGTGGCGCCACCGAGCATCATCGAAGGGATAACGCGGAACGGGTCAGCTGCAGCAAACGGGATTGCGCCCTCGCTGACAAACGACAGTCCGAGGAGCCATGCGGATTTGCCGTTCTCTTGCTCCGCCGGGGTAAACAATCCTTTGCGGAGGAACGTCGCGATTGACAGTGCGATCGGGGGAACCATGCCAGCAATCATTACAGCCGCCATAATTTGGAAGCTTGCCTCCGTTCCCGCAGACAGACCAGCGGTTCCGAAGAGGTACGCCGCCTTGTTGACTGGGCCACCTAGGTCAAAGCACATCATGAGCCCGATGATGACGCCGAGCAGGACCGCAGAGGATCCGCTCATCGACTCAAGCCAGCCCTGCAGTCCCAGCATGAGAGACTCAAGCGGACGCCCCAACAGTAAGAACATGATGAGGCCGATAGCAAGGGAAGTCAGCAGCGGGATGATGACCACTGGCATCAGGGACCCGAGCCAGCGCGGAACCTTCCATGTCTGGATCCAGTATGCGATCAAACCAGCCAGCAGACCTGTGACAAGGCCGCCGATAAAACCTGCGCCAACCATGACGGAGATAGCACCGCCGATAAATCCTGGCGCGATACCTGGACGTCCTGCAAGGCCATACCCGATGTAGCCGGAGAGCGCCGCAACAACGAAGCCCATGCCCATCTGGCCTGTCGCGAACATGACAGCACCGAGATACAGAAGCCAGCCGGAACGGCGGAACGTCATCATTTCACCGTCGACATCGATTGTATGTCCAGGCAGGTGGGTCGGGGAGAAGTTCGTGACGAGGGACTGCCAGCCATTCGCCATGTCGTATCCGCCGAAGAGGAAACCAAGCGCGAGGAGCAGGCCGCCTGCTGCAACGAAAGGCACCATGTACGACACACCGGTCATTACAGCTTGCTGGATCTTCTTTGGCCAGCTTTCACCAGAGGAAGCGGAGTCTTCTCGCTGCTCCGATCCCGCCGTGGTGACTCTTGGTGCATTCGGATCGTTTGCAGCGGCAATGGCCTCGTCGATCATCTTGTTTGGCTCGTTGATGCCACGCTTTACTGGACTATCAACGACCGGCTTGCCTGCAAAACGTACTTTGTTACGCACAGCAACATCATGGGCGAAGATTACGGCGTCAGCACTGTCGATGTAGGCCTGATCCAGAGGATCGCCGCCGGAAGAACCTTGCGGCTCCACCTGAAACTCGACATCATCGCGAGCCTGCGCAGCTTGTGTCAGAGCGTCGGCTGCCATGTATGTGTGGGCAATGCCGGTCGCGCACGATGTAACAGCTGCAATCCTAAACTTTTTCACGCCATCGGTCTTGCCCGTCGCAGCGGGAGTAGGTGCTGCGGCAGTTTTCTTCTTAGGAGCAGCGTTGACGACGTCCAGCACCGCGTTGACGACCGTTTGCTCATCCTTTGCCTCGCGGAGCTGAGTTACGAAGTCGCCGCGTACCAAGGCACGTGCGAGCTTGGAAAGGATCTTCAAATGCGCCTTACCGCCGCCTTCAGGAGCAGCGATCAAAAATACAAGCTCTGCGTCTCCATCTGGCCCCGAGAAGTCAACGGGCCGCTGTAACCTGGCAAAAACCAACGTTGGGGTTTCGACTGCTTCGGTGCGGCAGTGGGGGATTGCAACACGGCCATTCACACCGGTGCCAGCTTTCTGCTCACGGGCGTAAGCTGCGTCGGCTAGCTTCAAGCTGTCGCTTGCTCGGCCTGCGTCCTGGGCTTGCTGCGCGAGGTGTTCGATGACCTCTCTTGGCGTCGACCCGTAGTCCACATCGAGACTAACGAGTTGTGGAGTGATGATGTTGTCACTCATGGTGGACTCCTGTTCTCTTAAATTATGAATCGATTTCTACGACTTGGGTTTGTTCCAAGTTGATGTCGTCAGGGCTTGGAATCCCGGTACCTGGTAGGCCTGCTGCAGCAGAGCCATAGGCGACCGCGGTTTGGAGGCACTGGTCCAACGGCAGGCGTTGAGTGCGAGCCATAACATATCCAGCAAGTGAGCTGTCGCCTGCTCCAACGGTAGATTTCACAACAGTCGGTGGGGGCGTTGCTGCCCAGGCAGAGTCTGCGGTGACCAGGCAAGCACCTGCGCCACCGAGGGTGACGAGAATTTCTTTAGCCCCTCGCTGAATCAAGCGTTTCGCTGCCTGAACAACCTCGGAGTAGTCTCCGGCTGAAGCGCTAGTCTCTAGTACATGCCCATCGGCTCCCACCAATTGCGCTAATTCAAAAGCGTTGGGTTTCAGGATATCGGGGGCTGCAGATTCAAGCTGATCTCCCAGCTTTACCAGGGGTTCGTCTGATGTGTCGACGGCCACCAGTACGTCTTCGGCGAGCCTCAATCGGATTTCTCGGGTCAACGTTGCGTAGAGATCCGCCGGGGCTCCACTTGGCAGCGACCCTGCCATGACGACGGCCTTACATTCGCTGCTATGCGAATCAAGCGCGTCGAGGAACCCCTGCTGGACATCAATGGTGTATTGAGGGCCAGGCTCATTGATTTTGGTAGTCGTACCGTCGGATTCAGTAATCGCAGTATTGGTACGGATATTGCCCTCAACCGGGATGAAAACAAAAGGAAAACCGAGTCGGTTAGCAGCGAACTTGAAAGGGTCGCTTTCCCCGCAGGGAACTACAGCGAGTGCCGCTCTTCCAGCCTTCGCTACGGCGTGGGCCACGTTGACGCCTTTTCCGCCAGCTTCTCGCGTAGCGGTAATGGCACGGGCGACTTCGCCGCGACGCAACGTTGCTACAGAAAGCGTTGCATCTGTACTTGGATTCGGAGTGAACGTCAGAATCATGTGGCGCATCCTTAGAGTAATTGGTGCTCTGTGGGGTAGCGCCTACCGAAAGTCTGTTGTGCAGCTGCAGTATCGAAAAGCGCTACTAAAGCCATAATGCCCGATTGTGTCCGTTAATGCAATAGAACGGGCACAATCGGGCATTTGATTCCTTTTGTTTCACTCTTTGGCAAGGACGACCTTGATTCCACGCTCCCGCAATTCGCTGACAAAGCTCTCTGGTGCGTCTGTGTCGGTAACAACGACGTCAATTGCGTCTAGCGGCGCAAAGCTAACTAGATAATCATTGCCGAGCTTCGTGGAGTCGCAGAGCACAACTACCTTGCGTGCATTGGTGACCATTGAAGATTTGACCGCAGCCTCTTGGGCGTCGGCGGTAGAGAGGCCGTGGTCAATAGTCAAGGCATTCGTGCCAATAAAAGCAACATCTGCACGCATAAGCGCGAGAGTGCGTAATGCCGTATCGCCTACAACAGCTTGGGTGATTGCACGGACTGTCCCCCCGAGGAGCTGAACGTCTGTAAGCCCGCAGGATGATAGGTCTAGCGCGATCGGGAGGGAGTTCGTAACTATAGACCAATGTTGTGTTTTTCCTGCTGCGGCAATAAGATCGGCCAGTCCATTGATGGTGGTGCCGGCGTCGAGAAAGATGCCAGCGCCAGGATCCTCTGGGAGAAACTGTGTCGCAGCGCGCGCGATCGCCGATTTGGCGGTCGGTGCCGACCGGAACCGGGCATCAAGAGAAAACTCTGTGGTGAGAAATGATTGGCTAGCGACGGCTCCGCCGTGAACGCGGTGGACAATTCCTTCATTATGGAGAATTGCCAAGTCCCGCCTGATGGTCTCGGCTGTTACATCAAACCGTTCGGCCAGCTCCGTAACATTCACGCGTCCTTCGACTGCGGTAAGTGACGCGATCTGCCTTCTTCTCTCTTCGGCGTACATACAACTCCTCCGTGGGGCAACCACGAATCAGCAGGGTTCAAAAATTAGGTTGCCCCTATTGTTGCAAAACCGTGCGCCCGAATGCTTTTACATGTGTTTGATAGCCCCCGGTTGGGGGCGAAATGGCGAAAAATGGCTACAGGGTCCGGAAAACAGAGACCACTTTGCCCATAATCTCGGCGTCGTTGCCTTGTATCGGAGAAAAGGCATCGTTATGAGGAATGAGCCATACTCCGGAAGAGTCCTTATGAAACTCCTTGACAGTTGCCTCCCCGTCAATTAGCGCTGCTACGAACTCGCCCTCTTCGGCAACATGTTGTGAGCGGATGACTACCCAGTCACCATTGAGAATGCCTGCATCGCGCATTGATTCTCCAACCACCTGAAGCATGAAGAGGTCGCCGCTATCGAGTAGTTCTTCCGGCAGGGGGTAGTAGTGTTCAATGTTTTCCTCTGCCAGGATCGGAGTTCCAGCGGCGATTTGGCCGAGGACAGGGATCATCCGTGCTGGAGAAGTTCCATCAATGTCCGCATCGTTTTTCGGTGTAACCGAACCTCCCATAGATTCTGGCAGGTGGCGGAGGTCTACGGCTCGTGGCTTGTTTGGGTCACGGCGAAGGAACCCTTTCTTTTCGAGCTCCTTCAGCTGGTAGGCGACAGAAGAAGTTGATTGGAGTCCTGCGGCGTCGCCGATCTCTCGAATGCTTGGTGGATAGCCACGTAATACGACGGCGTCGCGAATGACTTGAAGGATTCGCTTTTGTCTGTCTGAAAGTACGCTCATATCGAACTTTTTACTGGTTGTGTTCTTGCGTGCCATGGGTCCTCACATTGAGTCTCGATAGTGTCTTCTGTACAGAATATATCAAAGAGGGCAAATATGTTCGATAGTTGGGGGGGTTGTGGGGATCTGATATGAGATGGTATAAATCGAACATAGAAGTTAAATCGAACAAATACGCTAAAAATGTTTCGCGTGAGATGAGAAACCTTCGAATTCGCGAAATGAAGTAAGGGGCATTTTATGAGCATCATTGACCAGGCGAAAATAATTTCTACTCGTGCTGATATGGCGGGAGCTCCACTTGCACCACGGTCTTCAATGCCAGCTGAAGTGTGGGATTTTGTACCCATGCGGGGTGATCGAGGGGGTGAGCCGTCACGCCACGAGCAGGTTATCAACCAGAACTTTCGTTGCCGCTGGGCGGCTGCAGATGCTCCCGAGCCAACCGTTTATTCTTCCGCCGAGCCTCAAGAGCAGCGAGCAAACGTTCTAATGGGAGCCCTTCTTGGGGTAACTATGTTCGTCGCTGTACTTATCTCGGGCGATTTCGGTAATAGCGAGTGGGACTCGGTGTCGCGGGACGATTCGAACGTTGCTCATAGCTATGAAGTCGCTTCTGCAGCGCAACGTTAACCCGCTAATGTAGGGGGTGATAACTGTTCTCCGAGAAAGTGGGGTGTAGATGTACTGTCCGTTTTGTCATCACGAACAATCGCGAGTTACAGATTCTCGTGTTGTAGACGGGGGCTCTGCTATCCGGCGGCGGCGAGAGTGCACATCGTGCGGGGGCCGATTCACAACGATCGAGAAGGCCGTGCTGACCGTTGTGAAGCGCAATGGAGTAACTGAACCGTTCGACAAGGAAAAGTTGATCGTTGGTGTTCGGCGTGCTTGTCAAGGCAGGAACGTTAGCGACGACGCATTGAAGCGGCTAGCGCAGCAAGTAGAGGAGACGGTTCGGGCCCAAGGAAGTTCTCAAGTTGCGGCAAATGACATTGGACTGGCGGTATTGGAACCGCTTCGCACACTGGACGAAGTTGCGTACCTGCGATTTGCCTCGGTGTACAAGTCTTTTGAAAGCGCCGAAGATTTTCAGTCGGAAATCCGCTTGATGAAACGACGCGAGCGAGAGGGACTGGAATAAAGTCCGAGGCTCACTAGCGAAGTTTATCGACCATTTTTTCAATACGACGCACGCTCACAGGCTTTTGGGTGCCAAGGTGTTGTGCAAACAAACTCACTCGCAGCTCCTGAATTCGCCACATCACGTCCTTGTATGCGCGTGTCTTCCTGCGTTGGGCAGGGAGCTGTTCCAATCGTCGCTCTAGGTAAGCCTTAGCATTTGCTACTTCAGCCTGCCGCTCTTCGTCACGTTCCGGTTCCGCTTCTAGATGCTCAAGCCGTATCTGGATTGCCTCTATGTAACGGGGGAGGTGCTGTAGGTGTTGCATGCCATGAACCGTGATAGCGTTCGCGGGCAGCATGAATGCTAGTTGCTCCCGAATATCGTCAATCGCAGGACCAGACCAATTCTTGAGCTCTTGCATCAAATCTGAGTATGCAGCGAGACCTGGCGCGATCGATACAATTGATCGTCGGACAGCTCCCGGAATAGTCGGTTTAATTTTCGCACATAGTGCGTCGAAATCAGCAGGTGACCTCACAGGGCCGCCGGCTTGAATCATCGCGTCGCGGATTGCTGCAACGCGAGCGTCTTCGACAAGGCCGGAAGCCCCGCCATGTGGATACCTATCAACAGCGACACGTTGCTGTAGTGGCAGTCCCTTCGTCATCTGAGTATCGGAAACCTCGATTGCCCGCAGCAGCAACGTGAGCGTTGCCGTCATCATTGATGCATCAGCACTCGCCCGGGTTGGATGCACAGCAACGCGAACGCCTTTGGGAGTCACCTCGAGCGCAGGATAGGCCTCGACTTTGTTGCCATCAATGGTTGTGGTCGTACTTTCGGGAATATCGCCGAGTGTGTCTTCGGTCCATACAGGAACTTCGGCAGTTTCAGAGTGGCGGCTTGCTTTCGCGACTGAAGAACGAATCTGTGTGGCCCGACGCTTCTTCAAAGCAAGGAGACTCTTGTCTGAGTCGACAATCTTCCCACGTTTATCAATGACTGCAAACGTTATGAGCAAGTGCGGTGGCAGCAGGTGCGTGCGGAAATCATGCCCGCTAATGCCGCTGGCACCCAATTCAGTGAGGGCCTGAGCCAGTGCTTCGGTAACCGACGTGCGTGGATCGAACGTCATACGCTCAAGTGCACGGTCAGCGAAGTCTGGAGCGGGGACGACGCCCTTGCGTAGTGGTTTCGGCAGTGAACGAATGAGTTCAGTCAGCAACTCTTTACGTAGCCCAGGTACAAGCCAGTCAAATCCGACTGATTCAACGCTGGCCAGTAGAGGCAGGGGAATTGCGATGGTAACGCCGTCGTAGGCGGTTCCAGGCTCGAATTTGTACGACACATCGAACCGCATCGACCCTTGTGACCATGACATTGGAAAGTCTTCTGCAGAGATAGTCTGGGCAGAATCGTCAACGAGTTTACTTGGATCAAAGTGAAGATATCCGGGATCGAGCTGCCGTTGCTTCTTCCACCAACTGTCAAAATTGTTCGCTGTTGTGACTGAATCCGGCAGTTTCACGTCGTAGAAATCGAATAGAGTGTCTTCGTCAACGACGATGCCCCTACGCCGTAGCTTTTCTTCAACTTCTGCGGCTTCGCTTAGCAACAAGCTGTTGTGTTCGAGAAACTCATGAGTCCTCGTCCAATCGCCGTCAATGAGTGCGTGACGAATAAACATCTCGCGCGCAGCCGTAGGATCAACGCGGTGGTAGGGGATAAGTCGGTCTCGCACGATAGGGATGCCGTACAATAACGATTTTTGATGAACCATTGCGCATGCGCGTTTCCGTGACCAGAACGGTTCTGAATAGACATGTTTCAGGAGTGATCCTGCCGCGTGCTCGATCCATGAGGATTCTACTTTTGCCACGTCTCTGGCCCAAAGCCGCGAGGTTTCTACAAGCTCGCTTGCCATCAAAAACTCTGGTGGGGTCTTGGCCAGCGATGACCCTGGGAAAATCAGGAAACGGGTACCACGAGCACCTTGGTATTCCTTGCTGTTTCCGTCGCGAGCACCGATATTCGAAAGTAAGCCAGTGAGCAACGCTCGATGAATCGAGTCAGCGTCACGTTTCGTTGTCATTGCTTTGTCGACGTCCCAGCCCAGTCGACGTTCGACGTCGCGGAGCTGACGAACGAGGTCGTGCCATTCACGAATTCGCATATAGTGCAAATACTCACGCTTCATGCGCTTTCTGAACTGATTGCCTGAAAGCTCTTCACGGAGACCTCCGACGTAATCCCAGAGCTTGAGCGCTGAAAGAAAGTCGGATGTCTTGTCTTTGAAGCGTGCATGGGCTTGGTCTGCTTGTGCCTGAAATTCCAGGGGGCGTTCGCGCACGTCTTGAATCGACATATGGGCGACAACTGCGGTGACATCCTCCAACACCCGGTAGCGTTCGGCCTCGACGAGCATGCGAGCCATCTTGGGGTCGACTGGGATTTTCGCAAGCGTATGGCCAATTTTCGTGAGTTTTGGAAGTTCACCCTTTGGTATTGCTTTGATTGCACCGAGCTCGTACAAGAGCGTAAGGCCATCGCGAATAGCTTTGTCGTCTGGGGATTCCACGAATGGAAAGTGCCGCATGTCGCCGAGATTGAGAGAAATCATTTGCAGGATCACACTTGCCAAGTTGGTCCGCAATATTTCAGGGTCAGTAAATTCCGGGCGTGAATTAAAGTTCTCTTCCGAGTACAAGCGGATAGCGATACCGTCAGCAACACGTCCACAACGGCCCGAGCGCTGGTTTGCTGAGGCTTGGCATATCTCCTCAATTGGAAGACGCTGTACTTTAGTCCGCGTTGAATACCGTGAAATGCGAGCGAGGCCAGTGTCCACAACGTAGTGAATTCCCGGCACTGTGAGCGAAGTTTCGGCGATGTTCGTAGAGAGGACGATCCTACGCCCGCTATGTGGGGAGAAGACGCGGTGCTGTTCTGCGTTCGAAAGGCGTCCGAAAAGTGGCGCGACTTCAACATTCTTCCAATGCTGCTTTTCAATTGCTTCCATGCAGTCACGGATGTCACGTTCTGAGGCGAAAAAGCAGAGGATGTCACCGTCGCCTTCTGCCATCAACTCCTTGATGGCGTTGATAACACCGTCAATCATGTCAATATCAATTTCACGATCGCCGGCATTTTCGACGAGCGGACGGTAGCGCACCTCAACCGGGTAGGTACGACCTGAAACCTCAATAATCGGGGCGGGGTTGCCTTCTTCGTCACAGAAGTGCTGCGCGAAGCGTTCGACGTCAATGGTGGCGGACGTGATGATGACCTTCAGGTCGGGGCGTTTAGGGAGAAGCTCCTTGACGTATCCAAGCAAAAAGTCGATGTTCAGGGAACGCTCGTGCGCCTCATCGATAATGATGGTGTCATACGCGTTGAGGAACCGATCACGCTGAATCTCCGTAAGGAGAATTCCGTCTGTCATGAGCTTCACTGAGGTAGTGGTGCTGACCTTGTCGTCGAAGCGAATAGCGTAGCCGACCGATTCTCCAATGCTCTGACCTAATTCGTCCGCTATGCGTTCAGCGACAGTTCTAGCAGCGAGACGGCGCGGCTGAGTATGCGCGATACGCCCTCGTCGACCGCGGCCGAGCTCGAGCAGCATCTTAGGAATCTGGGTGGTCTTGCCGGATCCAGTTTCACCAGCAATAACAGTCACTTGGTGGTTCGCGACAGCTTCTAAGATGTCATTCTTGCGCTGAGAAACCGGGAGTGCATCTGGGTACTCGATGTTCGGAATGAGTTCATCCCGCGCCCGAACGACGTGCAAGCTTCGGGCAATTGCCTCTTCAACTTTGTTAAGTTCCTTGCCGTTCTTGGCCTGTCGAATGCGACGGCGAAGACGTCGGACGTCGCGTAGTTCCACGTTGTCTAGTTGGCGGAAGAGTTCTTTCTTAGGTGTTTGTTCCTGGTCCTTCATAACTAGCGTCCCAGTTTAGCGGGACAGAATCGCATCACTGGTTTTCGCTACCTCTTTGTACGCCTTTCTACACAACGCTCCAAGTTCCTCAAACTCATGGATGCGGGAAGAAGAAGAGCGGTAGGCCAGTCCAATTGTACGCTTCGCGTCGACACTCTTCTGGAAGGTAGAAAGCCCCAAACCAGGACGTGTGCACTCAGCTGCAATAGCTGACTTGGGAACGAGGGTTGATCCAAGGCCAGCCACAACCAGCTGCATGATGGTAGTCAGTGACGCAGCCCGTGTATCTGATTGGCTTGAATTTGAGGGTGTAGTTTGAACGTTCTTGCAAAGGTCAACTATTTGGTCGCGCAGGCAGTGGCCGTCGTCGAGAAGAAGCAAATCGAGTTCTTCCAGGACATCGAGAGTAAGGTTTTGGAGCCCAGACAACTTGTGTTTCTCATTTGTTACGACGATGAAGTCTTCGTCATAGAGTTCCAATTCACTGACTCCAGGCGCGTGTGTAGGCAGGGCTAGCAGCGCCACATCGACGTTTCCGTCGCGCAATTTAGCGAGTAGGTGCTTGGTGGGCTCTTCGATGATTCGAGGAGTTAAATCGGGGAACTCGCTCTGAATCAGTTGTAAAAGGGTGGGCAGGATATACGGTGCGATGGTGGGGATGATGCCGATATTGAGAGGCCCGGAAAGGACCCCATGTGCACCGCGGGCATGTGCAACAAAAGCATCGGCTGCTTCAAGCGTTGCTTTCGCATAGGGGAGGAGCGCCTCCCCAGTTGGAGTGACGATGACCTTTCGGGTGGATCGCTCGATAAGTTGAATCCCTAAACCGGTCTCTAGCGCGACCAATGCCTGGGATAATGACGGTTGAGAAATGTTGAGCTTGCTCGCAGCAGTGCCGAAGTGCCTATTCTCGGCGATGGTCACAAACGTACGAAGTTGGGCCAAGGTTGGTTTATATTCTTTATTGTTCATTCTTATAACCATACGGCATTGCAATAGGTTTTGCTGTTGAAATTGCGCGGCGTTTCTGGCACAATGTTTGACAGAGTGCGAGCGATTGCATTCCAAGACCGTATATATACGACATCTCACATTCGGAGGTTAAGCTATGGCAATTCTGACTGTAGGCGAGCGTTTCCCTGAGTTCGATCTGGTAGCGCTGAAGGGTGGCGACCTTCATGAGGTCGACGCAACAAGCCCAGAGGACTACTTCGAGAATGTATCCCTGGAAAAGTACGAGGGTAAGTGGAAGGTCGTTTTCTTCTACCCGAAGGACTTTACGTTCGTCTGCCCAACCGAGATCGCAGCGTTCGGCAAGCTGAACGAAGAGTTCGAAGATCGCGATACGCAGGTCCTTGGTGGCTCCACTGACAATGAGTACTCCCACTTCAACTGGCGTGCAACGCACCCAGATCTGAAGGCCGTTCCGTTCCCAATGTTTGCTGATGTCCGCCACGACTTGATCCGTGCATTGGGCGTTGAAAATGAGGCAGGCGTCGCTGATCGTGCAACGTTCATCATCGACCCAGACGGCGTCATCCAGTTCGTGTCTGTCACCCCGGATGCTGTTGGCCGTAACGTCGAAGAGGTCCTTCGCGTTTTGGATGCTCTCCAGTCCGAAGAGGTCTGCGCCTGCGACTGGCAGAAGAACGACCCAACGAAGAACATCGACAAGTTGGCTGTCGTTCAGGAATCCCTGAAGTAAATGAACTCCGAGTCCCCGTCACTAGTTCAATACTCAGTGACGGGGATTTATTAATAAACAATAGAGAGGAAAGAGAAAAGAGATATGTCGATCGATAACCTGCGCAGCGCTTTGCCTGAATATGCAAAAGACCAGAAGCTGAACCTTGGCTCCTTGACACGCTCTACAGAGCTGAACGAGCAGCAGCTGTGGGGCACTCTCGTTGCTTCCGCTGCAGCGACAAAGAACCCCACCGTGATCTCTGAGATTACGGACGAGGCCAAGGAGCACCTGTCTGAAGAGGCTCTCGATGCCGCTTTCGGCGCAGCAACTGTTATGGCAATGAACAACGTTGCCTACCGCGCAAAGGGCTGGCTCGGCGATGACTTTGCACAGGTAAAGTTTGGCCTTCGCATGAACATCATCTCGAAGCCTGGCGTCGAGAAGGCAGACTTTGAGCTGTGGTCGCTCGCAGTATCTGCTGTCAATGGCTGCGAGCATTGCGCTGTTGCACACTCCAATGTCGTGCGCGAAGAGGGCCTGACCAAGGAGCAGGTCTGGGAGGCAGTAAAGATTGCTGCTGTTATCCAGGCCATTGCACAGACCGTAGTGGTAGAAGACGCACGCTAACTGTTACGTCTTCTGCGCTATAGTCGGCTGAGGGACTACATCTGGACAACGTCCAAGTCCCTCAGCCGAACTTCTCCCGCCTCATCAGAGGCATCGAGATCGACGACGCCGTGGAATTGGAAGCTGCGGTCCCCATCTGGATCTTTCACGATCTGTACGACTTCCCAGAGCCGCGAGCTTTCATCCTTAACTCGGAAATACTCTGGCCCGCGAGCATCTGCGTCTATCATGACATCGTCGTACTCGTCGAAGTAATCGTCGAGAAGCGAGGGCCAGTCGGGCCGAACATCGGGGTCGAGATATTCAAGCATCGACTCCAGGGCTTCTTCCTTTTCGAACGCAAACAGTTCGACAAGCCTAAAGAAGTAGTTGCGAACCATGATTTTGAACGCCCTGCGGTTCGCTGTGAGCGCCGTAGGATCCTCAACACCGAATGCAAGCTCGCGGTCGAGAACGTCCTGGGAGATTGGGGCGTCGTCATCAGCTAGCGTCGCCCATTCGTCAATGAGCGACGAGTCCACCTGACGGATCAGTTCGCCTAGCCATACGATGATATCTTCGAGCTCTTCAGTCATGTATGCCTCGGGCACAGAGTGGGAGAGGGTGCGCCACGCATCGGTGAGGTAGCGGAGCACCACACCCTCAGAGCGGGATAGCCCGTAGGTTGCGATGAGATCCGAAAACGTCATCGCATGCTCGATCATGTCGCGTACCACCGACTTTGGCGAAAGCTGCCACTCTTTCGCCCACGGGTTACTGGAGCAGTAGGTTTCAAATGCATCTTCCAGTTCCTCCGCGAGCGGCTGAGGGTACGTCAAATCTTCGATGAGCGCCATGCGCTCCGTGTAGTCGACGCCCTCTGCCTTGAGAGCAGCGATCTCCTCGCCGCGAGCTGCCGACTGCTGAGCTTGCAGCACCTGACGGGGGTCATCCAAGATCGCCTCAAACGCTGAGATTACATCCAACGAATACGTTGAAGACTCGGGGTCAAGCACCGTGAGAAAAGCAAGCGCGAACGGGGAAAGCGGTTGGTTGAGCGCAAAGTCCCTGTCCAGTTCTCGCGTGAGAGTATAGGGGCGATACGCTGGGGAATCAGGAGTGCGCTCTACAATGTCAGCCTGGATGAGCCCGCGAAACAGATCGACTGCCGTAAGAATGTCACGGTTCTGCTTAGCGCGTGTGTCATGGTTGCTCCGAATCAAGTGCTTCATGTGCCCGTAGCCGTCACCCGGGCGAGCAATAACATTGAGCAACATGGAATTCGAAACTTGGAACTGGCTAGTGAGTTCCTCCGGTTCCGCCGTAGTGAGGCGCTGGAAAGTTTTTTCGGACCAGGTAACTTCGCCATCACGAGCTGACTTCTTGTTGAGCTTCTTAAGCCGCTTCGGATCGTCGCCGGCGCGACGCCGAAGCTTTGCATTCTCAATCTCGTGTTCTGGCGCTTCGACGACGACCGTGCCCTCGGTGTCGTACCCAGCTCGCCCCGCGCGGCCGGCGATTTGGTGAAACTCCCTCGATTTAAGGATGCGTTGTTTCGTCCCGTCATACTTTGCCAGGCCGGTAATCAGCACAGTACGAATTGGCACATTGATACCGACGCCGAGAGTGTCCGTTCCGCAGATCACCTTTAAAAGCCCTGTTTGAGATAGTTTTTCGACGAGCCGTCGATACTTCGGCAGCATTCCGGCATGGTGAATACCAATGCCCTTTCGAAGTAACCTCGACAACGTCTTACCGAAGGTAGTCGTGAACCTAAAATTCCCGATCTCCTCTGCGATACGTTGCTTCTCCTCTGCGTTGATGATTTTCATACTGGTCAGAGCCTGCGCTCGCTCTGCTGCCTCGCGTTGTGAGAAGTGCACAACGTAGATCGGCGCTTTGTTATCCGCCAGTAGTTCTTCAATCGTCTCGTGGACGGGGGAGAACACGTAACTGAAATCGAGTGGCACGGGACGCTCCGACCCACCAACATACGTGGTTGGGCGGCCAGTGCGCTCGGTGAGATCCTTTTCTATCCAGGCAGTTTCTCCAAGCGTGGCAGACATCAAAAGGAACTGGGCCTGGGGGAGTTCCAATAGCGGCACCTGCCATGCCCATCCGCGGTCCGGCTCCGAATAGTAGTGAAACTCATCCATGATGACCTGCTGAATCTTCGCGTGCTCACCTTCTCGCAGCGCAATATTCGCGACGATTTCAGCGGTGGCTGCGATAATAGGGGCGCCGCTGTTCACTGTGGCATCACCGGTCATCATCCCTACGTTTTCTGCTCCGAAGATCTCACACAGTGCAAAGAACTTTTCGCTCACAAGCGCCTTAATTGGGGCAGTATAAAACGAGCGCTGCCCTCGAGCCATGGCAATGAAGTGCGCAGCGTTTGCCACCATCGACTTTCCCGAACCGGTTGGCGTCGCCAGGATCACATTATCCCCAGCAAGCAACGCAAGCGAAGCTTCTTCCTGAGCTTCATAAAGCGAGATTCCACGACTCTGCGTCCACGCAGTGAAAGAGTCCCAGACGGCCTCTTCAAAAAGGCCTGCTGGAACGTCGTCAAGGTCTGCCAAATACGTAGAAAGAGTCACGCCAACTACCGTAGCCGAGTTCGTCGCGAAAAGCCGCTACTCGTCTTCCTCATCGGTTGGCTGAGCTGGGTCAATATAGTAAAAATCCTGCAAAGCCTGACTGAGATCATCGCCAAACGGCAGTCCCCGTTGTCCGTCGACAAGCGGACGACTCTGCTGGTCCTCGATCGCCGTGAGATAGTTCTCGAAGGCTTCGCTGATCTCATCACCGGAAGGAACCTGTGCCTCACCGGGCATCTTTGCGTTGGGATTGTTCCTGCGGTACTCCTCAACTTCACGGTCGTAATGCTGTTCGAGAGCCGAGACGACCTGCGCGATCTCCTTTGACGCAGCCGTTTGCTCTGCTAATTGACGCTGAACACTTGTTATCTCTTGCTCGAGCGCGCGGAGTGGCAACTGAAGATTTGCTGTATCCTCGAGCGCCTGCATGAGCTGGAACGCCGCCATCGGGTAAGGAGAGTTTGCAATGTAATGAGGTACATGCGCAGTAAAACCAGCGACCTTTTCGCCTCGCTTATCTAGCTCTCGCTCGATCATGATGGAGGCAGCCCCGGGCACAGTAATAATTCCGTCGAAGAGATACTTGTCTTTCACCAAGCTCTCATCATTTCCGTGTGTGGAAACCACTACTGGGCGGGTATGGGGAGCGGCAACAGGGGCAGCGTAGAGGCACAGCGTTTGCTGAACTCCAAACTGCACTGCAAGGTCAGCCACAGACTTGCTAAAAGCCTCCCAACGCAGATCAGGCTCCGGCCCGCTCAGCAGCAGAAACGGCATATCCTTTGTGTCGCGGACAACACGCAGCTCAATGCCGATCTCTTCGACGTCGGCCACCGTGTGATTCGCCAGGGTTACAGCAGGCCTGCGAGAGCGGTAGTCAATAAGTTCATCGTTATTGAAGGTAGCTAAAGTGCGGGTTTCCAACGCCGCGTTGAGATGATTCGATACCCCTTCAACCGCATGGCCCGCATCTGCGTAACCCTGTAACGCAACGACGAGCGTTGGCCCCTCAGGAGATTCGCCAAGACTCGAGGGAGACGGGTACTCAAGTTCATACATGCGATTATTCGTTGGCATGACCGCTCCTAGGATAATTTGAAAGGATCTAACTTTGTACTTACCCACAACGTCTGGGGTGAAGAAATATTCCTGCTGAAAATAAGGAATTCTAGCAAAGCGGGAACCGATGGTGTGTTGGCTACGTCTAAACTGTATGAGAATAAATGCAGCTAATTCATCACTTTTTGGACCATCAGATATCATCGCAGCCCTGCCCGGGGTTCTAGGGTTTTATCCTCAAGAATCGGTCGTGGTGCTCGGCATCATTCCGGACAGCGAAGGAACAGGTGGGCTTCAACTTGGACCTGTAGTTCGCGTTGACCTCACGCGCCTTGAAGCATTCATAGAAAGCCTCAAGACCGACGTGACGCAATACCTACTGGGGGATGACGTCATCGCGTACCTTGCAGTCATTGTGAGCCGTATTCCGAACTCAGAGCTCGTCAAAGACGCAGTTGATCGCTTGCAGTTCCTCGAAGAAGAAACCGGTTTCAAAGTCGACCTGTGCTGGCATGTTTCCGAAATTGCGCAGGGTACCCCATATACATTGCTTTTTGGACCGCCATTGAATGCGGCCGAAGAATGCGATCGCGCGTCCTCCCTCATTGGTGGCTGTGTATCGTCAGTGATTTCCTCTCCATCGATGCGCCCATACGTTGAGCAGGGGATACTCCCAGAACTCGATAGACAAGACACGTTTAGCTATTTTGAGCCGGTCGATTCGGAGTCCGTCCAACTGGCGCAACAAATCCAGGCACAGACACGCAAAGCCGGGTTGCAGCTACTGAAAGACTTGTGGGGCGGTAGCCACGCTGGGGAGGAGGAACACCCGGCAAAACTGGCGAAAGAAGAAATTGAAAGCATTATCGAGGTTCTGCTTTGCTTGCCCGAGACTTGCCTCATCGGCCAGCGCGATGCTAATCCAATCGGCGAAATCTCGAATGAAATGAGAATCGCGCTCGAAGGCTTGACGGCTCTGCTCACCCATGCTCTACTGCGGGATACACTTATCCCCGCGATTATGCAGAACCCAAAGCGACTTGCTGCTCCACTACTATTCTTGTCGCGCCATGCTGTGGGGACAGTGCGGGCAAACGCGTTAGCGTTGTGGGCTGTAATCGCTGTGCGGTGCGAGATCGGGTCTTGGGCAGGGGTCGCACTACAGTGCGCGCTGCAAGAAATGCCGGACCACTCATTAAGCGACGTGCTCCTGCAGTTACTCGCGATCGGTCAATATGAGGGTCTCCTGCACGCAGTTGAAGAAGGCGGGGAAGCAGTCTGGATGGAGCTAGAGATGCTTGCAGGTTCCTAACAGCAGATTGTCTCTACCGAAGCTCAATGCGCACGGCATGCGCGAGGTCATCAGGAATGACGAAATCTTGTTGCTCAGGAAGTGATAGCTGTAGCCCGCCATCATCCGGAAGGCTCACTATGACTTTCTGGCCGACGATATCGCCTAAGCCTGCCAGCTCCGGCAAACGCTCTGCTTCAAGCTGCAGAATCTCACTGATTTGGACCACTACAGCTTCGCGACCCTCGGAGAGATCTAAGTCCGTTGCGCGAGTGCCAAGCTCAGGCTTAGCAACATTTGAACCGCCAATTTCATCCAACGCAGGGATGGGGTTGCCAAACGGAGATACCTGAGGGTGGTTGAGTACCTCGTATACGCGCTTTTCCACGGCTTCACTCATCACGTGTTCCCAGCGACATGCTTCGTCGTGCACTTGTTCAATATCCAACTTGAGGATGCCGGTGAGAAGGCACTCTGCGAGGCGGTGCTTACGCATCACCGCAGTCGCACGGGCGCGTCCCTCGTCGGTAAGGGAGAGCGAGCGATCTGTTTCAACAACAATCAGGCCGTCGCGCTCCATGCGGGCGACGGTCTGGGAAACTGTCGGGCCAGACTGCTCGAGCCGCTCTGCGATTCGTGCGCGGAGCGGCACAATGCCTTCCTCCTCAAGTTCGTAAACTGTACGTAAATACATTTCTGTTGTGTCTACGAGATCACGCACGTGGAACTCCCTTGCCTAAAAGTCGCTCTGAAGCGTTGAGGCTGCATCAACATTCAACGCAGTCCAAGAATCGACGCCTATTAACGATTGCTATGGTAACCCAAAAAACTATTAGTTGCGGAACGCTTCGTCGCGGTTGTTACATTGCGTAATCCCTAAGGCGCTCTGCCCGGTCACCTACGCGAAGCTTCGCCATGACCTCTCGTTCGATTTGGCGAACGCGCTCACGAGACAAGCCGAATTTACGCCCAATCTGGTCCAATGTGCGGGGAACACCGTCGGTCAGCCCATAGCGCATACGGATGACGTCCTGCTCGCGCTGCTCCAAACCGTTGATGACATCTTGGATGTCATCGTGACGGAGCACGGATACCACCGCGTCTTCGGCGTCTGTAGCTTCTGCATCTTCAATGAAGTCCCCCAGGGGGGCCTCTTCATCCGCTCCGACCGGCATGTCAAGACTCACGGGGTCTCGGGATTGACGGAGGAGGAGCTCAATCTTGTCCTCTTCGATGCCAGACTCCTCTGCCAACTCCTCATTCGTTGGTTCGCGGCCAAACGACTGGTACATCTCGCGGCGAATTCGGGAGAGTTTATTGACCTGTTCTACAAGATGCACAGGGAGACGGATAGTACGAGACTGGTCTGCCATGCCGCGAGTAATGGCCTGGCGAATCCACCACGTCGCGTACGTTGAGAATTTAAAACCCTTGGCATAGTCAAATTTCTCCATCGCGCGGATCAGTCCGAGGTTGCCCTCTTGGATCAGATCGAGCAGTGGCATCCCGCGTCCTGTGTAGCGCTTTGCCAACGACACAACCAGACGAAGATTTGCCTCGAGGAGGTGGGCGCGAGCTTTCCGTCCTTGCTTCGCCAGAATTTTATAGTCACGTTTCTGGGCTCGGGTGAGCTTGCAGTCTGGATCATCAAGAAGCTGCTGGGCATAGAGTCCAACTTCGATCTGCTGGGCTAGTTCGACCTCTTCTTCTGCATCGAGCAGGGCAGTCTTGCCAATGCCATTGAGATACACGCGAACAAGGTCAGCCGATGGATTGTCGTTCGTTTGATTGCGACGACTACCGCGGTCAACTTTTTCTTCGTTGTCCGCTGTTAAGGTCTGACTCTTCGACGTCATTGAGCACTGCCTCCTTGGACGAGTGGAACAGGTAATCTTCTACACCCTCAACGATCTTGGACACATTTTTGTTCCCAATGATCAAAAGAGTGCTAGGCCTCGACAATCACCGTGAATGGGCCGTCGTTGATGCTCTGCACCTTCATATGGGCACCAAACTTTCCTTCAGCGACCGTGATGCCCCGGTCCCGGAGGTAGACTGCGATTTTTTCCATGATGGGTGCTGCTTCATCTGCGGGGGCTGCGTCACTCCATGATGGCCTCCGTCCTTTTGCCGTGCGACCCATCAACGTGAACTGACTCACAAGCAAAACAGGGGCTTGTGCGTCCACTACAGACTTTTCGCCCTCAAGAATTCGCAGTTCCGCGATTTTGCGAGCAACCGTTTCCCAAGCGTCGTCGCTATCCTCACGTCCTGCTCCGACAAGGGCCAGAATTCCACCTGTCGCCTCGCAGTCGATTGCTCCGACGACTTCACCGTCGACGGTGACGCTCGCGCTCGTAACTCTTGTCAATACAGCCTTCATTCCTACTCCACCTCTGCAATTTCCGACGGCAGCACGATGCCGTGGCGGATCAGATCCACAACAGCTGCAACCGTTTGGTTTTCCAATTCTTCAAGGGCCTGCTGGTCGTCGACACCTCGAGATGCTGCTAGGATGCCCACCACGTCACGCAATGGCAAACCGGCGGGATGCAATCCCGCAAGGACGGTTTTCAACGCCTCATCCAATGAATGAGAGAATCGTGGGCCATCCATTCGAGTAATGCGCAACTCTTCGCGCGTGAAACCCAGCCCCTCTTCAGTATTTGGCACAGCGATGTCTTCGATCGCGACTGTGGGCCGGACCAGGAACGAACTATCTAAGAGTTCCTGGACGGATTTTTGCCGTAGCCACGCCTGCCGCAGAAAGTATTCCTCGACCTCAGGCCCAAGCGGATCCGTGAACGGTTGCGCTAGTTCTTCCGCAGTGATCTCGGAGGGCTGGTCGCCGATGTGTTGCATGAAAATCCAACCGAAACCAATAGCGTGAACACCCGCGGCTTGGAAGTAATCGAGCCACTGTTGTGTGCGGGCTATGCCACTTTCAGTCCTGAGATCGACTGATTCATCTTTCAGCCACGTGGCGACGTAGGTCTCGGGGTCAACCACTTCTCGTTGAAGCACCCATGCGCTGACTCCTTGCGAAGGGGCCCAGCTCGCAACCCGCGACTGCCATACCTCACCATCAATATGGGCCCATGAGCCCAGCATGCACAGCATCCCACCTGCTGCGAGATATTCAGGTGCGTGCTCTGCTACGAGGCGACTTGCTTCATCCAGCGGCATGCCGGAGTCGCGGTAAACATGCCCCACCTCCGGAATGCCGACTACAAACGGCGGGTTGGCAACGATCCTTTCAAACTGCTCGCCCGCGACAGGCTCAAACCAAGATCCTTCGCGGAGCTGAACGTTAGTGATGCCATTCATCTCGAGCGTGGCCTGAGCCAACTCGATCGCTCGATGATGAATATCAGTACCGACGATCTGATCCGCAAGGCCAGATTGCGCTACTGACAGCACTCCCGAACCGGCTCCAAGGTCCAAAACCGTTCCAGTCGGTGACTGCGGGATCGCGTGTAACAGGGATTTCGACGCCGCTCCGACTCCAAGTACGTGATCTTTGCCGGGAACGATTGCAGACGTAGAGGCGTCAAGATCTGCAACTATGAAGTGATGCTGTTGAGACAACAAATGAGGCCGGATGTCGTAAGCAACCTCGTAACGTTGCTCTTTGGTCTGGCGAAAGACACCTGCGCTGATGAGTTTCTCAGCAAGTGACGAGCCAAACAACGCCTCGAGCTCGTTTTGGGAAGTCGGGCGCCGCAACAACAAAGTGGATATGGCCGATCCGATAACGTCTTCTGAATGGCAGCGACGCAGGACGGCTCCCACCTCGCCCCGGTAGAGAGCCTGGTATGCATTTGGCCCAAGGTAACTTCCAATCGAAGATGTGGTGTAGGGAAGCGCGCGCAATCGTTCACCGAGCTCCCGCGCAAGTCCAGGGTGTAATCCAAATGCCGTAGATGATAAATCTGTCATGCTGCTACTCCGATTGGGATTCGTGATCGATAACGGTCGGCGTCGTATCTGTTGAAGCCTGGTTCGAGGATAGTTGTTGCCTCGACTGCTCCTCCAACGCGGCATAGGCACGACTCAGCGCAGGCTTGTAGACATTCTTTTCACGCGGATCACGCGACTCTCCTTTCGCGTTGCCCAACATCACTGCGACCCAGGGGAGCGGTACGGAAACAATAAAGAGCAACGTCGCAATCCACCAGTTACCGAGCCACCACGCAGATGCGATCGAAAGCAAAATGAAAGGGATCCGAAGTGCCTGCAACCAAAGGTATTGAGCCTCTCGGCTCTGCAGGTTTTGCTCCGGCGTCTGCTTCGCATCCGTAATGAGTGCACGGTGTCGTTTTGAGCGGAAATGACGAAAAAGGAAATGCTTATCGTCGTGGACTTCGACTTCCGCATCAATCGAGACGTGCTCTTGTGCCTCGCCCTCTCTCTCATTCATAAATACACAGGTTAGCGCCTCGGCTTAAAAACTTTGCCAAAGTGGGGCATGATGGGAGTCGTGAATACGACGACGAAGACTCTTGAGCGCACAGACCTTCGGGAAGACACATCGTCAACAAATGATGATGGAACCCCCAAGTTTTTCCACTATGTGAAGAAGGATCAGATTTTCGATTCTGCGATTTCTGGAAAAGTCGTAGTCGCACTCTGTGGCAAGACATTTCCGGTGAAGAAGCAGGCGAAGCCTGGGTCGCCAGTATGTCCTGACTGCGAACGCATCTATAAGGGGTTGCGTCGGAAGTGACGGCTCCAGGTACGTCGGCCGGGCCTCAGCTGCGCGCATGGCAGCAAGAGGCCCTCGATTCGTTTATGCGCACCAAACCTCGAGACTTTCTCGCTGTAGCAACTCCTGGTGCGGGTAAGACGACGTTTGCACTGACACTAGCCAGCAAACTGCACGCATCGAAGGCAGTGCAGCGCATCATCGTCGTCGTACCAACAGAACACCTAAAACACCAGTGGTCCCAATCAGCAGCGAGGTTCGGCCTTTCGCTAGACCCAAACTTCACAAACTCATCTGCGGTAAACCCTGCCTATGACGGCATTGTCGTGACGTATGCGCAAATCGGTATGCACCCGTTCAAGCATCATGCGGTGGCCACTGCGAAGCGCAGTTTGGTGATTCTTGATGAGATTCACCATGCTGGTGACGCCAAAAGTTGGGGGGATGGAGTCTACGAGGCTTACAACGATGTCGAACACCGCTTAGCGTTGACAGGTACGCCGTTTCGCTCTGATGATTCCCAGATTCCGTTCGTCCGATACGTCGAAGACGGCGATGGGCACCTCGTTTCACAAGCGGACTACACCTATGGGTACTCCCACGCCTTGGCCGATGGCGTCGTCCGCCCAGTTGTATTCCTGGCATATTCCGGCGAGGCACAGTGGAAAGACTCCGCCGGGGAAGAGTATTCCGCAAGGCTTGGTGAGCCACTGAATGCCGAGCAGACCGCGCGTGCCTGGAAAACTGCCCTAGATCCGAAAGGGGACTGGATCAAGGCAGTCCTCCAGGCGGCACATACAAGGCTGAAAAAACTTCGTACGAATATGCCGGATGCCGGAGGCCTCGTCATCGCTACGAACAAGACGACAGCACGCGCCTACGCCAAGATCCTCTCCAGCATTTCGAGCACGCCCGTTACGGTCGTGCTCTCAGACGAAGCCGGGGCATCCGACCGCATCGACGAATTCTCCGCGTCCACCGACGAATGGATGGTCGCAGTCAGAATGGTCTCCGAGGGAGTCGACGTTCCTCGCCTCGCTGTCGGCGTATATGCAACATCAGCATCGACACCACTGTTTTTCGCGCAGGCAATCGGACGATTCGTGCGCTCACGCATGCCAGGCGAATCCGCCTCCGTTTTTCTCCCGTCGGTCCCGGTTCTGCTCCGCCTCGCGGAAGAAATGGAGGTGTCACGCGACCACGTTTTGGGCAAACCACACCGAGAATCAGGGTGGTCCGACGAACTACTAGCCCAAGCAAACCAAGTTCAAAACGAACCAGACGACAACCCTTCGTACGAAGCCATCGGCGCATCAGCCGAGCTAGACTCTTTAATTTTCGACGGCTCCACCTACGGCACACCCACCGTCGCAGGATCCGCAGAGGAACAAGACTTCCTAGGCCTTCCAGGGCTGCTTGACGAAGAACAGGTCAAGACTCTGCTCCGCAAACGCCAAAGCGACCAACTAGATGCCCGAGAAGCAGAAGAAAAAGCGCGAAAGGCTGCCGAGCGCCAAGCACGCGAGCGTGCTGAAGTACTAGGAGAGCACTTGGCTCCCACTCAGCCGTCCAAGCAAACCTCCGCGCCGGGTAGCAGTGAGGAGGCATCAGTGGCGGCTGATGAGATTCCCCAGTTGAGAAAGGAACTCAACGCTCGCGTTTCAATCGTCGCTGGAAAGACGGGTCGCCCGCATGGTGCGATCCATACGGAAGCGCGTAAAGCGTGTGGTGGTCCACCGACCGCGCTGTGCAATGCGGAACAGCTGCGGGCGCGTATTGCGTACTTACGAGATTGGTAATACACGAAACCGGTAGGAGAGTGGACCTCCTACCGGTTATTGCTTACTACGTAGAAACGCATTTAATCGAGGTAATCGCGCAGCACCTGTGAACGCGACGGGTGGCGAAGCTTCGACATCGTCTTGGACTCGATCTGCCGGATGCGTTCGCGTGTCACACCGTACACCTGGCCGATTTCATCTAGCGTGCGAGGCATGCCATCGGTCAAGCCGAAGCGGAGCCGCACTACGCCGGCCTCACGCTCGGAAAGTGTGTGGAGGACATCCTGAAGTTGGTCCTGAAGAAGCGTAAAGGAAACAGCATCGACTGCGACAACGGCCTCGGAGTCTTCGATGAAATCACCGAGTTGACTATCGCCTTCATCGCCGATCGTCTGATCCAACGAGATCGGCTCACGGGCGTACTGCTGGATCTCCAACACCTTCTCTTCGGTGATGTCCATCTCTTTTGCGAGTTCAAGCGGTGTAGGTTCGCGCCCAAGATCTTGTAGAAGCTCACGCTGGATACGGCCAAGCTTGTTGATGACCTCGACCATGTGCACCGGGATGCGAATGGTTCGAGCCTGGTCTGCCATGGCACGTGTAATTGCCTGGCGGATCCACCACGTTGCATAGGTGGAAAACTTGTAGCCCTTGGAATAGTCGAACTTTTCAACTGCACGGATGAGACCGAGGTTGCCCTCCTGGATGAGGTCCAAGAAGGCCATACCGCGACCGGTGTAGCGCTTTGCCAGCGAAACCACGAGTCGAAGGTTAGCTTCGAGCAGATGGTTCTTCGCCTTGCGACCGTCTCGGGCGACGGCGCGGAAGTCGCGCTTAACCGCAGGGGTAAGGCGTGCTTCCTTGTCTCCCTCCTCAGCTGCACGGGCCATCTCGTCGAGTCGGTGTTGCGCGTAGAGACCAGCTTCAATGCGCTTCGCGAGAGAAACCTCCTGCTCAGCATCGAGCAGAGCAACCTTACCTATTTGCTTCAAATACGCACGGACAGAGTCCGCAGATGCGGTGAGCTGAGCGTCCTTGCGGGCTTGGCGAAGTGCAGCAGATTCCTCGATATCCCAGACAGAAGATCCGTCGTCTTCCTCGTCTTCTTTTTCCTCGTCGTCATCACCAAGATGCTCGTCAAATTCTTCGTCATCTTCTTCAGCCGTCAGCGGGTCGAAGTCCTGCTCCTGGTCAGAATCGTCGAGCGATTCGTCCGCTTCTTCCAGCGCGGAGTCGTCGCTGGTGACCTCATCAGTTGCGGGTGAAGCAGTCTTCTTTGCGGCGGTTTTCTTTACCGTCTTCTTCGCTTTCTTAGCTACCTTTGACGCCTTTTTCGCGGTTTTGCGTGCTGTTTTCTTTGCAGTCTTCTTGGCGGTCTTTTTGGCAGCCTTTTTGGCGGTTTTCTTGGCTGCTTTCTTGGCGGTCGTTGTGCCGTCGGTTACGCCGCCGGAAGTGCTCTCTGCCGCATCGTTGACGGAGTTTTTGCCTGAAGCTTCGCTGGCTACCACGTACGCCCTTTCGCCTTTGTGAACTGATTGATGCTTTTGCGGACACCGAGACTTCTTCCAACAATGGATGGAAAGGAAGTCACTCTGGTGAAAGCAGACCAGCAAACGCCGGTCTGCCTTCCTAGCGTACGCAAACTGTGCTGATTTTTCAGAACGCCTATCTTAACAGCATTGTCAAGCTGCTTTGTGTTAGACGCCGAGTCTCGCTAGTTACGGTGCGAGGTGCTCATTGGCCGCCATCGCTGCTCCGACAATGCCTGCTCGGTTGCGAAGAGTGGCCACGACGACAGGAGTGTCGACAGTCAATAGAGGGACCCATTTGTCAGATTTCCGCGAGATGCCACCACCGACGACGAAACACTCTGGATTAAACAGTCGCGCGTATTCGTGCAGCACCTTATCAACTCGCTTCGCCCACTTCTTGAAGCTCAGGTCTTCCCTCTGCTTTACAGCTGAGGAGGCGACGTGCTCTGCTTCCTTCCTATTGACGATTAAATGGCCAATTTCTGTGTTAGGGAAGAGGTGCCCATTAACCAGGAACGCTGAACCAATACCAGTGCCAAACGTGAGGAATATGACAGAACCGTTTCGGGCTCGTTCATTGCCAAAGGCAACTTCAGCAAGCCCCGCGGCGTCGGCGTCGTTTAATACAGTGACAGAGCGCTCAGGGAGATGCTGCTCAAAGAGCTCATGCACATCGGTGTCGATCCACGACGGGTCGATGTTAGCTGCGCTCTTTGCGATCTGATGCTGAATCACCGACGGCAGCGTTACTCCCACAGGGCCGTCCCATTCGTGGAGACGGACGATCTCTGCGACTGTTGATGCAACAGCTTCAGGTGTAGCTGGCTGAGGAGTTGCGATCTTGATCCTGTCGCCGACGAATTCTCCGGTTTTGAGGTTGACGATGGCGCCCTTGATTCCAGAACCGCCGACATCGACGCCCATACCATAGTGCTCTTGGGCACCATCAATTCCACTTGTTGTAGTCATAACATTGAGCATACAAAAGGTGTGCTCATTGCGCATGTAGGAAAATATTTAGGAGCGCGGTACCTAGAACGAGCGGGTTGACGTCGCTGTACTTTAATTAGCTATAAAGCCTTTGATGTGTAGGGAACCCGTGGGTATTGGCCTGCTGACCTTGTAATATGACATATAGCTTTGTGTGCTTTATTATTCGGCTCCAAACCAATAAAAAGGCTGAGGCTCATCTATAGGAAGCGTATCTCCTCAACGGGCCTAGGCATTGCTGAACTTGACTACTCCTGGAGGCACCACCACCATGGCGACCGATTACGATGCACCGCGTAAGCGCGCAGAAGACGAGCTTGAGACTGACTCCCTCGAGGGCTTGAAGGCTGCGGAGGTTGCGGGCAGCAGCATGGATGATGACGGTGAAATCGTTGAACCGTTTGAACCGCCACTTCAAGATCTGTCCGGTGAGGAACTGAACGTTGAGGTAAAGCCTCGCCAAGATAACGAATTCACTTGTGCGTCTTGCTATTTGGTTCAGAAAAAGAATCGGCTGGCTTACGAAACCGAAGACGGCCAGAAGATTTGCCTCGACTGCGAGTAGTAGCGAGCAACGCAGTCGTGCGATCCCTAGGCGGTCCGCTGCTCAGGCAAAAACATTCCGAGGATTTTCTCCGGTTCTTTCGCAGCAATTAGCCAGTAGGGGGTTGGGTCCTGAGGATCGTCCAAGACAAGCAGAATATGTTCTTTCACCCAACCATGCGATACCAAGAAAGCAGCTGGGTCTAATTGTCGTCCGAGAGCATTTCGCTTCGCCGATGCAGGGACAACCATAGATCTGCTGACAACGGTGTTGGGTAAGTTGGCGTCGTCAACGACGAGCCAACGAGTGCCGTCGCTGTCTTGCTCGACCGCAATTGTAGTTTTCGAAAGCCATGTCAAGAACCAAAAAACTAAACTTCCGATAACGAGCACGGGGATAATAAACCACCAAAAATTGCGGTTGAGCGTAAGTTGTGCCCCGATGAGCAGCGTTAATGCTGCACCGATGATCCACCAGTACCAAGGCACCCATTGACGCTCCGTATATAAGACTTTGGAACCACTGGATGCCGGTGCGTTTTGGTTGCTATTCATACCCTCATCAACTCGTCAATTCGATGTACTCCCGAATACGTTACCCAATAACACTAGGCGAAATTATCTTAAGAATGCACACGCAATGGAATCCCGTAAGGTGTATGAAGTGACCTCTCTTGAACCAATTTCAGTAAAACGTCTTGATCCAGACATGCCGCTTCCTAAACGAGCGCATGAAGGTGACGCCGGGGCGGACCTTTACTCCTCGGAAACACGGACATTGGCTCCCGGCGAACGGGCGCTCATCGGCACCGGAATTGCTGTCGCGTTGCCCATGGGAACTGTCGGGCTCATTCATCCTCGTTCGGGACTCGCTGCCAAACACGGGATTTCTATTGTGAACACGCCAGGCACCATTGATGCCCAGTATCGAGGGGAGTTGAAGATTTGCCTTCTTAATACCGACCGTGAATGTTCGTTTACAGTTGAACGAGGAATGCGGATTGCTCAACTAGTGGTGCAAAAAGTCGAGTTGGTTGACTTCGTCGAAGTTTCCGAGCTTGACGATACCCAGCGTGGTGCCCAAGGATACGGATCAACGGGGCTCGCCTGAGGCCACATTGGGCCCGTACTAGAGTAATTCTCACCCGAAGAAACTTTTTTGAAATACACAACTTCACTCGAAAGGTGATCACCCATGGCATGGTGGCCATTTGGTAAAAAGAAGAAAGACCAGCAGAAGGAAGACGCTGCCCCAGCTCAGACGGAGGCAGAGACCAACGACGATCTAGAGGTCACAGCACCAAAGTCTCAGGACACGGGGATTGCAGCGGATACTGATCTATCCCAGACTCCATCAGCCACTGGTACTCTTGCCGATTATGATCCAATCAGTGGATCTACCGGTCCGTTCGACGGCGACAACGTCGACATTGAGGAGTTCGATTTTTCTGACTTCTCCCAGGTGAACCTCAACCTCGGATCAATGCAGATTCCGCTGCCAAAGGATTCGCAGGTGCAGGTTGAAATGGGCGAGAACGGCCCGAAGATGGTGCACATCGTTACCAGGTACGGTCGCATCACTCCGGTTGCTTTCGCTGCACCGCGTAACGGCGGCCTGTGGGCCGAATCGGCAGAAGAAATTGCCGAGGGCATGAAGAACGAGGACATGCCTGTCGAGTTTGAAGAGGGCCTCTGGGGAACCGAAATCGTCGGTACTGGCGCTAACGGCGTGATCCGCATCATAGGTGTTGAGGCGCCTCGATGGCTGTACCGTGTCACGTTGGCCGCTCCGGCGGGAATGGAAGAACAGCTTGCTGAGCTCGGGCGGGAAGTCGTAGCACGCAGCTTTGTTTACCGCGGTCCGGACCCAATTTTGGCGGGTAACTCTTTGCCAGTCGTCCTGCCTGCGCAGTTGGCTCGGCAGGTGCAGCAGGCTGTACAGGAGCGGGCTGCGCAGGAGTCGCAGCAGCAGAGCCCACAGGCTGGAAACCCGAACGCCCTGAGTGACGCGCTGAAACAGATCATCGCACAAAACAACGAAGCGAATAAGAATAATTAATGAGTGCCCAACCATCGCTGACACCAGGCGACAGCATTCAAGTCACATTCCACGCCTTTGCTCACGGCGGTGAGGCTATTGCCCTTGCCAATGACGGACGAGTTGTCTTCGTGCAAGGCGCTCTACCTGGAGAAACAGCGACCGTCAAACTGCTGAAAGTGAAAAAGCGGTGGGCTCGCGGTGAACTGCTCGAGATACAACAAACTTCACCAGATCGAGTGAAGGTAGGATGTCCTGCTGCTGCGGCAGGTGCGGGCTGCTGCGACTTTGCGCATATGAGTGAATCTCTGCAGCGGGCCGCCAAAACAGAGGTACTTGTTGGACAGCTTGAAAAAATGGCACGTCCATCTGGTGTGCTTGATGGCATTGATCTCACCGCCATTTCGGTTCAGGCTTTAGCGCCTACGACCGGATGGCGGACGCGTATCCGACTCGGCACTGATGCGCAGGGGCGTGCCGGTTTCAGGAAAGCACGTTCCAATGACGTCGTCGCCGAGCGTTGTACTCAGGCGATGCCGGAACTGTTTGACGGGATTGTTGGCGATGGGGCACGACGATTTACTCCTGGGTCTGAGATAGTCGTCGTCATCGATTCTCTCGGGAACCGGCATGTCGTTGAAACGAGCAAAGTCCAACGCGGACGGCGCGTGGAACGAATAGACCGTACGGTTGAAGGCTCCGGCAACATCGTAGAAATGGTCGGAAACGATAGGTTTGAGTTTCCGGCGACTGCGTTTTGGCAGGCGCACCGTAGTGCACCGTCGGCATATGCAGATCTGGTGCGTGAGTGGTCCCTTGCGGGGAGGCCTTATCAGAACAATTCCGGTTGGGACCTCTATGGCGGAGTAGGGCTCTTTGTTCCATCCATGTCCGCGGCACTCGGTGGTGGTCCGGTTGCAACCGTCGACTATTCGAAGTCCGCGATGGCGCATTCTCAGCCTGCACTTGCAAGCCTCGACGTCAACAAAGTCAACTCCCGGGTAGAAACAGGAATTCGATCCTTGCCCCCCGCGGGCCTGGTTGTGCTCGACCCTCCTCGAACTGGTGCTGGAGACAAAGTGATTCATGATATCGCAGCGGCGAGTCCGCAGCGAGTGATTCACATTGGGTGCGATCCGGCAGCATTTGCTAGAGATTTAGCAAGTTGGGGAGCATGCGGATATCACGTAACTGAGATAAAAGTCATCGATGCATTTCCAGGAACGCATCACTTTGAAACGCTTGCATGCCTGGAGCCTCTGCGTCCTCATTAGGAATGGGGCGTGCGCCCCGCAAGGTGTAAACTAGCGTCAACTATTGCTTGTTCTAAAGGAGAAGTAGAGGACCGTGGGACTGATAGGTAAACTCAATTCGCCAGCGGATTTGAAGTCGTTGGCGCCTGGGGAATTATCAGATCTCGCTGATGAAGTACGCCAGTTTTTAATTGAGAAGGTGTCAGCAACGGGAGGTCACCTGGGGCCGAACCTCGGCGTTGTCGAGTTGACAATTGCACTGCATTACGTATTCGACTCGCCAACGGAACCGGTCGTTTTTGATACCTCTCACCAGTCGTACGTGCATAAAATTCTGACCGGGCGTGCTGGTCAGTTTGATTCCTTGCGTCAGAAAGACGGTCTTTCTGGCTATACCTCGCGCTCGGAGTCGGAACATGATTGGACTGAGTCATCGCACGCGAGTGCTTCGCTTTCAATTGCAGATGGCTTAGCGAAAGCCAAGTACATTCAGGGCAAGGGCGACGAAAATGTTGTCGCCGTCGTCGGTGACGGTGCACTGACAGGTGGGATGTGCTGGGAAGCGCTGAACAACATTGCAGCCGCAGAACGCAACGTAGTCATAGTCGTAAATGACAATGGTCGCTCGTATTCGCCAACTATTGGTGGTTTTGCGAACAACCTGACTCGCCTTCGTGATCAGCTCGCAGCTTTGCGCATGAAACCCGGCTACGACGACGTAATGGAATCCGGTAAGAAGACCCTCAAGTCGATGGGTTGGGTCGGAGAACGGACGTTTGAAGCGCTTCATGCGCTGAAAGAAGGAGTGAAGGCCCAGGTTATCCCAACAGAGATGTTCCCAGAGCTGGGGATGAAGTACGTTGGGCCAGTAGAAGGTCACGACCTCACGGCGTTGCTAAGCGCTTTCGAGTACGCGAAGACCTACGAGGGGCCCTTGATTGTGCATGTTGTGACTGAGAAAGGCCACGGCTTCGCCCCCGCAGTTAACAACATCGCCGACCAAATGCACTCCACTGGTGCGATTGACCCTGTTACAGGAGAAACTCTGAAGAAGTCCAAGCCAGGGTGGACATCAATTTTCACCGAGGAACTTCTCGACGCCGCTAGGACTCGACGTGACATTGTCGCAATCACGGCCGCTATGGCTGGGCCGACAGGCCTTGCACCGTTCGCAGAGGAATTTCCTGATAGATTTTTTGATGTCGGTATTGCGGAGCAGCATGCGATTGCCTCTGCCAGCGGGCTTGCTCTCGGGGGACTGCACCCCGTTGTCGCGGTCTACTCCACATTTTTGAACCGAGCTTTCGATCAGCTCCTGATGGACGCAGCACTTATCAAGCAGCCGTTGACTGTAGTGCTCGATAGAGCGGGCGTCACTGGTACGGACGGCGCAAGCCACAACGGCGTGTGGGATATGGCGCTGACGTCGATCGTCCCAAATATTCGTGTCGCGGCGCCTCGCGATCCGCAGCAGCTAAGGGAACTGTTTAGGGAAGCTTTGACTGTTAAGGACGGGCCAACTGTCGTCCGCTTCCCTAAGGGGAACGTCGGCGAGAACCGAGCAGCTATTAAGCGGCTTCCAGGAGGCGTCGATATTCTTCGAGAGCCATCATCGACTGCGCAGAATGATGAAAGTGACCAGACAGTTGATGTGTTGATTGTTGCAGTGGGAGTTTTTGCGGATTCGGCACTACGGGTCGCTGAACGATTGGAATCGGACAATGTTCGAGTTACCCTGGTAGATCCTCGTTGGGTTGTGCCTGTTTCCCCTGATATTCTCGAGCTTGCGGTTGAGTCCGATCTTGTCGTGGTGTATGAAGACGGGATCGTGCATGGAGGCGTTGGTTCAGCAATTGCAGAAGCGTTGTCCTACGCTGAAATCGACACACCGCTGCGGCATATTGCATTTCCTCAGGTGTTCCCAGAGCACGCTTCCCGGGAACAGATCTTTGAAGAATTCGGTATGGACGAGTCAGCTGCGACGAAAAAGATTCGCGAGTGGGTACGCGGCCTTGAGGACCGCGATCAATAAGGCACTCGCTGCCTAGCGGCGAGGTTCCGGCTGTTCCGCCACGAAAATAGGTGCTAGGAAGTCTATTTGCCATTCGCGCAGTCCCATCTGCTTGAGCAGGGGACGGGTGTATTCCATTGGCCAATCTAGACGTTCGTGGAAGGCGGTCCATATGGTCCGTTCGAGGACCTTGTTCGTCAAAATCAGCTCTTTGCGGATCTTAAGAGTCTCGGCGATTTCGGCGACCCGATTGTTTATGTTTTGTCGCGTACGTAGCGCCACTTTGTTGTGCCTTGTCCACTCCCAAATGCTTTTCCTAGTAGGTAAGCGAAGTTGTTCCCTCAGCGCGGTTTCAAATGGGGATAACAGCGCATCATGGATTGTCTCGAGCCAGAAGTATGGATAGGTGGTGAGCGCATGGGTTGCACCGTCAAACGCCAGCAATTCGTCAACGGTCGTTGGGCGGGACTGAGCCAGTGGTACCAGCATCTTGTTCGGAAGTACTAATCCCGGAGCTATGTCTTGGTCGTAGGCAAAACAATCGCGAGCATCCCAAAGCCACTTCGTCAAAGTGAGCTCGAGATCCGACAATTTGTCCGAAACCTGGGGTATATCGAGCCAAGAATGTTTCTTTACCCCCGGGTTTGAACGCGTAGCTACCAAATGAGCAAATTCTTGATTCGCGTATTCAAGTTTGCCTTGCATATCGAGGAGGTGTACTAAGGCCTGTTCAAGGTGGGGCAGGTAAATAACGTCCTGCGCTGCGTACTCGAGCATTGAGTCAGTCAGTGCTGTCTGTGACCAATCGGCATCGCCGTGCTGCTTGGGAAGTGAGACTTGGCAAAACTTCTTTACCAACACGCCAAGTTTGGTTGCTGGGTAGCCTGCAAATCGTGCTGCAAGTTCGGTATCGAAAATAGTGGACGGGCGTAATCCTAATTGCGCGAGACACGGTAGATCCTCTCTCGCCGCGTGTATTACCCACTCCTGATCATTGCAGACTGGTGCAAAGTACTGTTCGAACTCGTCTCGATAGTGCTCAGGGGCAATGAGGAACGTTCCCGCGTCTTTGCGGTAGATCTGCACGAGGAATGCTCGGTCATCGTAGCGGTACGCGCCGGCTCGTTCGGTATCGATACAAAAAGGACCAAGTCCTTCGGCTAATTGATCAGCTACCTCGGCAAACTGCGATGGATGATCGACAAAGGTGTAGGACAAATTCACTTCCATGCGTACACATACTAATGCTACGAAATAGTTCGCACACCTTCGGGTGGCAGACCCGCCACTAAACTGAGGACATTTGCAAACGCTTCCACATGCGATGACAGATCAATTCCTTCAGCTGTCCAAGATGCGCGCATCTCCAATTGGTACGCCCGCGGAGGGCCGCCAATCTCCCCGTAGCGGACGGAAGCTGTGGAGGTTACCGTACCTCCAAGGTTGGTAAACCCGGCCCCATTGCCATCGAGCGACTCGTTAAGCCACTGCCATGCCACATCGGGGAGAAGTGGATCCGCCGCGACAGCATCGTCCATATCTGCCTGGATATAGGCGACTAGTCGCATTGAACCCTCCCAGGCCTCTTCGGCGTCGGGGGAATGAAGCAGGATGAGGCGACCGAACGCGTCACCTTGGTCTGGCTTGGTCTGGATAACCTCAAGCCCAACGGCGTGGCTAAACGGTGCAGGCCGCTGAGGAGGCCGAATGGTACCGATGGAGATTTCTGGGCGCACTTGAGCCTTATGCATCGATTCGACCGCTGCGGTGAACTCCGCAGGAGTCGACGCGCTCTCGCTTGGGGAGGTGGTATCCGAGTTTATCACGCCAACCAAGCTAATGAGGATGCGGCTTTGAGGGGGCGAGGCGCGCCGTATATTGGTTGGCAAGATTCAGCGTTTGCAGCGAAGTGTACACTGAACTAGTACTTTCGTTTGATGTATGTTTTTATAGCGACGGTTGGTCGCCTTGGCATCCAACGTGTTTCCGTGAATCTCAGAAGGAGAGTTTAAATGGCGAAGCTTGACTACGAAAAGCTGAACGCAACCCAGCGCTACCTGCAGTACGCGGTATTTCGTGCGATCCCAGGTGCACTTGGTACCGAGCGCGACGAAGTTATCGCAGAAGCAGAAAAGTTCTTTGAGCAGCTCAAAGAGGAAGGGAAAGTTGTCGTACGTGGTATCTATGACAACACTGGTATTCGGGCTGACGCGGACTTCATGATTTGGTGGCATGCGGAGGAATTCGAGTACATCCAGGATGCACTCGCGCGATTCCGCCGTGACACTGCGTTCGGTCAGCTGTTGGAGGTTTCGTGGCTCGGTAATGGAATTCACCGCCCTGCGGAGTTCAACAAATCGCATCTTCCGAGCTTCATCATGGGGGAGGATCCGAAGGACTGGATTACGGTGTACCCATTCGTTCGTTCATACGACTGGTACGTAATGGAGCCTGAGAAGCGTCGCAAGATCCTAATGGAGCATGGCATGGCAGCACGCGACTATGCAGACGTTCGTGCCAACACCGTCGAGGCCTTTGTCCTTGGCGACTATGAGTGGATGCTTTCGTTCGAGGCGGACACGCTGGAGCGTATTGAGTCACTTATGAAGACGATGCGCTACACAGAAGCGCGCCTTCACGTCCGAGAAGAAATCCCGTTCCAGACCGGTCGCCGCGTCGCAAGCATTGCTGACATCATAAAGGTTCTGCCGTAGCTGGCATTGCGAAATCAAAAACTCCCTCAGCGCATCTCGGCGCTGGGGGAGTTCTTTAATCGTCCTTTCTTGGGGCATCAAACTTCAGAGAAATTGAATTGATGCAGTATCTCTGATCGGTTGGTGTGTTGAAACCCTCACCCTCGAATACATGCCCCAGGTGGGAATGGCATTGAGCGCAAAGCACCTCAGTTCTTACCATCCCGAGAGAGTAATCGGCTCGCTTGATGACGGCGGCTTCGCTATCAGGAGCGTAGAACGCTGGCCACCCGCAGTGGGCGTCGAACTTCGTTGTAGAGCGGAACAACTCTGCGCCGCATGCGCGGCACACGTAGATGCCTTCTTCGAAATGATCGGTGTACTCACCAACTCCAGGTGCTTCGGTGCCGGCTTGCCGAAGTACACGGAATTCCTCAGGGGCGAGGTGAGCTTTCCACTCTGCTTCCGTCATCTGCTGAAAACGATTCTCTGTCATGAGGGTCTCTGTCGCCTTTCTTTGTTGTGAACACTGTTGTGAGTACCCAGGTGGCCGTCGATACGATGAACACAGCCCAACCCAATGTGGGGAGGAATGTAGTAATCCAGTTCCCGATGAGAGGGTTTCGAAGTGTCGTCCATTGTAACGGTGCAAGGCAGAAAAACAGTCCGATCCAGGGGCCGCTGGTGTGCATTGGGCTTCGTGCTGAAAGAACAGTGAAAGCCGCCGGGAAGAGCATCATCGAGTAGTAAGCCTGGCCGAGGGACGAGAGCAAACATACACCCGCGAGTAAAACCGTGGAGCTAAACGTGAGCCATAGGAGCTCGTCTGACCAGCGCCAGCGGGCAAGCCCCAGGACCGCTATAGCGACAGTGATGCCGAAAAAGACGAATAGTGCGTCGTAGAACTGCGTCGGAAAGCCAAAGTAAGTCGTGAAGCCGGCAAGCGATGAATTGGCATAGTCGCGGGTGATCTTTAGATAGGGGACGACGACATCGATGTAATCGCGGGCGCCCGGTGTCATTGGCCATGCGACAACGTTGAAGAGCACGGGAACTAGGACACTCGGTACGACGCAACGCCAGCGGAGTTGCATGAGTGGCAACACCACCAAGGGGGCAAACATCGGCTTGACCAGTATGGCGAGGCCTAGGCAGACGCCGGCTAACACAAAGCGCCTGTGAGTATAGCTATAGAGGAATACGGTAAAGAGGAGCAGCAATACACCATTGATGTTCGAAAAGACGAGTGTGTTTACAACTGACTCGGTGCAGAAACTGAGCACGATGCTGATAGGTAGCAGCGGGTGGCTCAGCGGTTTTCCACTGAGCTTCGTGAGGATTCCAAGTGCCGCAAGAATGGCGGCGGTGTTTACTAAAACAAAGAGTGGACGGATCAGCGAGGCGTCGTCAAACAGGCCCAAAGGTGAGAGCAGTAGCGTAGCTCCAGGATTGTAAAGATAGTGCGGATCGACGTGGTGATACACCTCGTTGTAGACGGGGACGCGCTCGACAAAGCGACGGGTGGCAGCCCACACGGTGGTGAAGTCGTCGGTCTGGGAGCCGTGCCTTGCAAGAACGGCAACTCGGTGGATGGTGAGCAGAAGTGCCAGTGGCCAGGCAGCTGCGTTAGCGGCGGTTTGTAGCGTGCGCGTTGCCGCTGTGGTGTGCGAGCCATTCTGTGGGGCAGGAGCGGTCCAGATGTTGTTCAGGCGCTGCGCCCAGGCGGGGGGAGTGTCTTGTGCGTACGTCACTTGCATAACAGTACCGAATGCAGTTACCCCTCGTGGGAAGCAGCAGTGCCCCACAGACGGTAGCGCACGAACATCGTCGAGTCCTCGCTCACCCGCACGTCTTCGAGCTCGAGCGGGGTGGCATAGTCTCCACCTCCGCCGAAGAGGGGCTTTTCTACCTTGCCTTGCAACGTAGGGTCGATGGTCAGGTGCAAAATGTCACCGAGCCCAGCAGTCAGGAGCATGTCGTAGAGTCCAGGTCCGCCCTCGCAAACGATGCGGTTAAAGCCCTGGGCGTGCAGGGCATCGATAATTGAGCGTGCAGTGCCATCGCCAGTGGACAGAATGCGGCCGCCCGCGTGCAGGAGTGCTTCTCGACGCTCGGCGAGCTCCGGATCGTCGACGTGGTGCTCCGGAGCGAGGAAAAGCGGAGGCACCTCCGTGTCGTAAAACAACTGTGTGTCCACGTCAAACTCGAAGCTTTCGGTGATGATCGCAAGCGGTGGGACCTCCGCCTGCCCGCGGGACCGACGTTCGGCCTTGTCCTCGTCGGTGCACTTGACTCCGAAGTAGTTTTCCGCCCGCGCGGTGCCTCCACCGACTAAGACAGCGTCGGACCACACACGCAGCAGGTTGAGCAGCGCGGCATCGATGGCGTTGCCAAGGGAGCGGGAGGTGCCATCGAGAGAGGCCGCGCCGGAAAGTGTCATGACCGCAAGCAGACGCAGTTCCGGGACTGAAGCGGGCAGCACAGTGCCCAGCAATTCAGCTGGTTCGAAAGTGTGGCTCGCGTCTATCATGGCGTCAAGCGTACACATCTGACTGCCAGGATTTTAAAAGGAGACAGCACGTGCTCGATCGTTTTCCGCTCGTGGAAGAGGCGCAGCGGGTATGGATAGGTGGCGAACACCCTGACCGGCTCTTCGCAGCGCTCTTTGACTCAGACGTGGCAGATGCCGACTGGAAACAGCAGGTCTGCGTACTTGCAGACGCGGTGTTTGGTGAGACCGTCTACCGTGAAATCGATGCGTTTGAAGCGATGTTCAACGCCGTGACCGACGCAACATGGAAGGCACGTGAGCGCTGCCTCGGTGAGCACAACGAGGAATGGCTTCGGCTGTTGCCGGAATGGGCAAGGCAGTCTCGCACTGCAGAGTTCGCGCTCATCCTTATCGAGCTGCAACTCCATCGCTTCAACTTCGACCACGATGGCATCCGGCGCGTACTCGATATGGCGAACGATGCGCCCCTGCGCTTCCACAACCTGTCGGTGACCGTCAACCTCAACCAGGTTTTTCTCACCTTCGCCAGGCTGCTCTCGGGTCGTAGGATTGACCCGCAGCACGTCTTCGACGCCGTGGGAGCCCCACTCAGCGACGGGAACGAGCATGCCGTTTCTCAGCTGGAACAAGTGCCACTGAAGCTCAAACATCTCATGCTCCACGGGCTGTGGCTCTATCCAGACACCGAGTATGGGGAGCAAATACTCGCCTTCTCTGAGGCAATCTTGCGCTATCACTCGCCAAACGACTACATCGCGCACTACCGGCGTGCCGAGGGATACCGCCGCATGGCAGCCATCGAAGCAGCACCACGCTCCGACGTGTTCTCGGGACACAGGGTTCGTTCCCGGGACGACTTTTACGCCGAGGCACTGCACTCTGTGCAGATGGCCATTAAGAACCTACCCGCGGATGCCACAGCGCTGCACGGGGAGTTCGTCTCCTACCGGATGATGATTGCCACCGAACGGCAGGTACAAAACTCCATTCAAGGACGTGTAGATGCAGAGCTTGCGCACGTCGGCGCCGAAGTAGAGCGGATGTCGGAGAGGATTGAAGCAGAGTCACGCAATAGTCTCTTACGGAGCATAGAGATTCTGTCTGTCTTCCTCGCTGTCATTGGGGTGCTGTCTTTCAACATCTCGCTCGCAGGGCTAGAACAGATTGGCACTTTTGAACGCTTCGGCCTGATCCTTACCACCGGGGTCATCCTGGGCGCATTCTCCTGGATGGTGCACGTGGCGGTCTACCGCCATACGCACGCCGAACCGGTGGTGATGAAAACGCGACGGAAACAAATACGAGAGCTGCAGCAGCGAATTGCAGCGCTTGAGGAAAGGACGAAAATTGGCTGTGACGGATAAAGGCTGCGAATACGTCGCCGACGAGCGCAGCATCGAGCCAGGTACATACGAGATCACCGAATATGCGCCAGCTAAACACGCTGTCGTCGACTACCTGCGTGCACGCCTCACAGCGGTGCTCGGGCGCTGGCCGGGGCGCCCCACTCTCATGCTCTCCGGCGGCGTCGACTCGATCCTCATCGCCGCGGTGCTCGCCCAACTGCGTACCGACGTCCTCGCGGTGACGTTCAGTCAAGACTCCTCGCAACAGGCAGCGGAGGAGACCAAGGTGGCGAGTGAGGTGGCCCGCGCACTCGGCTTCGAGCATCACGTCGTCGCCCCACGCGGGGAAGCGCTGGAGACGCTGCTCAAGGAAGCCATCGAGCGCCTCGACACCGTGGAACCTTGGGAAGTGCTCTCTGGGGCCATTTTGGTAGCCATCGACACGTGCAGGCAGGAGTATCATGCCGACGGCGCACTCATCACAGGGGCAGGTGCGGACGCACTGTTTCTCGGCGGAAAAACCATCGATACCGCAGCCGACAATTACCTCCAACTGTGGGATGACCAGGTACGCCGAGGGATCAAGGCAAACTTCACCAGGCAACGTTTCATCCCGGACTTCTACGAGCGCCTCATCGCAGACCCCGAGCGCCACATTCAGGTTTGGCAGACACACGAGGCAGTCGATCTCGCACTGCGCATCCACCCACGAGTCATCCGTGGGGCCGACATCGCACAAGACAAGGCGCTCTTCCGTCGCATCGCTGCAGACATGGGAATCAGTCCGGAACTCGTGCAGACCACGAAAAACCCGATGCAAGTCTCATCAGGAGGCGTAGACGCCATCGTCACGCTCGTACGGGAACAGCTGACGCGCCGGGCGGGGGAGAAGACGTACTCCGACCCGATGAGGGAACCGTTGGAGTTTACGGTGGCTCGCATGTTCCTCGAACAGCTGAAAACCCAGGCGCGCGGTGAGTAGGAGGGCCCACGTCCCTAGATATATGTGGGTCAGGGCACGCTGAAACCGCAGCGTCCAACCGATATGAGACAAACACACGCCCTCGGGAATCCCGGGGGCGTGAGCCTATGTGGAGCGGATGACGAGACTCGAACTCGCGACCCTCACCTTGGCAAGGTGATGCGCTACCAACTGCGCTACATCCGCATGCACATTTTGAAAAGAGCTGTGCGGCTCTGTGCGCGATACTGGGATCGAACCAGTGACCCCTACCGTGTCGAGGTAGTGCTCTACCGCTGAGCTAATCGCGCGAGGTTGGAGGTGGATACGGGAATCGAACCCGTGTACACGGTTTTGCAGACCGTTGCCTAACCACTCGACCAATCCACCGTGAGTACCTCCGAAGTACTGAAAGTACTTGGAGCGGATGACGAGACTCGAACTCGCGACCCTCACCTTGGCAAGGTGATGCGCTACCAACTGCGCTACATCCGCATGCACATTTTGAAAAGAGCTGTGCGGCTCTGTGCGCGATACTGGGATCGAACCAGTGACCCCTACCGTGTCGAGGTAGTGCTCTACCGCTGAGCTAATCGCGCAGAGTGTCTAAAGACACTTGGAGCGGATGACGAGACTCGAACTCGCGACCCTCACCTTGGCAAGGTGATGCGCTACCAACTGCGCTACATCCGCATGCTCTCCGGAAGCGGAACCTCCGTTGTGCGTGAACAAACATTATCTGTTGGCTCTAAGTTTTCCAAATCGCCAGCACAGGGCCGGTCTTGGCAGGTGCGTACGATGGTGAGGCGCTGGGTTGGCAGGGAAATTGCTGTTACTCGGTGAAAGTGTTGCTGTACTGCGGATTCGTTGAAGGAGTGGAGGGGGTGTAAAGTAGTTCGCGTTCGGTCCTATGGCTCAGTGGAAGAGCGTTCCGTTCACACCGGAAAGGTCGCTGGTTCGATCCCAGCTAGGACCACTGAATGCCCGCCTTGCGGGCATTTTCGCTTTCTATGGTCCGGCACTGGGCATGCTGGGGAACTAATCCGCCATTCGTTACGACTAATGTTGTACTGGTTTAAAGTCAGTTCATTTTGTAGGAGGGATCCGAATGTCCAAAGCGGGACAAAGGGTACAGCGAACGGCATGGGCTATATTGAGTGCCGTATGTGTAGCTTCTGCGTTGGCCGGATCAGCGGAGGCACATGATGCCGTTATTGGGGGAGATCCATCAAACGGGTCCGTGGTAGCCGAGTTTCCGAAAGAGCTGTCGTTGGAGTTCTCGGGTCAACCCCAGGAAGGCTTCAACACGTTCGCGCTGTCGCGGGTATCGGACAACGAGATCCTCTTTACTGGAGAGCCAGTGCTCGACGGACGATTTGTGTCCCTTGAACTTCCAGAGAAAGTTCGCGAATCTGGTGACAAAGTGCCAGGAGAGTACCGGATCGGATTTCAGATTGTCTCTTCAGATGGGCACGCCACTAAAGGGATGACAACGTTTACATATGCGCCGGAAGGTTCACAAGTTGTCGATGAAACTATGGAAGATTCCGTGCCAACCGGAGAAGTGAGCGGTTCTTCATCCAGTTCCTTTAGCTGGCTTTTTGTCGGCGGACTAATCCTGCTTCTTTTCGGTGCTGTAACGGCACTTTTACTGCGTCGCGGCTCCTTGAGCAAAGATTGAGCCAGTACATACACAAGTTTTTAGCAACGACTAAGGAGAAATATGAAAAACATTTGCACTGCAGCTATTTCGGCACTTGGTGTCGCCGCTCTTGCCCTGACGGCTTGCTCGCCATCGCAGGAAAACCCGTCGACATCTGCGCCAACCGCTGCAGAGACAACAACCGTGGAGTCCACTACGACTGCTGCTCCAGACAATGACAAGCTTCAGGGCGAAGGCGATATCCGCGTTGAGTCCGCGGCTATTCGTGCGAAAGCAGAAGCAGGCGCGGAAGACGGAAAGTCCATGACCGGGTTCTTCGGTACGCTGCACAACACCTCTGACAAGGACATTCACATCGTTGGCTTCACTACGTCACTCGGCGACGCCACCTACGAGATCCACGAGGTGGTAGATGGAGTCATGCGCGAGAAAGAAGGCGGCATCGAGATCCCCGCCGGTGGGACATATGAGCTCAAGCCTGGCGGTGACCACTTCATGATCATGGGCTTCGACCCTGCAATTCCGGCAGGCGACGTGGTCGATGTAACGCTTGAGTTCGCCGACGGAACCGAGGAGCAGATTCCAGACGTAGCCGTTCGCTCTATGCTTCCGGGTGACGAAGACTATGGTGAGCACGGGGAGCTCCAGGGGCACCAACATGGGTCCATGGGGGAAGGCCACAACCACTAATTGAAGGAAAGTCGAATGCCTGTCAACCGTCGTCATTTTCTCGCCGGGACTCTGAGTGTTGCTGCCGCCGGGGCAGCCACAGCTTGCGCGGAAAGCCGCGATGCTGTGGTGAATGCTCAGCAAGAGCCTGCGATAGACCTTGCCACAGCAACGGTTCCGTTTGACGGCATACACCAGGCAGGCATTTCGACGCCTCAACAGTCCTCACTAAATCTGATTGGTTTCAATTTTAAAGATGGCGTCGATAAGCCTGCGATTGCTCGATTGATGCGACTGTGGACTGAGGATGCCCGTGCGTTGACAGCCGGCGAAAACCCGTTGGCCAGCCTGGAACCAGAGATGACGGAACACCCCGCAAACCTCACCATTACCGTGGGGTTGGGAGAGAAGTTTTTTGATATCGCCGCGCCTGAGAGCAAACCGTCGTGGCTCCACGACATTCCGGCGCTCTCGCGAGACGAGCTTTCACGGAAGTGGGGCCAGACTGACGTGGTGTTGCAGATTTGCTCAGATGACCCACTGATGTGCGCATGGGCGATGCGTCATATGGTGCGAGCTGGCGTCGATTATGTAGCTACCGCGTGGGTGCAGCAAGGGTTCATGAATAACCCTGCTGTACACCGCGAAGGAACCACGCCACGGAATCTCTTTGGGCAGATTGATGGCACGGTAAACCCTCACATTGATGAGGAATACGACGCCCAGGTGTGGGCAAAAGGCGCTGCAGAGTTTGAAGGTGGAACGTCGATGGTGGTTCGTCGAATAGCGATGAACCTTGACACCTGGGAAATGCTCGACCGGACATCCCGTGAAGAGGCCGTCGGGCGCAGGCTAGACAACGGAGCACCCCTTTCGGGCGGCGAAGAGTTCACTCCGGTAGATCTGGAAGCGCGGGACGAATATGGCCTGCCAAAGGTCGATAGAAACTCGCACGTTGCCAGGTCAATGGCGCCTGAAGGGCACCCGGAGCAGAAATTTAAACGGCGCCCTTATAACTACAATTTGCCGCCTGAGCCTGGGCAAGAACAGCTGTCCAACGCTGGCTTAGTGTTCATTGCATTTCAGGAAAACCCAGATACGCAATTCACTCCGGTCCTCAAAAGGCTCGATGAGGCTGACCGACTGAATGAATGGATCACGCACATTGGTTCGGCGGTGTACTGGATACCACCGGGCACGCAGGCGCAAGATGGTGCTCCGAGTTTCTGGGCCGAGTCACTACTCGCGTAGTGAACGCGGTATGATTTTTGCCATGTTTGCCGACCTCAATATTTAAAGGTTCCGGCGAGCTTGTACGAATCCAGCTGGGTGCGTCCAGGTATGACGTACCTCATTGAAGCGCAAAGGAGCGCACGAACATGACGAATAACGACCAAACCCACCATGCAGCCCAGGCCTTCACGGTCCCGGCGAACACTCCTGCCGGGGTTGCGATGCGCGAATTGTCGCTGCCGAATAAGGGCCCGGAGGCGGTTGTCTGCGTGCAGTCTGAAGACGGGTCGTTGAAGGACCTGTCATTTACGCCGGATGTAGACACCACAGTAACTCCAGTCACCGCGAACACTGAGCTGGGTCGGTCCGTGATTCGCCACTCGTGTGCTCACGTGTTGGCGCAAGCAGTGCAGATTGAGTTTCCGGGGACGAAGTTAGGAATTGGGCCAGCCATTGAGGGTGGCTTCTACTACGACTTCGACGCGGCTGAACCGTTCACACCAGAAGACTTGAAGCTGCTCGAGCGCCGCATGAAGAAGATCATCAAGCAAGGCCAGAAGTTTGTTCGTGGAGTCTACCCGTCGGCTGAGGCTGCAGCAGAGGACCTAGCTGATGAGCCGTACAAGCTTGAGCTCGTGCAGGACAAAGGAAACGTGGACCCTGACTCGGACGAAGCAACTGAAGTCGGCCACGGAGAGCTCACCCACTACGACAATGTGAATCCACGGACGAATGAAGTCGAGTGGCGCGATCTGTGCCGCGGGCCTCACGTGCCAACTACTAAGTACATTCCGGCGTTCGCACTGACACGTTCGTCAGCTGCGTACTGGCGTGGCAACCAGAATAACGCCGGGTTGCAGCGTATTTACGGCACCGCCTGGGAGTCGAAAGAAAAGCTCGATGAGCACATGTTGATGCTTGCAGAAGCAGAGAAGCGTGACCACCGTCGTCTTGGCAATGAGCTCGATCTTTTCTCCTTCCCGGAGGAAGTTGGGTCTGGTTTGCCAGTATTCCACCCGGATGGAGGAATTATCCGGATGGTGATGGAGGAACACTCCCGCCAGCGTCACCTCGAGGCAGGCTATTCATTCGTCAACACCCCACACTTGACGAAGGGTGAGCTCTTCGAAAGATCTGGCCACCTGGACTGGTACGCCGACGGCATGTACCCACCGATGCAGCTCGACGGCGAGACCGACGACGAAGGCAATGTGACCAAACAGGCAGTCGATTACTACGTCAAGCCTATGAACTGCCCTATGCACAACCTCATCTTCGATTCACGTGGACGCTCGTACCGTGAATTGCCACTGCGACTATTCGAGTTTGGTACCGTGTACCGCTACGAAAAGTCCGGCGTGGTGCATGGCCTGACTCGTGCACGCGGTTTTACTCAGGACGATGCCCATATCTACTGCACTGAGGAACAGCTTGAAGATGAGCTGACGAGTGTGTTGGAGTTCATTATTTCTCTGCTCAGAGACTATGGGCTTGATGATTTCTACCTGGAGTTGTCCACCAAGGATCCCGAGAAGTACATCGGTGATGATGATATCTGGGAGCGTTCAACGAGCATCCTAGAATCAGTTGCTACCAAGTCTGGGCTCGAGCTTGTTCCGGACCCAGCAGGTGCAGCGTTCTACGGTCCAAAGATTTCCGTACAGGCTCGCGACGCCATCGGTCGTACCTGGCAGATGTCCACGGTTCAGCTCGACTTCAACCTGCCTGAGCGTTTCGATCTTGAGTACACATCCTCAGACGGAAGCAAGAAGCGACCAGTCATGATTCACCGTGCACTCTTTGGATCAATTGAGCGATTCTTCGGCGTGCTGCTTGAGCACTACGCCGGTGCATTCCCGGCTTGGCTGGCACCGCACCAGGTTGTAGGTATCCCCGTTGCTGACGATTTCGCTGGACACCTTGACGGCATCATCCAGCAGCTGCGGGCACGCGGCATCCGAGCTGAGGTCGACCATTCCGATGACAGGATGCAGAAGAAGATTCGGACGCACACCACTCACAAGGTTCCGTTCATGCTGCTCGCTGGCGCGCGTGATGTGGAGGCAAACGCTGTAAGCTTCCGCTTCCTCGACGGCACCCAAATTAATGGAGTCGGCGTCGACGAGGCTGTCGAGCTTATCACCAACTGGGTGGACGAAAAGTTCAACGAACAACCAACGAAAGAGCTGGTTGAACAGCGCCAGGCTGACCAGTAGAAGTAGAGAGGCGCTCAGAAATGTATGAGGACATTGGAGTTGGTACTCCAGACAGACTTCAGCGTCTTTGGGCGCCGTACCGTTCGAAGTACATCGCGTCAACGCCACGCGATGAGAAGGGGTCAAGTGAGCCTTTCGTGAATATTCCTTCGATGAGCGATGAAGAGGGGCTCATCGTGGCTCGAGGGGAGACCGTCTACGCGGTGCTGAACCTTTATCCGTATAACGCTGGGCATATTTTGGTCGTGCCTTACCGTAAGGTGGCGGAGATTGAAGCCCTGACTGCGGGGGAATTAGCCGAGCTTATGAGGTTCGTAACGCTCGCAGTGAAAACGCTCAAGGCGGTATCAGACCCCGAAGCGATAAACGTTGGCATGAATTTAGGCAGGGCCTCCGGAGGCTCTATCGGAGATCACCTACACGTGCATGTGGTCCCGAGGTGGGCAGGGGACTCAAATTTTATGACAGTCATCACTGGCACCAAGGTGCTTCCGCAGTTGCTGCGTGAAACGCGCCAACTATTAGCAGAGAGCTGGAAAGAAGTGGCGGCTCAACAGACTGGAGGGGAGTAGGCAGATGCTCAGTGTTCATGGACGAAAGCCTGCTGCTGTTGTCGTAGAACCGGTCGCCACTGCATTGCTTAAAGCTGGTCTAACACCGAATTGGACAACGCTTGGTGGAACAGCGCTCACTGTGTTGGTAGCCGTCGTGCTCATTCCAACTGACCATCTTGTTTTGGCAGCTATTCTGAGTGGCCTTTTCGCGGCTTTTGACATGGTGGATGGCACGATGGCCCGTCTCCGCGGGGGAGGGACTGCTTTCGGAGCTACGCTTGACGCAAGTTGTGACAGGATTACTGACGGAGCGCTCTTCGGTGCCATCGTGTTCTGGCTGGTGTACGTAGATCAAGCTTCTCCGGCGCATGTCGCAGTTTGCCTTGCGGTACTAGTACTCTCCCAGGTGATTAGTTACGTAAAGGCGCGCGCGGAGGCCGGGGGGATCAAGATTGTTGGAGGGCTGGTTGAGCGACCTGAGCGTCTTCTCATCGCGCTTGTCGCGCTGGGGTTGGAAGGCTTCGGCGTGCCGTACGCCATTGAATGCGGGCTTTGGCTGCTGTTTTTCGGCTCGATATATACGGTTGCGCAGCGACTCGTTATTGCAGCGAAGGATCCTGCATCCAAGCGGCAGATTGCCGCGCCAGCAGGAGCTAAAACGTTTGGGTCGCGCTAGGACCGAAGCACGCATGCACACGTTCAAAGATGAGTGCGTATATCGCAGCTACTGGATGGGGTGGAAGCTGCTATCAATGCTGCCCTACAGTATCGCCTACCGTCTGATGATGTTCGTCGCCGACATTTACTCTCGCAATGGGAGGTTACCGGAGCAACTTCGTAAGAATCTCTCGCGTGTGGTTGGACCTGAGAACGTCACGCGTTCGCTTGTGAAGAACTCGATGCGGTCATACATGCGGTATTGGCTCGAGGTCTTTTGCCTGCAGAAAGTAATCTCGAACGAACGGTTTCACAAGCAATTCTCTGCATCGATACAAGGAATTGAGCATCTGGAGTATGCGATTCAACAAGGCAAGGGTGTAGTACTCGCATTACCACACTCGGGGAACTGGGATCTTGCGGGCGCATGGCTTGCTCACCGATACGGGAGCTTTTCGACGGTCGCGGAGCGGGTAGAGCCCGAAGAGCTCTACGATGCGTTTTTGGAATTTCGACGTGGGTTAGGAATCCAGGTGATTCCTTCGCGTGGTGCGTCGAGACCTCCAATGCAGCTCCTCGAGGAAGCTCTGTACAAACAGGGGATTGTCTGCTTGTTGGCAGATCGTGATCTCGGTGGGCACGGGGTGCCGGTAGCATTTTTTGGAGAGCAGACGACAATGCCCGCCGGTCCGGCAGTATTAGCGGAGAAAACCGGTGCGACACTGCTCGCAGTGCACAATGCCTTTGAGCGTTCAGGCAGCATGGATGGGTGGGTGACTAGCGTATCGCCGCCGATTGTTGCAGATTCCGTAGAAGGTAAAGTGGAAAAGCTTGCGGGCTGGTTTGAGCGCGGAATCAAAAAGCACCCACAAGACTGGCATGTGCTTCAGCCGTTTTGGATCGCAGACCGGAAGAAAAAGGTAGCGAAGGGATGAAAATTGGTATCGTGTGCCCGTATTCTTTCGACGAACCAGGCGGGGTTCAAGCGCACATCCTTGACTTAGCTGAATCACTTTTGCGTCAAGGGCATGAAGTGAAAGTGCTCGGGCCTGCGCGTGATGACACGCCTCTTCCCGAGTTTGTAAAGAAAGGCGGGCGTTCGTTACCTATTCCGTATAACGGCTCTGTCGCGCGCCTGGCGTTCGGCCCTAAAGTTTTTACGACTACTCGCGAATTCCTGTGTGATGGCGACTTTGATGTATTGCACATCCATGAGCCCAATTCTCCTAGCTATTCGCTCGCAGCGCTTATGTTGGCTTCGGGGCCGATCGTCGCTACATACCACACGTCTACAACTGGGTCTCGCATTTTGCAGCTTGCACTGCCGTTCTTGCGGAAATATTTAGAAAAGATCCGCGGGGGTATCGCAGTAAGCGAGCTTGCTCGGAGGTGGCAGGTTGAACAGATCGGGGCCGATCCAATCGTTATCCCGAACGGAGTGGACACTCGGAAGTTCGTAGCCGCCCGGAAGCTAGCGCCGTTGAGCTCCGTCAGGCCTGTTCGAATCGCATTCTTGGGGCGTATCGACGAGCCAAGAAAGGGGCTAACGCTGCTTCTCGAAGCGTTCGATCACCTTGAAGGACGAGTCGAACTCACGGTGATCGGAAGCGGGGAGCCTCGGCAGATTCCAGGAGTGAACTTCGTCGGTCGCGTAAGCGAGGAGGAAAAGGCGAGATTGCTGGGGGCGTCGGATATATTTGTCGCTCCGAACACTGGGGGCGAATCGTTTGGCATCATTCTCGTGGAAGCGATGGCTGCGGGCTGCGCTGTTGTGGCCAGTGATCTAGAGGCCTTTTCGCTGGTATGTGATGCAGAATCACCTGACCCTGCCGGGATTCTTTTTCCTGTAGGTGATGTTGCCGAGTTGACAAAGGCGTTACAGGCTTTGATTGACGACGCTGCTTTGCGCCTGGAGATGGGCAGAAGAGGGCAACTGCGAGCCGCGCAGTATGACTGGTCGACAGTGACTGCTCAGATTATGGCTGTATACGAAGCAGTAAGTGTTGGTGAGAAGGTGACACTCGCATGACAACTATCGCCCTAGTGGTGTTCGCAGCGGTAATCACGCTGCTGTTTGCCTGGGCATATTTCACTGCGCAACGGCTACACCGCCTCCATATCCGTCTCGACCGTTCACGCGACGCACTTCAAGCTGCGCTCGACCAACGCTGTGCTGTCATTGCCGCACTGTATCCGGAAATGCGCGAGGAGTGCCGGATCATCGAATCATTGCGTTTGACTCCAGTTGACGTAGAGGAACGACTTCAGTCCGAACAAGAAATGCGGAAACACATCGAGAGACAAGGGTCGATGCTTCCCGCTGATATTGACGCTGCAGATACACGTGTGGCAATTGCACTGCGGTTTTATAACGACGCTGTCAGCGATGTTCGTTCGCTACGGCTACGGCCCGCCGTAAGGCTTCTTCGATTGGGTGGGACCGCAGCCCTGCCAGCCTTCGCTTCGCTTTCCCTTTAGCGGCTGAACCTTGCTCGCGGTTCTGCAGCTCAACCTGTTCGGGCGTATAGTAGGTTGACGTTCAATTACCAATAGTCAACCGTTTTAAGCGAAGGGATACCGGATGTCTGGCCACTCAAAGTGGGCTACTACTAAACATAAGAAGGCCGCGAACGACGCAAAGCGTTCCAAGCTCTGGGCGAAACTGATCAAAGATATCGAGGTTGCAGCTCGCACTGGTGGCGGCGATCCAGCAGGCAACCCGACGCTTGATGACATGATCAAGAAGGCGAAGAAGGCGTCGGTCCCGAACGACAACATCGAACGTGCGCGTAAGCGTGGATCGGGCGAGGAAGCCGGCGGCTCTGACTGGGAGTCGGTGATGTACGAGGGGTACGGCCCGAACGGTGTCGCTCTGTTGATCGAGTGCCTGACGGATAACCGTAATCGAGCAGCGACTGAGGTTCGTACGGCAATGACCAGGAACGGCGGTAATCTTGGTGAAACCGGCTCTGTGGGCTACATGTTCAATCGCGTCGGTGTCGTCACGGTGGCGAAAGGGGAGCTCACCGAGGACGATGTGTTGATGGCGGTACTTGACGCTGGTGCAGAAGAAGTTAACGATCTTGGCGAAGAGTTTGAAGTTACCTGTCAGCCGACCGACCTTGCCGCAGTCCGCGAGGCGTTAGTGGAGGCCGGTATCGAGGTTGAGGGCTCTGAGCAGGACTTCCGTGCTGACGTGGAAGTTGAACTGGATGCATCTGCTGCTGAAAAGAATCTGAAGCTGATTGATGCCCTCGAAGACTCTGATGATGTACAGAATGTGTACTCGAACATGTCTATTCCTGACGAGATCGCAGCCGAGCTCGACTTGTAAGGCGTAGTCTGTTTTTCAACCACCATTCGTTGCGGCGAGTGGTGGTTCTTTTTCAGACTATGGTAGAACATATGTGCCAGTACAATATTCGGCGGAAGGAAGCGCGGTGAACCTCCAAGGTCTGAGGGTAATGGGCATAGATCCTGGTTTGACCCGATGCGGCCTTTCGGTAGTTCAAGCGGGGAGAGGGCGTCAGGTCATACCGATTGCCGTCGGTGTAGCGCGCACTCCTTCCGATGTGGAACTATCGGAGCGTTTATTGCGGATCTCGAAGTCGGTAAGCGACTGGATGGATGAGTATAAGCCCGACGTGGTTGCGATGGAGCGAATTTTCGAACGCAGTAACGTTTCCACCGTGATGCATACTGCCCACGCCGTCGGGGTAATGGTCCTCGCCGCTGCAGAGCGCGATATACCAGTGCACATGTATACGCCCTCAGAGGTAAAAAAGTCGGTTTCTGGTAATGGGCGTGCTGATAAGAAACAGATGACTACGATGATTACACGTATTCTTGGTCTGAGCGAGCCACCAAAGCCAGCAGATGCTGCAGACGCGTTGGCCATCGCTGTTTGCCATTGCTGGCGAGCCCCGTTGCTTGCCCGAGCTTCCGCTATTGAAAAACTGAGAAAGAACTAGTTCATGATTGATTCCCTCCACGGTGACGTCCTTTCGATTGGCCTCGATCATGCTGTTATTGGCTGCGGGGGCGTTGGGTATCGCTTTTTAGCGACGCCACCAACGCTCAGTCGCCTAACTCGTGGTGAGCATGCGGATGTAGTCACCAGTCTGGTGGTCCGCGATGACGGTATGACCTTGTATGGGTTCGCGGATGAGGACTCGCGGTCTATGTTTCACAAGCTTCAAACCGTGAGTGGGCTAGGGCCAAAGCTGGCGATGGCAGCACTGGCAGTCTTTGGGCCTGGGGAACTGGCCGAATTGATTTCCAGCGGTGATGCGAAGAAGATTCAAACAATTCCTGGCGTCGGTAAGAAGATGGCAGAACGAATCGTGTTGGAGCTGAAAGATAAGGTTGTCGGCTTGTTTGAAACGGGCAGCGAAGCGAGCCACGGAGCAACGGCTCCGGCTGCTTCAGACTCAGGCATCAGTGAGCAGATTGTAGAAGCACTGGTTGGGCTTGGATTTACCGAGCGTAGTGCACGGACTGTCGTCGAACCTCTCGTTGCGGAACAACCGGATACTGATCCATCGAATCTGTTGCGCGAAGCGCTGAAGACGCTATCGAAAAAGTAGGTGGGGTTCATGTCAGACGTTGAAAAAACCGTATTCCAGTTGCCGGATGATCTTTCACGTCCCGATGGGGCTCCCGTCAGCGTCAATGCGCATAGTGATGAACACGATATTGAGAGGTCTCTTCGTCCGAAGTCGCTTGATGAGTTCATTGGACAGCCGAAAGTGCGTGAGCAGCTCAGTCTTGTACTCGCGGGTGCTAGTCAACGCAGCGTCACACCGGACCACATCTTGCTTTCCGGTCCGCCAGGGCTAGGAAAGACAACGATGGCGATGATCATCGCGCAGGAACTCGGAACTTCCTTGCGGATGACCTCTGGCCCTGCGCTTGAACGTGCTGGTGACCTCGCTGCGATGCTTTCGAATCTTATGGAAGGCGATGTCCTCTTTATCGATGAGATTCACCGTATTGCACGGCCTGCGGAGGAAATGCTGTATATGGCAATGGAGGACTTCCGTATTGACGTCATTGTTGGAAAGGGGCCCGGGGCGACGTCAATTCCACTTGAGATTCCGCCGTTCACCCTGGTCGGTGCAACGACTCGCGCTGGTATGCTCACTGGTCCGTTGCGGGATCGTTTCGGTTTTACGGCACAGATGGAGTTTTACGAGGTTACTGACTTGAGGCACGTGGTCGAACGTGCTGCGAAGATCTTGCAAGTTGAGATCGACAAGGACGCAGCAGTCGAAATCGCTTCACGTTCACGGGGAACTCCGCGTATTGCGAATAGATTGCTGCGACGTGTTCGTGATTGGGCAGATGTGCATGGCAGCGGACGAATCGATATTCAGGCGGCGCGTGCTGCGCTGGAGGTGTTTGACGTTGACGACCTCGGGCTTGATCGGCTCGACAGAGCGGTCCTGAATTCGCTCATTCGTGGCCACGGTGGGGGACCTGTTGGCGTCAATACACTGGCAATTGCTGTAGGGGAGGAACCGTCTACAGTCGAAGAAGTATGCGAGCCTTACCTGGTGCGAGCAGGATTGATGGCACGAACTGGTCGTGGCCGCGTTGCTACGGCGGCTGCCTGGCAGCACCTTGGAATTGATCCGCCACCGGATGCTCCAGGACAGGCACTCGTTTCAACATAATTGGGAGTATGTCAATATAGAGCTATGGAAATCATCCTTATTTTGCTCGTCCTATTGGTGTTCATGCTTCCGTCAATCTTGATGATGCGAAGCCAGAAGAAGCGTCAGCAACAGGTACAGGAGATGCAGTCCTCTATTCAGCCCGGTGACCATGTTGTGACGGTTTCTGGCCTTCATGGAGACGTTGTTGACGCAGATAACGCTACGCTTCGAATTGAAATTGCCCCTGGTGTTGTCGTCAAGATGGAGACCGCCGGAATTATGAAGCGAGAGGCAGTCGAGTCCGCGGTTCAGGAACCTACAGTAGACGATTCGGAACAACGTCCGGAATAGTCCATCTCAGCGTTACGGCAAATGCTGTCTAGCTGTCTTTACCGATATGACAGTTGATGACGTACGATAAATCGATGTGCACCACACCCCGCTTTACCCAAAGTTTCGGGCAAAGCGGGGTGTGGCAGTGAAATAACGTAGAAATAGAGGAGTTAGCTCGGTGTCCAAGAACACTCAGCGTTCCGGCGAGTTGAGATCAAAGCGGAAGTGGCCTGCGCGCGCGCTGGCGCTTTTTGCGCTCATCGTCATTGGCGTGTACTCATTAGTATTTTTCACGGGCGATAAGTCCGCAACCCCGAAGCTTGGTATCGACCTGCAGGGCGGTACTCGCGTGACCCTCGTTCCGCAGGGAGACGAGCCAACTCGCGATCAGCTCGACGAAGCGCGAAACATTCTTGAGAAGCGTGTGAACGGCATGGGTGTTTCCGGCGCGACTGTCGTCGTTGACGGCAATACCCTAGTGATCACTGCCGCGGGCGACGACACATCGGAAGTACGTAATATTGGGCAGACCTCGCAGCTGCTGTTCCGTCCGGTTATGCAACCGCCTGCACCTTCCGCGGATTCGATTGGTGAGGTCTTCGCAAAAACCGCGAACGATTGGATCCGGTATGGGGTTTTGACCGCGGATCAAGCCAAGGTGATTGGCGATCAGGTGAAGAAGCAGGTTGCCGAACAGGGGCAAACCGTTGAGATTCCTGCTATTGATGCGAAACCGTTGCCTGAGCCGAATGGTCCTGTGGAGTCCTCGGAGCGCAGGGCTGACCAAGCTGAGATGCTCAAGGCTACTCGTCAGTCTGAAGACCCTACCCAGCAATTCGTTGCTATGTCGATGCTGAGCGCGTTGTGTGCCGTGCAACCTACTGATCCATTGGCCGGGACCGATGACGAAGCAGCACCACTTGTAGCCTGTGACCCTTCATCTGGCCAGGTACTGCTCCTCGGCGAGGTGCCATTGCTCGCAGGTGTTACTGATACGGACGGCCCGCGTCTCACCGGTGAACAGATCGACACTGGTCGCTCGATCACTGGTGGATTCAACCCGCAGTCGAGCCAGATGGAGATCAACTTCGCTTTCAGCCAGGCAGGCGAGTTTAATGGCTCGTCTACCTGGGCGCAGCTGACGAGTGAGATGATCGGGCAGCAGATCGCGATCACACTGGACTCACAAATTATCTCCGCACCTGTCATTCAGGGCGCAACCCCAGTCGGTTCCGCAACCTCTATTACAGGCAACTTCACTCAGGAGGAAGCTGAGAGTCTCGCAAACAACCTGCGTTACGGTGCGCTGCCGCTTTCTTTCGCGGGTGAGAATGGCGAACCTGGTGGTACAGCGATGACAGTGCCGCCGTCACTTGGTCTGGCATCCTTGCAGGCTGGCTTCTATGCAGGCATTGTCGGTCTGATTTTGGTCGCAATTTTCGTGTTCTTCTACTACCGGCTCTATGGTCTTATTTCCCTGGCTACGCTTTTCTTTGCGGGTCTTCTCGTTTACGGCTCGCTAGTTCTGCTGGGGCGCTGGATCGGCTACTCGCTGGACCTCTCCGGCGTCGCCGGTTTGATCATTGGTATTGGTACTACTGCGGACTCCTTCGTCGTCATCTACGAACGCATCAAGGACGAAGTTCGTAAGGGCAAGACTTTCCGCTCTGCATCTGCCTCCGGCTGGGATCGAGCGAAAGATACAATTATTACCGGTAACATGGTGACCCTGATCGGCGCGGTCATTATTTACTTCCTTGCGGTTGGCGATGTGAAGGGCTTCGCATTCACGATGGGCCTTACGACCGTATTTGACCTGCTAGTGACGTTCTTGGTCACTGCTCCGCTCATGGTGTTCGCTTCCCGGTCCCGATTCTGGTCGAAGCCAGCTGTCAACGGTATGACCAAAGTGTTTGCTGCGGCGCAGCATGACAAGGACGTGACCGAGGAAGCTCATCAAGGCGTGGCTGCAGAAGCCGCGTCGGAAAGTATTGAGGTGAAGTAGCAATGTCGTCATCGCAAATTGAAACCGTTGCTTCCGTCGTACCAACTGTCGAGGAGCCCGGCCGTTGGGAGCGTCTGTACACCGGCGATGCGGCGATCGATTTCGTCGGTCGCCGTAAGCTCTGGTACGGGATCACCATGGCACTGGTAGTTATCTCGCTGCTTGCGATGCTGGTCCGTGGATTCAACCTTGGTATCGACTTCGAAGGCGGTACCAAACTCTCGATGCCGGCCGACGATCTCGTTGCCGAAGAAGTCGAGGAGACATTTATCGACGCGACTGGCGTCACTCCTGAACTGACTCAGATTATTGGTGCCGGTGATGCCCGGACACTTGAGATTAATGCTGAGCATCTGAGCCAGGAACAAATCGACCAAGCGCGGCAGGCGATCTTTGAGAAGCATCACACCAAGAATGCTGAAGGGGAAGTGTCTGCCGACGCAATTGGTGATTCGACTGTTTCCGAATCGTGGGGTGACACCATCACGAAGCGGATGTTGATGGCGATGCTGGTCTTCCTCGTCGCTGCAGCCGTGTACGTGGCTGTCCGCCTGCAACGAGAGATGGCCATCGCGGCGATGGGTGCATTGATCATTGACGGCATACTGATCGTAGGGTTCTATGCCCTCTTCGGGCTGGAAATTACCCCAGCCATGATTATCGGTCTGCTTACCGTTTTGACCTTCTCCATTTATGACACCGTGATCGTCTTCGACAAGGTGAAGGAGAACACTAGTGGTGTATTGGACTCGCGTCGTTCTACCTATGCTGAAGAAGCGAACCTGGCAGTGAATCAAACGGTCATGCGCTCGATTTCTACTTCCGTCATTTCTGCACTCCCGATCGTCGCGCTGATGATTGTGGCAGTTTGGATGCTCGGTGTGGGTACACTCCGGGATCTCGCCTTGATCCAGCTGATCGGCGTCATCGAAGGTATCTTCTCCTCGCTATTCCTCGCGACTCCGCTGCTGGTAACGCTTATGGAGCGCAAGCGCGCTTACAAGGAACACAACGTTGAAGTAGAGAAATACCGCGCCGGTGAGATCGTCGACCACGACGATGAAGCCACTGTAAAGCCAAAGCGCACCGTTGATACACCGGTTCGTAGTGCTGTGGAAGGCAGCGATGGAGACGAATCGCCGGCAATGAGCACTTGGCGGCCGTCGACACGCTAGGTAAACCAAGTATGAGTAGCGTATTTTCACGCGCCGTTGCTGCTTTTTCTGTAGTGTTGCTCGCAACGGCGTGTTCCGACGGTGGTGCAGCGTCGAACTCTAATAGCGAAGAGTTTGGCTATCAGGTACAAGCACCACTGGTCACAGTGAACGCGGGTAGCGCTGAGGGGCACTCGACGCTGGCGCAAGAACTATCTGGTCGTTTGTACCCCGGAGTTTACGTTCCGGGGCCCAACGGACAAATGATCCCCAATACCGACTTGGTAGAGACGCAAGTGCTGCCCGGCGACAGGCGTCAGGTGATTTACACCATCTCCGATGCGGCAGTGTTCTCCGACAATACCCCAGTAACGTGTAATGACTACCTGTTGACGTTCACAGCTGGGAAGCTACCAGAGCTCTTTGATTCTTGGATGCCTCTTTTCGACGACGCTGATACATTGGCATGTCAACCCGGATCAAAAACTTTCACTCTCACAATGAAGGAGAACCGTGGCGCCCGTTGGCGCGATCTTTTTGAACCCGGAACAGTTTTGCCGTCACACGCAGTTGCAGCGCGTGTCGGAATGTCGGCGGAAGAGCTCGTCGATGCGCTTACTGCACGTGACCCAATGAGCCTTCGAAGCATCGCAGATATTTGGCGTTACGGTTTTGATCTGAAGCAGTACGATCCTGAACTTCAAGTATCGTTCGGACCGTACAAGATTGAGAGTGTTGGCAAAGAAGGCGAAGTAGTCCTCGTCGCTAATGATTCCTATTACGGTGATGCTCCAGCGCTGCAGAAGATCGTGGTCTGGCCGGGGAATGCAGATTCCGGTGAACTAGTTGCCTCCGGCGGATTGAAAATTGGCAACCTCGAAGAACCATCACCAGACTGGTACGACGTAAACGCAGAGAGAGAACCAGTTGATGTGACCAGCGTTGTTGGGGAACTCACTGACGCGTTGGTCATGGCCAAGTCAGGTCCCTGGGCAGAACCAGAACGGCGCAGGGCGCTTGCTCACTGTGTGAATCCGTCTGAAGTCGCACAAACTTCCTCGAAGATGTCGGGCCTAGAGGTTGCAGCTGCTCCAGTACAAGTAGTTGCGCATAGTGACCCGCTGGCGTCGAAAATTGAAAGTGTCGGTGAGACGGCAACTGAGTATGACGTCGAAAAGGCACGTGCAGCAAGTGGCAGTGTTCTACGGATCTCGACGCCGATGCGGTCGGCACGGATCTCCGCAATGATTCAGACGATCCGAGCACAGTGCGAACCGGCGGGTATTGAAGTTCTCGACCAGTCGGAGAATCTAGCGACGTTGGCCGAGTTGCCGGGCTATGCCATGGACGAACAAGGCCAGATCGTAGAGAAAGAGGGCACCGTCGATGCGCTTTTGATGCCAATCGATTCTCAAGTTGAGTACCCAGCTGCGAACAATCGGGTGCAGGAACTCGACGCATTGCGGAGTCAAGAGAATTGGCTTTGGCGGGAGATTCCGATTCTGCCACTTTCAGCACAGCCTCGCTCGTTCGCGATTGATCAGCGAGTTGAAAACGTTGTTATGTACACAGGCTTGTCGGGAATTGGCTGGAATATGGATCGATGGTCCGTTGATGAGTAAAGAAATAAAGCTATCCAAGGAGAAACCCATGGGCGATTCGAAGGACACGTTTGAAAGCGCAAAGGAAGCGCTTCGAGAAAAGATCCGTAAAGTACCAGATTTTCCCGAAAAGGGCGTGTTGTTTGAAGACCTCACACCGGTGCTTGCAGATGCGCATGCCTTGCGGGTTGTTATCAAAGAAATGGCGCGTGTATCTGAGAATCTTGGAGCAGACCTTGTTGGTGGCCTGGATGCCCGTGGTTTTCTCCTGGGCTCAGCTGTTGCATACGAAATGGGCGTAGGCATCCTCGCTATCCGTAAGAAGGGGAAGCTCCCTCCGCCGGTGATTACACAGGAATACAAAACCGAGTACAGCACTGCAGCTTTGGAAATCCCGGCGTCGGGAATTGACCTGGACGGGAAGAAGGTCGTTCTCGTTGACGATGTGCTTGCTACTGGCGGAACTCTTTCCGCAGCAACCGATTTAATCCAACGCGCAGGTGGTAGCGTTGTTGGTTACGTAGTAATGCTCGAGGTACAAGGACTGGACGGTAGAAGCCGCTTAGGAGATGTTCCCGTGGTAGTGCTCGACCAATAGGAGAGTTTGGAGGCGGACTGTGACTCAAGAGAAAGCACCGAAGAGGAATACACCCTCGATGCGAAGTGTGTCCGCAATACTTGCTCGTTCGCTCACTGGCGGTGCGCGGGTCCGTAGCAATCCGGTCCTGGACCCGCTGTTATCGATTCATCGACGGCACCATCCGAAGTGCGACGTCGCATTATTGAATCGTGCCTATGAGACGGCTGAGCAGCTTCACGATGGCGTGTTCCGGAAATCAGGCGACCCATATATTACGCACCCGCTTGCCGTAGCCACGATCTGTGGTGAAATTGGTATGGACACCACAACGTTGGTGGCAGCACTGTTGCATGACACCGTTGAGGACACTGACTACACCCTGGATGAACTTACGGCCGACTTCGGGCCTGAGGTGGCACGAATCGTCGATGGCGTAACGAAGTTAGACAAGGTTGCGCTTGGGGCGTCGGCAGAGGCAGAAACGATCCGGAAAATGATCGTTGCCATGGCGGAGGATCCCCGGGTACTTGTGATTAAAGTTGCGGATAGGCTCCACAACATGCGCACGATGCGCTTTCTTCCTCCTGAGAAGCAAGCGAAGAAGGCGCGCGAAACCCTTGATGTGATTGCACCGCTTGCACACCGCCTCGGGATGGCGACAGTGAAATGGGAGCTTGAAGATCTCGCGTTCGCGATCCTCTACCCGAAGAAATACGAAGAAATCGTGCGGTTAGTTGCTGACCGAGCGCCCTCGCGGGACAGAGCTCTTGCAGAGATTATTCGTGAGCTGCAAACCGAACTGAAGAAAAACGGGATCGACGCAGAGGTGATGGGGAGGCCGAAGCACTATTGGTCCATCTACCAAAAAATGGTTGTTCGAGGCCACGAGTTCGACGAAATCTTCGACCTCGTTGGCGTTCGCGTGCTCGTCGATAATCTCCACGACTGTTACGCAGCGGTCGGCGTCGTCCATGCTATGTATTCTGCAATGCCGGGCCGATTTAAGGACTATATTTCGAATCCGCGATTCGGTGTGTATCAGTCGCTGCACACGACGGTGATGACGAACAGCGGGCGAGCTCTCGAAGTACAGGTACGTACGCACGAGATGCACTACAACGCCGAGTTCGGTGTTGCAGCTCACTGGCGGTACAAAGAGACGAAAGGATCGCATAAGGGAGATCAGGCTGAAGTAGATCAGATGGCGTGGATGCGCCAACTGCTTGACTGGCAAAAGGAAGCTTCAGACCCAAATGAGTTTCTTGATTCACTGCGCTACGACCTGACAAGCAAGCAGATTTTCGTCTTCACGCCACACGGCGATGTTATCAACCTTCCTGCCGGTTCGACGCCTGTGGACTTTGCCTACGCGGTGCACACTGAGGTAGGCCACCGATGCGTGGGGGCAAAAGTTAACGGCAAACTGGTTGCTCTGGAGTCACAGCTGCAAAATGGTGACCGCGTCGAGATTTTTACCTCGAAGGACCCAAATGCCGGGCCTTCTCGTGACTGGCAAGACTTTATTGTTTCACCGCGTGCGAAAACAAAGGTGCGTCAGTGGTTCGCGAAAGAACGGCGCGAGGAACACCTCGAAGTCGGACGCGATGCGCTGGCAGCGGAAGTACAGCGGAGCGGACTTCCACTTCACCGGCTATTTACGCCTGAGTCAATGCGTGATATTGCACGCAGACTGCGTTACTCCGATGTAGATGCCCTGTACACGGCTATCGGCGCTGGGAATGTTTCGTCCCGGCATGTTGCAAAAATGCTGGTCGACCAGTTTGGTGACGTCGAAGACGCCGCAGATCTTCTGGCGGATCGGACGCCCCATTCAAAGATCATCCGACCAGAACCCTCGGGCGATGGCCCTGTAGTCTTGGTGCAGGGCAGCCCGGATGTAATGGCCAAATTTGCCAACTGCTGCCAGCCGGTTCCTGGCGACGATGTCTTCGGGTTCGTAACCCGCGGTGGAGGGGTTTCGGTGCACCGCACAGATTGCACCAACGCGAACAAGCTCAGGCAAGAGCCAGAGCGGTTGATCGAGGTTTCGTGGTCCGGCGCTGGCGGCTCTGCGGGTACCTCTATCGTGACCGTTCAAGTGGAAGCTCTTGACCGGCACGGCCTCCTCGCGGAACTCACGGGGGTAATGTCTGAACAAAAATTGGCGATTCTATCGCTTTCCTCACAAGCGAAGGAAGACCGTATTGCCACGATTCGATTCAGCTTCCAGGTTTCGGATACGAAGCAGCTCGCTTCTGTGATGAATCTGATCCGGAATGTTGAAGGGGTATTCGACGTCTACCGCGTCGGTGTATAGAAAAGTGGGGTAACCCGATCACGGGTTACCCCACTTGGGTGCGCTAGTGGGAGATGCCAGTGTGGCACCTAGCCAGCGGTCTACTTGCGCAGGTACTTGTCCAGGAATGCGAACAGGGTACCGAGCGCACCGATGACGGCGGTGAACACTGCGATCCAGTCACGGATTTCAGATGGGGACATGTCCTTGACGGAGGAGCCCTCGTCGCTCGACTGATCCTTAGGAGCCTGCTTCGTGGTGGACTTCTTGGAGGTGGTGTTCTTCACCGTCGGGGCCTTCTCAGTCTTGGTGTTCGAAGCTGGCTTGGCCGTGGTGGTTGGGGTGGTGCTTTCTGCAGCCTCAGCAGCAGCAACGCCAGAAGTTGCGACAGCTACAGCAGTGGCTGCTGCAAGAATACTTTTACGGAAGTTCATGAATTTTCCAATCTGACGGGATTGACAAATGTACGAGTGCAAACTCTAGTTGGCTATCAGACGTTTTGCAAGACTTTGAATAGACTGAAAACTGCTCCTGTGCAGCTGAGAGGCAACTGTGTAGTTACTTTACGGTTGCCGATTTGATGCGTACCTCTTCGGCTGGTGCGCCGTCTTGGCCGCCGCCTTCGACGCCCTTTTCAGCAATCTTGTCAAGGGTGTTCAAACCTTCTTCAGAGATTTGACCGAAGTAGGTGTACAGCGGAGGCAGCACTGAATCACCGTAGTTCAGGAAGAACTGGGACCCATTGGTATCCAAACCGGCGTTCGCCATAGCGATGGTGCCGCGCGCGTACTTCTGAGGGTTCTGCTGGAGCTCCATTTGTTTCATCTGCTCTGCTTCTTCTGGAGATATGCCTTCCGGGGCAGGCGTGTCCGAGAGAGCCTTGAGCGCTTCGTCAGTCGGGAACTCATTTGCGAACTGGAAGCCAGGACCACCGCTGCCTACGCCGGTTGGGTCACCGCACTGCAGTACTTTAAGGCCGTCGCCATCGGTGAGCCGGTGACAGACGGTATCGTTGAAGTAGCCAGCAGAGGCGAGGTGTTCGATCGCATTCACAGTGCACGGCGAGACAGAGCGGTCGAGCTCCATGCCAATCGGCCCTGCACTGGTGTCGAGCTCGACGTTGACGGTCCCTGTCGTAGAGACGTTGTCGGTCTTCGGCAGGTCTGCTTTCTTGTCACCCTGTGCTGTATCGGGGGTGTATTCACACGAGACTGAGGCGGGGAGTGCTTCGGCACGCTTCGTCGCGATTGCCTCGTAGTTGTTGGCGTCGAATTCGCTTGGGGCGGTGGTTTCTTCAGCCGAGCTTTGAGCTTCGTTGGTGCTGTCGCCGTCCTGGTTCGCTAGGAAGTAGATGCCGCCGCCTAGCGCCACGATTACAACTGCGGAAAGCGCCGCGATCGACCAGGGCTTTGAGTTCTGCTTTCGATCGCGTGAATTCAATTCACGCTCCAGATGTTTAAGGGCTTCTTGACCGCGCTCTTTATTGCTCACCGTAGTACCTCTATTCTGACTAGTTGACTGGGAAATATTAGCAGGTGTAACTGTACCTGTCGTATTTTGCTGTGTTTTTTGCGACTGCTCGCTTCCGATAGTTCATGTAGGGTCGTGGACATGGCAAAGGTATTTTTTCAAGGTAATGAATCGCAAACATCTGGATCTCTTCCTAAGGTAGGCGACGCCCTTCCTGACGCCGTGCTAGTCGCGGGCGATCTTTCTGAAAAGAAGTTGTCCGAGTACGAGGGGAAGCGCCTGGTCCTTAACGTTTTTCCATCACTAGACACTGACGTGTGTGCAAAGTCTGTGCGAGCGTTTAATGAGCTCGCGGGATCTGCAGAAAACACTGCAGTGCTTTGTATCTCCAAGGACTTGCCATTTGCTCAGCAGCGTTTCTGCGCGGCAGAGGGCATCGAGAATGTAGAGGCGCTCTCTGCATTCCGCTCTGATTTCGGCACGGCGTTCGGCCTCACGCTTGACGGAACGCCGCTCAAGGAATTGCTTGCACGCGCGGTCATTGTGACCGACGCCGATCATCGCGTGGTGCACGTCGAGCTGGTCGAGGAGATCACCAACGAGCCCGACTACTCGGCTGCTGAACAGGCCCTTTCCTAATCGGAGAGGTTTAGGTAGACAGCGAGGTAGGCATTGCGAATCTTAGGTTTTACGTCGGGACCGTTTCAGACGAACTGCTACGTCATCATCGATGATTCTGCGAAGCTAGCCTGCCTCGTCGATGCCGGCATGGGAACGCATCAGGTCGTTTCTGCGTTTCTCAAGGAAGAGGGGCTGCAACTTGTGGCCATCTTTCTTACCCACGGCCATATTGACCATACGAGAGATGTTGCGAGGTACCAGGTTCCCGTATTTATCCACGCAGCGGACGCGTTCATGCTTGATCATGGACGCGGCCTTCCTACCTCAACACTCGAGCTTTTCGACGCCGCTTCGATGGAGACCATATCGGACCTCCGCACGTTTGACGCAGATGGGCCACTTGAAATCGCCAGTTTTAGGGTTGATATAACTCATACTCCAGGCCATTCTCCCGGCAGTGTCCTCTATCAGATGGGCGACGTCATGTTTTCAGGCGACGTGCTGTTCGCGGGGTCCGTCGGCCGGACTGACTTGCCACACTCCGATCCAGGGGCAATGAAAACCTCTTTGTGTGGACCGGTTTGGGCGATTCCTGACGAGACAACGTTGTTGCCTGGACACGGACCCGGTACAACCATGGCGCACGAACGAACCACGAACCCGTTTCTCCTTGAGGCTCGTAATCAGTAGCCATGGCTGCGGTAGCGACTGAGAACAGCTAGACTCAGTCCCCGTGAGTGATACGAAGAAACCCCAAAAAGAAAAGTTCAAGGCACTGAGCGTTCCAAAGGGAGTGCAGGAGTACGTGCCCCCGGCGTCGTCGAAGTTCCTTTATGTCCGCGATGAGTTCGTGCGACAGGCGCATGTTGCGGGTTTCCAACACATCGAGCTTCCGGTTTTCGAAGACACAACTCTTTTCGCCCGTGGTGTCGGTGAATCTACCGATGTTGTGTCGAAGGAAATGTACACGTTTGCCGACCGTGGCGGGCGTTCTGTGACCTTGCGTCCAGAGGGGACTGCAGGCGTCATGCGTGCAGTGATCCAACACAACCTTGACAGGGGTTATCTGCCGGTGAAACTGAACTACGCCGGTCCGTTTTTCAGATACGAGCGTCCGCAAGCTGGCAGGTACCGCCAGCTGCAGCAAGTTGGTGTCGAGGCAATTGGCGTCGACGACCCCTTGCTTGATGCGGAGATTATCGCACTTGCAGATCGTTGCTACCGGAGCGTTGGGTTGAAAGGCTTTCGCCTCGAGCTGACAAGCCTTGGCGATCACACCTGCAGGCCCGCATACCGGGAAAAGCTCCAAGCTTTCCTCAAGAAGCTCCCGTTAGACGAGGAGACGCAGCACCGCGTGGAAATCAATCCGCTTCGTGTTCTGGACGACAAGCGTCCGGAGGTACAGGAGCTTCTAGCCGATGCGCCGTTGATGCTGGACCACCTCTCAGATGCGTCTCGCGAGCACTTCGAGACTGTTACCGGGACGCTGAAGGATATGGGGGTTCCGTTTGTGATTAACCCGCGGATGGTGCGAGGCCTTGACTACTACACAAAGACTACTTTCGAGTTTGTGCACGATGGTCTTGGGGCTCAGTCGGGAATTGGCGGAGGTGGACGTTACGATGGCTTGATGGCGCAGATCGGTGGCCAAGATCTGTCAGGCATCGGATTCGGGCTTGGCGTTGATAGGACAGTGCTCGCGTTGGAGGCTGAGGAGGTGGCGCTCCCGAATCTGGATCGTCGCGTCGAGGTGTTCGGCGTAGCAATCGGTGAGGAGGCTCGCCGCAAGATGAGCTCGCTTATCGACGAGCTCCGTGCCGCAGGAATTTCAGCTGACATGGCGTACGGTGGTCGCGGTTTGAAAGGCGCAATGAAAGGCGCTGACCGGGCGGGTGCGCGCTTTGCTCTCGTGCTCGGGGACCAGGAGCTGGCGAACGGGGAAGTGGCGGTCAAGAATCTGGAGAGCCACGAACAAGTTGCCGTTCCGCTTCAGGCTACGGCCATTATTCAGGCAGTGAGCTAGCCTGATTTAGCACTCAGTGATGTTGACCGGGAGGCCAAGCTGTACAGCGAGGCCTCCCATTGACGTCTCTTTGTACTTGCTCATCATGTCGTGGCCTGTCGCTGCCATCGTTTCTACTACATCATCGAGCGTGGCTTTATTGGTTCCATCACCAAGCTTGGCTAGGCGGGCCGCGTTGATTGATTTCACCGCTCCGATGGCATTTCGTTCTATGCAAGGAATCTGCACAAGGCCAGCCACTGGATCACATGTGAGTCCGAGGTTGTGCTCGAGGCCAATCTCAGCAGCGTTCTCTATCTGCTGCGGAGTGCCGCCCAGAATTGCGCACATACCGGCTGCGGCCATGGACGATGCGGACCCTACCTCGCCCTGACACCCGACTTCGGCACCGGAAATGGAGGCGTTCGTCTTAATGATGGCGCCGATCGCTCCAGCGGTCAGCAGGAACTGATGCGCAGCATCCCGGTCGAAGTCGTCGGTAAAATCCCGGCAGTAGTGCATGACAGCCGGGATAATCCCCGCCGCACCATTCGTCGGGGCGGTCACGATGCGCCCGTGCGCGGCGTTTTCCTCATTGACAGCGAGAGCGTACAAGTTGACCCATTCCATCGCGTCAAGGCCGCGAGATGCGGAGGCCTCGTATTCGGCCGTCAATAAGCGATGTAGCCGAGGAGCGCGGCGACGAACTGATAGTCCACCTGGAAGCTCACCTTCCGTTTTTAGGCCGTGGGCGACGCACTCTTGCATGGTGTCCCAGACCGCGTCGAGGTGAGCATCCAGGACGTCCTTGCCGTGTATCGCTTCTTCGTTCGCACGCATGAGTTCTGCGATAGATAGCTGATGAGTTTCGCATTGGCGCATAAGGGACGCACCATCGGAAAAAGGGTAGGGGACGTTAACCGCATCGCGTACGGTGGCGACGCCCGCCTGGTCGCGGTTTGCTTCCATCTGCGTGCGGTCGAGGATAAAACCACCGCCAACGGAGTAGTACTCTTTACGGGAAGCGATGCGCACGCCCTCGGCGTTCCACGCATCGAAAATCAGGCAGTTTGGGTGCTTAGCGACGGGCACCGGGTTCATCGCGACTTCATAGTCGAGTTCACGCTCTGGACCTTGGATGTGCCCTCGTTCTGGAATGAGCTCACCAGGAAGCGGCCGGGTGTCCGCAGAAGTAGTAAGTGGGGTATAACCGACAAGTCCCAGTAGCACAGCTCTGTCGGTTCCGTGGCCCACACCGGTTGCCGCCAAGGAGCCTCGCAGCTCAACCTTGACTGCGGCGGGCGCTTCACTCAAATCCTCGATAAATGCAAGCGCGGCACGCATAGGGCCCACCGTATGAGAGGACGATGGGCCGATTCCGATGCTGAACAAATCAACGGCGCTGACTGCATTGTGTGACATGCGCGCGATGTTACATCACCAGAAAGATTTAGCTGTTGTAGACGCCACGGTTGAGAGTGTCGCAGGCGGACATTTTGCCGGTCCTGTACCCGGACATAAACGCGGTCTTTCGCTGCTCAGAAGAACCATGTGTCCAGGTATCGGGGTTGACGTCACCGCCCGAGCGGCGTTGGATGTTGTCATCTCCGATAGCCTGTGCGGTCTCAATTGCAGCCAGGACGTCGTCTTCAGTAAGCGGCTCAAGCAATGCGTTGTCACCCTTGTCCGCGTAATGCGCCCAGATACCCGCGTAGCAGTCGGCCTGCATTTCGATAGCTACGGCAGCAGAATGCTCACCAGGATCGTTGTAGTTGCTGAGACCGAGGGTGCCCTCAATCTGCTGTACGTGGTGTCCAAACTCGTGAGCCGTCACATACATTTGCGTGAACGGTGCGTCGTTCCCGCCGAGTGCATTGAGCTGCTCAAAAAACGTGGTGTCAAAGTACGCTGTTTGGTCGGCGGGGCAATAGAAAGGACCGGTAGCTGAGGAAGCATAGCCGCAGCCAGTCTGCGTCGCGTCCCGGAACAAGGTGAGGCCTGGTTCGGTGTAGTCAAGGCCAGCTTGCTCTGGCAAAAGGGTTTTCCAAACACCGTTGACGGATACGCCGGCTGCCTCGACCCGGCAGTCGTCGTATTTGTTAGCAGCGTTGTCCTCGTTGCAATGCTCCAAGGAGTAGCTCGAATCCGGCTCTGTGCCGGATGGAGATTGCTCGATGAGATCAGCCGGATTTCCGCCCAGTGCAATAAAGAGAACTATGAGTACAAGTCCACCAATACCACCGCCTGCGGCGATTGGGACGCCACGCCGCCCACCTGAACCAGTCTTTGCGTAGCCACTTCCGCGCTGATAGTTGCTGTTAAACGTCATGGGACAAGCATGCCATAGACGCAGGCGTTTATGGGGAATTGGTACGGTCTTCGGACCCGTCCCTTCGCATGCGAGACAAAGGGGGTACACTTTCAACAGTTAATGTTGTACCTCACGTGGAAGGACGTGGAACAGACTGTGCTGCGCACTCATCTCGCGGGCGAGCTCCGCAAAGACCTTGAAGGACAAACCGTCACGCTGGCAGGTTGGGTAGGCCGTAGGCGCGACCACGGTGGCGTTATTTTTATCGACTTGCGTGACCGCTCTGGCTACGCGCAGGTGGTTTTTAGGGATTCGGAAGTCGCTGAAGCTGCGCACGATTTGCGTAGCGAGTACTGCATTCAGGTAACTGGTGTTGTTGAACCACGCCCAGAGGGCTCGGCTAACCCGAACCTGGCGTCGGGTGAGATCGAGGTCAACGTTTCTGAGCTGAAGGTGCTCAACAAGGCTGCTGCGCTGCCGTTCCAGATTGAGGACGCCTCCTCGAACGAGGTAGGCGAAGAGACTCGCTTGAAGTACCGCTACCTTGACCTTCGTCGTGAGCGACAGGCCGCAGCACTTCGCCTCCGCGCAGCGGCGAATCGCGCAGCACGTAAAGTGTTGGATGCGAATGATTTCACGGAAATTGAAACGCCAACGTTGACCCGTTCTACCCCTGAAGGTGCGCGTGATTTCCTGGTGCCGGCGCGTTTGCGCCCTGGTACCTGGTATGCATTGCCGCAGTCGCCACAGCTGTTCAAACAGCTTTTGATGGTCAGCGGCATGGAACGCTACTACCAGATCGCGCGCTGCTACCGCGACGAAGACTTCCGTGCGGACCGCCAGCCGGAGTTCACACAGCTCGATATCGAGGCCAGCTTTATCGACCAGGACGACATCATCGCTCTCGCGGAGCAGATCGTTGTTGAGTTGTGGAAGCTGATCGGCTACGAGGTCTCTACTCCGATCCCGCGCATGACATACAAAGACGCGATGGAGAAGTACGGCTCGGACAAGCCTGACCTTCGTTTCGATATTCAGCTGGTGGACTGCACTGAGTTTTTCAAGGACACGACCTTCCGCGTCTTCCAGAACGACTACGTCGGTGCCGTTGTCATGGATGGTGGCGCTTCGCAGCCCCGCCGTCAGCTTGATGCCTGGCAGGAATGGGCAAAGCAGCGCGGCGCGAAGGGCCTGGCGTACATCTTGGTGCAGGAGGACGGCGAGCTCGGTGGTCCTGTTGCGAAGAACATCACCGAGGAAGAGAAGGCCGGCATTGCAGCACACGTTGGTGCGAAGCCTGGTGACTGCATCTTCTTTGCAGCAGGTGACGCGAAGAGTGCACGTGCACTGCTCGGCGCAGCGCGAGGGGAAATCGCTCGCAAGCTTGGCCTGATTAAGGAAGGCGATTGGGCGTTTACTTGGGTGGTTGATGCTCCTATGTTCGAGCCGTCCGCTGACGCGACAGCCTCCGGAGACGTTGCGCTTGGCCACTCGAAGTGGACCGCTGTGCACCACGCGTTTACCTCGCCGAAGCCAGAATTCAAGGCAGACTTCGAGAAGAACCCAGGCGAAGCTCTGGCATACGCATACGACATTGTCTGCAACGGCAACGAAATCGGTGGCGGATCCATCCGTATTCACGAGCGAGACGTCCAGCAGCGTGTCTTCGAAGTCATGGGCATCACCGAGGAAGAAGCCAAGGAGAAGTTTGGCTTCCTGCTTGAGGCATTTGCTTACGGTGCGCCACCGCACGGCGGCATCGCATTCGGCTGGGACCGCATTGTGTCCTTGCTTGGCGGGTTTGACTCCATTCGTGACGTCATTGCCTTCCCGAAGTCCGGCGGCGGCGTAGACCCACTGACGGATGCGCCTGCGCCTATTCCAGACGAGCAGCGTAAAGAGACTGGCGTTGATTTTAAGCCGAAGAAGTAGCGTCGACATTGCGCACGGATGAGCCGGCGCAATGAAACAAACGCGTGCCGGAGCGTCGGCAACCGTGTAGGTTGTTGGGGCTCCGGCTTTTCTCACAGGTGGTCGGCCTGCCGGGACTGAGCGGTAGTTTTTGAGGAGAGTAAACATGTCGCAGGGTGATCTATTCGGTAACTCCTTACCGACTAGTGGCCAGCAGACTGCCAATGATGGTGGCGCACAACGTGGCTCAGACTTTTTTGCAGCAGGTCACGGTGCACCCCTCGCTGCCCGAATGCGCCCTCAGAGTTTGGATGAAGTTGCTGGGCAGCAACACCTTCTTTCCGAGGGCAAACCTCTACGCCGACTTGTAGAAGGATCGGGTGCAGCCTCAGTGATACTTTACGGTCCACCTGGTACTGGTAAAACAACCATCGCTTCGTTGATCGCTAAAACAATGGGGCAAAACTTCGTTGGTCTTTCTGCACTGTCTTCAGGGGTGAAGGAGATCCGCGCGGTCATCGATACAGCGCGTAGAGATTTGATCTCGGGTGAGAGCACGGTCCTGTTTATTGACGAGGTTCATCGGTTTTCTAAGACTCAGCAGGATGCGCTGTTAGCGGCCGTCGAGAATCGCACGGTGTTGCTTGTAGCGGCTACGACAGAGAATCCGTCGTTTAGCGTGGTAGCCCCGCTGCTTTCACGCTCGTTGCTTCTGAAACTTGAATCCTTGTCGGCTGAAGACCTCGGCGTGGTGATTGATCGAGCGATACAAGACGAACGTGGGCTCGCGGGTTCCGTGAAGCTTGCCGACGACGCGCGAGCGCAACTCATAGCCTTGGCGGGTGGAGATGCACGCCGCAGTTTGACGTACCTGGAGGCAGCTGCAGCCTCAGTCGAACCGGGGGAGACGATCACCCTCGATGTCGTGAGGGAAAGCGTGAACCGTGCGGTGGTGCGCTACGACCGGGACGGCGACCAGCACTACGACGTAGTTTCCGCATTCATCAAGTCGATTCGAGGCTCAGATGTCGACGCAGCGTTGCATTATTTAGCACGGATGATTGAAGCTGGTGAGGATCCTCGCTTTATAGCGCGCAGGCTGGTCATTCATGCTTCGGAGGACATTGGTATGGCCGATCCATCAGCGTTGCAAACTGCAGTTGCCGCAGCGCAGGCGGTACAGCTGATCGGGATGCCTGAGGGTCGACTGACACTTGCACAAGCGACGATTCATTTGGCTACCGCGCCAAAATCGCCAGCAGTGATTCAGGCGATTACGCGCGCCCAGGAGGACGTGCGCGCGGGAAAGATCGGCCCGGTTCCAGCGCATTTACGGGACGGGCATTATGAGGGCGCGAAAGCGATGGGCAATGCAGTCGGTTATGTCTACCCGCATGATGACCCGAAGGGGGTAGTACAACAACAGTACATTCCCGACGGCTTAGAGGATGCGGTCTACTACACACCAACGGACCACGGTGACGAGCGAAGAATTTCCGGGTTCTTGGGTAGGCTGCGTAGGTTAGTACGTGGTTGAGGGGTAGAGTAGTTCGAGATTGATTCGAACTTGAAAGGAAACTACTCCGTGCAAACCCATGAGATTCGTGAGCGCTTTACGCAGCACTTCGTTCGTGCAGGACATACACCAGTTCCGAGCGCATCGCTTATCTTGGACGATCCGACACTGCTGTTCGTGAATGCGGGCATGGTTCCGTTCAAGCCGTATTTTCTTGGCCAACAGAACCCTCCCTTTGAACATGGGAAAGCGACTTCGATTCAAAAGTGCGTGAGAACGCTTGATATTGAAGAAGTAGGTATCACGACTCGCCACAATACGTTTTTCCAGATGGCCGGCAACTTCTCCTTCGGCCAGTATTTCAAGGAAGGCGCGATTACTCACGCATGGGAGCTGCTGACGGGCAGCGTAGAGGATGGCGGTTACGGCCTCGACCCAGAGCGGCTGTGGGTGACGGTGTATCTGGATGACGACGAGGCTGCTTCGATTTGGGAAAACAAGATCGGGGTAGATCTGTCGCATATCCAGCGAATGGGCATGGAGGACAACTTCTGGTCCATGGGTATTCCTGGGCCATGTGGTCCGTGCTCGGAGATCTACTATGACCGTGGCCCTGAATACGGTAAAGAGGGCGGGCCAATCGCTGACGATAACCGCTACATGGAGATCTGGAACTTGGTCTTCATGGAGTCGATTCGCGGTGAGGGCGACAAGAAGGGCAACTTTGAGCTCGTCGGAGAGTTGCCAAAGAAGAACATCGATACCGGGCTAGGCATCGAACGCGTTGCCTGCCTGCTGCAGGGCGTCGACAATGTGTATGAAACAGATCTGCTCCGCCCCGTTATTGACGCGGCAGTTGAGCTTACCGGCACTAAGTACGACGCAGGAGTGCACGAAGATGATGTAAGGTTCCGCGTGATTGCGGACCACTCGCGTACAGGCATGATGATCATTCTCGACGGTGTTACGCCGTCGAACGAGGGGCGCGGTTACATTCTGCGCCGCTTGCTGCGCCGAATTGTTCGCTCTGCACGTCTTCTAGGCGCAACTGGGAACGTGCTTGAGGTCTTCATGAACACCATTATGGATACAATGACGCCGTCGTTCCCGGAGATCGCGAAGAACCGGGAACGTATCCTGCGGGTTGCTTTGGCTGAAGAACGTGCCTTCTTGAAGACCCTCGAATCCGGTACACACCGATTCGACGAAACAGTCGAGCAACTGCGTGCATCCGGAGCGAAGACTCTGCCTGGCCAGCAGGCATTCGAACTCCACGACACGTACGGTTTCCCAATTGACTTGACGTTGGAGATGGCGCATGAGGCCGGACTTGACGTCGATATGGACGCATTTAACTCCGCCATGCAGGAGCAGCGAGCTCGGGCGAAGGCTGACAATAAAGCGAAGAAGCACCGTAACGTTGATGAATCGCTCTATCGGGAGTGGGTGGACAACCACCCGACCGAGTTTGTGGGCTATTCAGAACTTGAGCATGATGCCCGAGTCCTCGGTCTCGTCCGCGACGGTGACAAGGTGAACGAGGCTGCGGAAGGCGATGAGGTCGAGGTTATTCTCGACGTCACTCCGATGTACGCCGAAGCCGGTGGCCAGATGGCCGACCGCGGTCTGATTCGCGTTGGCGATACGATGTTGCAAGTTCACGACGTGCAGAAGATCGGCAAGAAACTGTGGGTGCACAAGGCAACCGTGGAACATGGCGGCATTGGCCTCGGCGATCAGGTACAAGCTGAAGTTGATGAGAAGTGGCGTCATGGGGCGCGACAGGCGCATACCGCTACCCACCTCATTCACGCTGCGCTACGTCAGGTGCTCGGCCCAACCGCTGTCCAGGCTGGTTCGATGAACAAGCCTGGCTACCTGCGTTTCGACTTCAACTACACCGAACAGCTGACTGATGCTCAGCTCCAGGAGATTGCAACCATTACGAACCAGGCGGTGGACGCAGACTTCGCGGTTAACACCATCGAAACTTCGCTATCAAAGGCGAAGGAAATGGGCGCGATGGCGCTATTCGGCGAGAACTACGGTGACCAGGTGCGGGTGGTAGAGATCGGCGGGCCGTTCTCTATTGAGCTGTGCGGTGGTACACACGTTGAGCACTCGTCACAGATTGGACCTGTTGCTGTGCTCGGCGAGTCTTCTGTTGGCTCTGGCGCACGCCGTATCGAGGCGTACTCCGGCATGGACTCCTTCCAGTACTTTTCGAAAGAAGCTGCACTGGCCTCGGGGCTCGCTGCCGAGCTCAAGACTCCAACAGGCCAGCTGCCGGAGCGCATTGCGCAGCTCACAGAGCGGCTCCGAGCTGCTGAAAAAGAGATTGAGAATTTGCACCGTCAGCAGTTGCTGTCGAAGACTGGCGAGTTCTTGGACCGCGCAGAGACCATTGGTGCGTACAAGGTGATTGCTGCGAAGCTGCCCGACGGTATCGAAGCTGGCGATGTTCGCACCTTGGCGAACGACCTTCGCGGAAAGCTGGAAGGTGAGGCCGCGGTCATTGCGCTGGCCTCTGATAACGGCGGCAAGGTGCCGTTCGTGTTTGCGGCTACCAGTGCGGCGGTAGAGAGCGGGATCAAGGCTGGCGAACTTGTGAAGTCCTTCGGTGAATACGTCAACGGGCGCGGTGGCGGCAAGCCGAACCTTGCTCAGGGCTCCGGCTCTTCCGCTGATGGTATCGATGCCGGCTTCAAGGCAATCCGCGACGTACTTGGTGCCTAAGCCCCGTAAGCACGGATCAATAGTGCGACACGCCGTATTTGGATATCCGTTGTCCCAAAAAACCAGTAGGTTTTAAGGGAAGGCACAGAGTAAACGGTTGGAGTGATGGTATGACGGTGCAGCCCGATCGCCCCGGGGTTCAAGATCCCGGGCCGGGACGTCGCCTCGGAATTGACGTCGGTACAGTTCGTATCGGTGTCGCATCGTCAGACCGTGATGCAAAGCTAGCGACTCCACTTGAGACTGTTGCCCGTGTTACAGGATTTAAAGATCGCGACGGAGCAGATATCGATAGAATCATCGACATCATCGACGAGTACAAGATCGTTGAAGTTGTTGTTGGTCTGCCACGCGATTTAAAAGGTCACGGCTCACGTAGCGTCAAACACGCGAAAGAGATCGCGTTCCGGATTAGGCGACGATCTGGGCTTCCCGTAAGAATGGCTGATGAACGTCTAACAACTGTTGCTGCAGCTCACGCCTTGCGTGCGAGCGGCGTGAACGAGCGCGCTGGTCGTAGTGTGATTGATCAAGCTGCGGCGGTTGAGATTTTGCAATCCTGGCTGGACGGCCGAACGAATTACTTCAAGGAGAATCAATCGTGACGACCCCAACAACCTCGAAACGACGTACACGGGGCACGGCGGTGCTCGTAACGTCGATCTTGCTGATCATTGGATTGATTGCCTGGATCGCGGTGATGCGTAACGGCACGAACGCCGATTTTAACGGTACCGGTAATGGTGAGGAACAAGTCGTCGAGATCCCCGAGGGCTCGAACATTTCGTCGCTGGGTCCTGAGCTTGAAGAACGTGGCATTGTTGCTTCGAACGGAGCGTTCCAGACTGCAGCTGCGAATAATGCGGACTCGGACAACATTCAGCCTGGATTTTACCGCTTGGAAGGTGAGATGAGTGCGGACAGTGCCGTGGCTGCGCTGCTCGACCCATCCAAGCGCGTGACGCCACTACAGGTTTATGGGGGTGCAACGCTCATGGATGTCAACGTCGTTGGTGGGCAACGGCGTCTTGGTATCTTGTCCATGATTCAGCAAGTTTCTTGTGGTGAAGAAGTCAAACCTGGTTGCGTTACTGTTGAAGAGCTGCACCACGTTGCGGCCGATGCGGATCCGGCGAGCCTCGGCATTCCAGAGTGGGCACTCGAGGTAGTGAACGCTCGAGCGGGAGACGCGAAACGTCTTGAAGGACTTATTGCTCCGGGTGAGTACATCGTGGATCCAGGGGCGTCTGCCGAGGCCGTGCTCACTGATTTGATTACGCGATCTGCAAAGCAGTATGAAGCGACAGACATAGTCACGAGGGCAAAGTCAGTTGGATTGACTCCGTACGAACTCGTCGTAGCTGCATCTCTGGTTGAGCGTGAGGCTCCTGCCGGAGAGTTCGATAAGGTGGCTCGAGTTATCCTGAACCGTCTCAAAGAGCCTATGCGTCTCGAGTTTGACTCGACCGTCAACTATGGGTTGCCCTCTGTTGAGGTTGCGACGTCACGTGAGGACCGTGAGCGGGTCACTCCTTGGAACACGTACGCGATGGATGGACTACCGCAAACGCCGATTGCATCACCATCGATGGAAGCAATTGAGGCGATGGAGCGGCCTGCAGAAGGTGATTGGCTGTTCTTTGTGACCATCGATAAGGATGGCACGACAGTCTTTAACCGCACTTTTGATAAGCATTTGGAGGATACGCAGCGCGCGTATGACTCTGGCATTCTCGATTCTCAGCGCGAAGGAAATCGGGAGCAGTAATGTACCAAGCAGCCGTCCTCGGTTCCCCGATTAAGCATTCACTCTCACCGGTCTTGCACCACGCTGGGTATAAGGCTCTGGGGCTCGATGATTGGCGTTACACAAGGATTGAGTGCGTCGAAGCAGACCTTCCCAGGGTCGTGCTTGAGGCGGACGAGAGTTTCCAAGGGTTTTCAGTTACGATGCCCGGCAAGTTTGCTGCGTTAAAGGTCGCGGATCGGGCAACCGATCGGGCAATTGCGATCGGGTCCGCGAACACCCTGGTCCGCACACACCAGGGGTGGCGGGCGGATAACACTGACTGCGAAGGAGTGCTGTACGCGCTTCGCCGTTTGCTTGGCGGAGCAGATATCCAACGAGCGGTCGTGATCGGCGCCGGCGGTACTTCTCGGGCTGTGATTTGGGCCCTTCGCGAACGAGGGGTTGAGGAAATTACTGTTATCAATCGTTCAGATAGGAGCGGCGAGCTTCGAGGATTGACGGAAGGCATTAGGTGCAACTTCGTATCTTTTGACAGTGATCTTTTCAAAGTTACGGCTGCTGCTGACGTGGTTGTTTCGACTGTCCCCGCAGATACGCTGCGGCCCTATGTTCAGCAGCTGGCTCACGCCCCGTTGCTCGACGTCATATATGATCCGTGGCCGACTCCGCTGGTATCCCAATCTGCCGCGAACGGTTACAAAGCAGTCGGGGGGCTGACGATGCTAGCGGGGCAGGCGTTCTCACAGTTCGAACAGTTCACGGGACGCAATGCGCCGCGTGAAGAAATGGAAACGGCGCTCGTGGAGCATTGGACCGCGTTAGAGCAGCAAAGTCACTAGAAGATGGCGGGGGGAGCTGTTTGGGGCGCGGTCGCTCTGGGGTTGGCCTGGTCGATACTGACATGCTGGTACGACCTGAAATACACGCGGTTGCCTAATTGGCTCACGTTGCCACTGTGCGTTGTAGCTGTCATTGCCGTCGCGTTCGAGCCCTTCTTATCTGTGGGTATGCTTTGGCCTGCTACCTATTTGCTGTTTGGACAGGGCATTGGTGGCGGTGACATCAAACTCGCGCTTCCACTGGGCGTTGCTTCAGCAGCGGCTGGGGGATTCATCGGTGTTATGGTGGCGTTGTTTATAAGCAGCTTCTGCACGGTATGTTTCGCGTTACTCGTGAGGTCTCGCCGTGTTCCACATGGCCCGTCGATGGTGTTGGCGAGTTGGGCAGTAATTGGAATCTATGCCGGAAACTGCATCTTCTCATGAGAAGTGTGACAGAATAGCCATCATGTTTCGCTGGACCACTGCCGGAGAATCCCACGGCCAAGCCCTGATAGCACTTGTTGAGGATATGCCTGCTGGCGTGCCAATTACTGAGCAGGAGATCGCACATCAGCTCGCTCGTCGCCGTCTCGGGTATGGACGCGGCGCGCGGATGAAGTTTGAGCAAGACAAGCTGGAGCTGCTCGCTGGAGTTGTGCACGGCACCACGATTGGTAGTCCGATCGCGATTCAGATCGGCAATACCGAGTGGCCAAAGTGGACGACGATTATGTCTCCGCATCCGTTGGATACTTCGAATGAAGATGTGCAGAAGGCCATGTCGTCTGGGCGTGGTGCAAAGTTGACTCGTCCGCGACCAGGGCATGCGGATCTTCCAGGCATGATCAAATACGGATTCGATTCGGCACGACCTGTGCTTGAGCGTTCGTCAGCACGTGAAACGGCTGCGCGAGTCGCCGCAGGAGCGGTTGCACGTGCACTTTTGCGTGAGGCCCTGGGCGTTGAGGTGTTTTCGCACGTGGTTTCAATTGGGGACTCAGTGCCTGATCGTGACGTGTTGCCTTCGTTTGCTGACATTGATGCTATCGACGCCTCTCCGGTACGTGCCGCGAGCAAGGAAGCAGAAGCCTCGATGGTTGCGTGTATCGAATCCGCAAAGAAAGCAGGGGACACCTTGGGTGGAGTCGTCGAGGTAATTGTCGACGGCCTCCCTATCGGCCTGGGCTCCCACATCTCTGGGGAAGCACGCCTCGACGCTCAGCTTGCGGGCGCCTTGATGAGCATTCAATCCGTGAAGGGCGTCGAAATCGGAGATGGTTTTGAGACTGCTACGCGCAGAGGGTCGCAAGCGCACGACGAGATTACGTTGAAACATGGCCGGGTTCAGCGGCTGTCTAACCGAGCCGGTGGCCTTGAGGGTGGTATGACCAACGGTGAGCAGCTTCGTGTGCGAGCTGCCTTCAAGCCGATTTCTACGGTGCCTCGCGCGCTGCAATCTATCGATATGGCTACCGGCGCGGAGGCCACGGGTATTCATCAGCGATCCGATATCTGTGCTGTCCCAGCGGGAGGCGTGGTCGCAGAGGCGATGGTGGCACTTGTGCTTGCGGAAGCGACATTGAAAAAGTTCGGTGGGGACAGTCTCGACGAGTTGAGGCGTAACATTGCGTCGTATCAGCAATACGTTGCGCAGCGCTTCCGTTTTGATGGGGAGTAGTCCGCAAAGAAAGGATGACTGTGAACGCAGATACAGGTTCCCGACCAGCCGTAGATGAGGTTCTAGGGTCGTGCGAGTCCGGTATTCCAAAAGTCGTGCTTGTTGGCCCTCCAGGCGCTGGGAAGACGACGATTGGGCGTCGATTAGGGAGGGCATTGAACCTTCAGTTCGTGGATTCTGATTCGATAATCGAACAAGCTGAGTGTAAACCGTGCGGTGAAGTCTATGCATCGTTGGGGGAGGATGCGTTTCGTGATCTTGAGCATGAGGTTGTGAAGCAGGTATTAGGGTGCAAGGGCGTTGTGAGCCTAGGCGGTGGCGCTGTGGTTCGGCCTGAGACGAGAGCCCTGTTAGAAAACCACCTTGTCGTGTGGGTTGACGTCGGGGTGAAAGAGGGCACTCGACGGACTGCAGGAGACGGGACTCGTCCAGTGCTGGCAGCAGAAGACCCTGAAGCGCGTTACCAGGCGTTGCTTACTGAACGTGAGCCTTTCTACCGCGAGGTTGCTGACTACCGCGTCCGCACTGACGATCGTCCGCCACAGCGCATCGTTGCTGAAGTGTTAGGCGTCATCGATAGCGAATAGAACGATTCCTAGAGAGAAGAGAGGCAAGTCATGGCAGTAGTGGATGTTTGTGGGCCCCAGCCGTATCAGGTCTTCATCGACCACGACACAACTATGAAGGTCGGTATTCGCGTGCAGGAGCTTGGGGCGAGGAAGGCCCTGATCGTGCATCAGCCTCCGCTAGCTGCCGTTGCACGAAGTATCGCGCAAGACTTAGAAAACAATAACATTGAACCCCACCTGGCGGCCGTCCCTGATGCGGAGGACGGCAAGAGCATTGCGGTTGCAAGTGAACTTTGGGATGTTCTTGGGCGTGCCGGTTTCTCGAGGCAGGACGCCGTGGTCACTGTGGGCGGCGGTGCAGCAACTGATATGGGTGGATTTATCGCTGCTACTTGGATGCGTGGCATTGACGTCGTGCATGTCCCAACTACATTGCTAGCAATGGTGGACGCCGCAGTAGGCGGGAAGACTGGGATGAACACAGCGGAAGGTAAGAACCTGGTCGGTGCATTTCATGAGCCGAAGGGCGTCTTCATCGACTTGGAACGCGTGTACACCCTTCCAGAAGAAGAGATCGTGTCTGGCTCCGCGGAGTTGATCAAGACGGGTTTTATCGCTGACCCAAAGATTTTGGATCTATTCCAGGAGGGTGCCTCTCGTCACTGGCCTGAGCTCATCGAGCGCTCTGTCGCTGTCAAAGCAGGCGTTGTCTCCGAGGACCTCAAAGAGTCGGGACTCCGTGAAATTTTGAACTATGGGCACACGCTTGGTCATGCAATCGAGCGTCGTGAGCAGTACCGTTGGCGGCACGGAAATGCTGTTGCTGTGGGAATGATGTTCGTTGCGTACCTTGCGCTGCAGCGAGGACTTATCGACGAATCGGTTGTTTCGCTACACCGTACGATCCTTGAAGCGGCTGGGTTGCCAACGCGCTACGAGCATGGCGTGTTCGATGAGCTCTATGAGGGAATGACCCGCGATAAGAAGAATAAGAACGGGCACATTCGGTTCGTGGTACTCGATGGTATCGGTTCTTGTACACGAATCGAAGACGCCACCAAAGAAGAGATGCGTGCTGCTTACGAAGCCATGATGGGGGACTAGTGCGATGATGATCCTTGTTCTCAACGGACCAAACTTGGATAGACTCGGCAAGCGGCAGCCCGAAATCTATGGCTCCGAAACCTTGGAGACACTCACACAGCGGCTGCAGAGCAAGGCTACAACGGCAGGCGTGGATGTTGAGGTTCGTCAGTCCAACCACGAGGGCGACTTGATCGATTGGGTGCACGAGGCGGCCGACAGTAAATGGCCTGTCATCATTAATCCGGGCGGTTTTACGCATACATCAGTGGCGCTGCGCGATGCTGTTGTTGAGTTGGGAGACGGTCCGGGGTTTGTGGAGGTGCACATTTCGAATATTTTCTCGCGTGAGGCCTTCCGACATCATTCGTATTTGTCGCCGTTAGCGCGTGGCGTAATTGCCGGTCTTGGTCTGGAAGGTTACGAGCTTGCAATGCAAGTATTTATCAACGACTTGAAGGAGTCCCAATGGGTTTAGCAGATACTCGATTTGAAAACCGGCGCCGTAAGCTGGCGTCTCTTTTAGCTGGTCACCGGATCGACGACATGTTAGTAACCCATTTGACGCATGTCCGTTACTTGTCTGGATTCTCTGGTTCCAATGGTGCGCTATTGATCTCCAAAGACCGCTCAGCTCGTATCACAACAGACGGGCGATACGCGACGCAGGTCGCAGAAGAAGTTCCTGATATCGAGGCAATTATCACTCGAAAAGTCGCCACCGAACTGCTGAGCGTAGTTGTGGAGGGCCACCGCGTTGGGTACGAAGCAGACTATGTCAGTGCATCGCAGCTTGAGGCTCTGAAGCAGGCTTGTCCTGAAGGCGTGACCTTGGTGCCTGTCGCGCAACAAATCGAGGGAATTCGGTTAGTGAAAGATGAACTGGAGCTTCAACGCTTGGCTGAGGCCGCGGAGCTGGCATCGACAGCGCTTCGCGAACTAGTTGACGCCGGTGAGCTCGCAGCAGGACAGTCAGAGCGCCAAGTCGCTGCCAACTTGGAATACCGGATGCGATTGCTTGGCGCTGATCGCCCGAGCTTTGACACGATTGTCGCGTCGGGTTTGAATTCGGCTAAGCCACACCATGGTGCCTCTGACCGCGTGATCGAAGACGGTGACTTTGTCACGATTGATTTCGGAATGTACCGTGCAGGATTCAACTCCGACATGACAAGAACGTTTGCGGTGGGGGAACCTTCTGCGTTTCTCCGCGAAATCTACGAGGTTACTCGTGAATCCCAGCAAGCAGGTGTCGAGGCGGCTGTTGCAGGTGCGAAGTTAGTCGACGTAGACAAAGCATGTAGAAGCATCATTGAAGACGCGGGCTACGGCGAATACTCCGTGCACTCGACGGGTCACGGTATCGGGTTGGATGTGCACGAGGGACCATACGCGGCGCTGACTGGCACTGGAGAGCTAGAACCATCGATGACCTTGACCATCGAACCGGGTATTTACGTTCCTGGGAAGGGAGGTGTCCGAATTGAGGACACCCTGATTATCACCAGCGGTGCACCACGTATTATCACCCAGTTCCCCAAGGAACTCATCGTGCTGTAGCATAATTGTGATTGCGAGAGCACATCTATTGTTAGAAAGAAGGAAGGCTTCAAGTGGCAACTACTGCTGATTTTAAAAACGGTTTGGTTCTGTTGGTAGATGGGAAACTCCAGCAGATTGTTGAGTTCCAGCATGTGAAGCCCGGTAAAGGCCCAGCTTTCGTTCGTACTAAGTTGAAGGATGTTGTCTCCGGCAAAACCGTGGACAAGACCTGGAACGCTGGCGTTAAGGTTGACACGGCAACGGTTGACCGCCGTGACATGACCTACCTGTACAACGACGGAACCAACTACGTGGTCATGGACGACAAGACCTTTGAGCAGTTCGAGCTTCCAGAAGAGAAGTTCGGTGATGCCGCAAAGTTCCTGCTGGAAAACATGCATGTCCAGGTCTCGTTCTACGAGGGCGACGCACTGTTTGCAGAACTACCGATCTCGGTCGATCTCAAGGTCGAGCACACCGAGCCGGGTCTGCAGGGCGATCGCTCCACCGGTGGCACCAAGCCTGCAACCCTGGAGACCGGCGCCGAAATTCAGGTCCCACTGTTTCTTGAGACCGGTAATGTAGTGAAGGTTGATACGCGTACTGGTGAATACCTTTCGCGTGTGAACAACTAATGGAGGATTTCAAACGCCATGGCGCACGATACCGTGCGCGTCGTAGAGCCGTCGATATCCTCTTTGAAGCCGAAGCTAGAGACATCGACCCGGTTGCTATTGTCGAAGACCGAGAGACGCTGTCTCAGAACCCGCTGAATCAAATTGCCCCGGTGGCTCCGTATACCCGGACCATCGTGGAGGGCGTGGCCCTTCAGCTCGATGATATTGACGACGCAATCGAGAAGTTTCTCAGCAGCGATTGGGAGTTGGATCGAATCCCCGCAGTGGATCGGCAGATCTTGCGCGTAGGTATCTGGGAGATCCTGTTCAACGCAGAGGTTGATGCCCCAATCACGATCTCGAATGCGGCTGAATTAGCTACGCAGTACTCAGGCGCGAAAGCGGCGCCGTATATCCACGCGGTGCTCGACGGAGTAATTCAATCGCAATCTGAAAATGCTCCAATGTCTCAGACTCACGCAGAAGAACCTGCTGACGGTCAGGAGGGCGAGGAAGCTTAACGAGTTTTCCGCTGTAAAAAAGTGGGAGGCAACGAATCAACGCGTTGCCTCCCACTTTTTAGTTTCCGCGTTGAGCGGCTTCAGCGATCGTTTCTGATAGCACTTTCATCATATTTTGTGCATAGAGCACCTGGTCGACACTACGGCGGAGAGCACTCGAAAGTTGTTCATCGGTCATGCCCGCGGCAACGTGTATCTCGCTTTCAGAACGGACAACTAGTGTCTCCCCTCTGTTTGCCACAACCGCGCGGCAACCGAGCAGCGAAGAGTTCGTCTGGTTCGCGGCGAGATAGAGTGAGGGATCTGTGGAGTCGGAAGGAACGTCTGTTTCGGCATCGGCGCGGACGATCAACACGGTGTCCAGGAGTACAAACAAGACATGGAAATCATTCAGGTTTGCATGCGCGACGCGCCCTGTCGGATCATCGGACAGTTCGATGCCGTGACCCCGCATTTGTTCAATGATGCGTTCGATCGTTACCTGGGGTGTAGAAGTACTAGTGCTCAACGTGGGGGTCCTTCCAGTTCACTAACGTGGGAAATGACGTTTCCAGAAAATCAAAAGCCTGCAGTGTTGATTCGATCGATGTGACGATAAATGCGCCCAATTGATCTGGTGTTAACCCGTTTGTGACGTCTGTCGTACGGATTGCGCTCACCGCCAGCGATGGTGCATCGCTTCCTGTTTCGTTTTCGAAGAAACGCAAGGTTGGCGCAAAGTGGGTTTGGTTATGTTCGTTCATTGCCAAGAGCAAGTGTGAAGCCATTTCTTGTGGCACAGCACCGCGCCAAATGGATTCGAAAATCAGATAACTATCATCCAAAGCGCACACAGTCGCGCAGTTGACGAATCCGCTTCGCAAAATATTTTCTTCAATGCGGTACTCAAGGTCCTCATTTTCAAAAATGGCTGCAACATCTGCAAGCGAAACCGGACTGGGCTGGTCAGGGATTTGTTGCGTCGTCATTGTTCCAACCCTACCAATCATTCGTCGGCCAACTACCTATGCGGAATCCTGAGAAAACTTGGCGGGTACACCTGTATAGGGGAAGCGAGCAATCTAGTGAAGAGAATTATTGACCGATATAGCGAGACGCCTTTGTGAAGGTGCTAAGATTCTGACCAGTCTCAGCATAGACAAATACCAATTTCGACATCCTTTAAATTCCGCACAGCGAGGCGGGGAAGGAGGTTCGATGAGTGACAAGCAACGCGTGACGTCTGCGCTATTAAGTGAGCGTGACGTTGAGCGAACAATTGCACGCATCGCGCACCAGATCATTGAAAAGAATGCGCTTGATTCGGAGTCTTCAGACACTCCAGTCCTATTGGGTATTCCTTCGGGGGGAGTGCCACTAGCAGAGCGGATCGCGGATGCGATTCAGTCTTTTACCGGGATCACCGTCCCCGTAGGCAGCCTGGATATTACGCTGTACCGAGACGATCTCCGAGACAAGCCTCATAGGGCGCTAATGCCGACGAACATTCCGGTTGAGATCAATAACGCAACCATAATCCTCGTAGATGATGTTTTGTTTTCCGGTCGGACCATCCGCGCGGCACTCGATTCGTTGCGAGATCTTGGTCGACCACGCACTATTCAGCTTGCAGTCCTAGTTGATCGTGGACACCGCCAACTACCAATTCGCGCCGACTACGTTGGCAAGAACATTCCAACCGCCATTGCTGAAGATGTCACGGTGTCTCTGACCCCAATTGATGACATCGATGCGGTGACGCTGACCAAGGAGGTCACCACCGAATGAAGCACCTGATTTCGATCGACGATCTCAGCGTTAACGACATTCACCTCATCATGGATGAGGCAGATCGGTTCCGAGAAACCCTCGAGGGTCGCGAGATTAAGAAGCTCCCAACGCTGCGTGGACGTACGATCTTCACGCTGTTTTACGAGAATTCAACGCGCACGCGCTCCTCGTTCGAGACTGCAGGTAAGTGGATGAGCGCTGACGTCATCAATATTTCTGCGTCCTCTTCTTCCGTGAAGAAGGGCGAGTCGCTGAAGGATACGGCCTCGACGATCGCTGCAGTCGGCGCTGACGCCATTGTCGTTCGCCACCCATCGTCTGGAGCAGCGAAACTCATTGCTGACTGGGTTCCTAATGTATCTGTCGTCAATGCGGGCGATGGCCAGAACCAGCACCCGACGCAGGCGCTCCTTGATGCGGTAACGATGCGTCAGAAGATTGGTGAAATCGCCGGCAAGAAAATCATCATTGTCGGCGATATTTTGCATTCAAGGGTCGCACGCTCCAACGTGCAACTGCTGTCGAAGCTTGGCGCGGATGTCGTACTCGTTGCACCACCAACCCTGTTGCCAGTTGGGGCGGAGGACTGGCCATGCCGTATCAGTTACGACTTTGATGCCGAGATTCCAGACGCGGACGTTGTAATGATGCTGCGCGTTCAGGCAGAGCGTATGCATGGCGGGTTTTTCCCATCGCACCGCGAGTACGCCACGCTGTTCGGACTCAGCAAACAGCGAGCACAGCAAATGAAACCTGGCGCCATCATCATGCACCCGGGCCCAATGCTGCGCGGTATGGAAATCAACTTTGATGTTGCAGACCGCGAAAATACTGCTGTACTGCAGCAGGTCTCAAATGGTGTTTATACGCGAATGGCTGTGCTGTTCGCTTTGTTGGCTGGAGAGGATAGCTAGAAATGTCAGTAATTGCATTGACAAACGTTCGGCCATACGGCGAATCCACCGTAAACGTCCTGATCAAAGATGGGCAGATTGCTTCGGTAGGGGAAGACGTCGATACCTCGAAGGCTGACGAAGTACTAGATGGTCAGGGTTGGGTGCTGCTGCCTGGCCTGGTGGACATGCACGTCCACCTCCGTGAGCCGGGCAGGGAAGATACGGAAACCATCGCCACAGGTTCCGACGCAGCTGCGAAGGGCGGTTTTACAGCCGTGTTTACGATGGCTAATACGCGGCCGGTGATTGACCAGCCATTCCTTGCTGAAGCGGTGTGGAACAAGGGGCAAAGCTACGGTAAGTGTGACGTGTACCCGGTTGGATCTATCACGCAAGGGCTTGAGGGCAAGCAGCTCACCGAGATGGGATTGATGTCGAAGTCCCATGTTCGTATGTTCTCGGACGACGGAAAATGCGTAAACGATCCACAAATCATGCGGCGCGCAATTGAATATGCGAAAGCATATGATGTGCTGCTCGCACAACACGCCGAGGATCACCGTCTGACTGAAGACGCCAGCGCTCACGAAGGGCCAATGGCTGCGAAGCTGGGCCTTCGTGGATGGCCGCGCGTAGCTGAAGAATCGATTGTCGCCAGGGATATGATCATGTCGCGCGATTACGGCGGACGTCTCCACGTCTGCCACGCTTCGACGGAAGGAACTGTTCAGCTCTTGCGCCTGGCGAAGCAGCATTCCTCAAAGATTACGGCGGAGGTTACACCGCACCATCTGCTGTTGACAGATGAGAAGCTGGAAACGTTTAACGGAAACTTCCGGGTAAACCCGCCGCTGCGTGAGCACAGAGACACAATTGCGCTTCGTGACGCTTTGCTGAACGGGATTATTGACGTAGTTGCGACGGACCATGCCCCGCACGGTTCGGAAGAAAAGTGTGTGGAGTTTGAACACGCGAAGCCAGGCATGCTGGGGCTCGAGACATCGCTGGCAATCATCGCGCGTGTCTTCGTTGAAGCGGGGTTGGCGGACTGGCGGTTCGTCGCAAAGGTAATGAGTGAGAGACCAGCTGAGATTTTGAGGCTGGAGGACCAGGGGAGACCGATTACTGCTGGCGAACCAGCAAACCTCACCTTGGTCGACCCGAATTCGCCGTGGACGGTAGAGCCGGAAGAGTTGGCGTCGAAGGCCTCGAACACACCATACGAGGGAATGCAGTTTAATGCGCAGGTCAAAATGACGATGCTGCGTGGAGCTATTACGTACCAAGCTGATAACGAGTAAAGGAACTAAACAATATGGTTAATGAACGTATCCCAGCGCTTCTCGTGCTTGGCGACGGAAAGGTTTTTCGAGGCTTCTCATTTGGGGCGAAGAAGCAGGTCTTCGGAGAGGCAGTGTTTAGCACCGCGATGACGGGCTACCAGGAAACGATGACTGACCCGTCCTACCACAAGCAGATCGTGACCCTTACAGCCCCACAGATCGGCAACACCGGTTGGAACGACGAAGACAATGAGTCCCACGACAACAAGATCTGGGCTGCTGGCCTTGTGATCCGCGATCTTTCCACCGTGCACTCGAGCTGGCGCGCAAAGCGCAGCCTTGCAGAACAGATGGAAAACGAAGGTATCCCGGGCGTCTACGGGGTGGACACTCGTACTCTGGTGCGTCATCTCCGCAATCACGGCTCTATTGCGGCAGGAATTTTCGTCGGTGAAGACACCGAGCGTCCAGTCGATGAGCTAGTGAAGCTGGTGAACGAGCAGCCTGCGATGGCTGGGGCAGACCTCAGCGAAGAGGTCTCGACGAAGCAGCCGTACACTATCCCCGCTGAAGGCGAGAAGCGTTACACCGTCGTCGCCTACGACATGGGTATTAAGACTGCTACGCCTATGCAGTTTGCACAACGGGGCATTGAGACCGTCGTGGTGCCGGCAAATACTCAGCTAAAGGATATTGAACAGTACCGACCGGATGGTGTGTTCGTCTCGAACGGTCCAGGAGACCCATCCACCGCAGACGAAATGGTGGCGATTGTTCGCGATATTATCGCTGCTGAGATTCCGTTCTTCGGGATCTGCTTCGGTAACCAAATCTTAGGTCGTGCGCTTGGCCTCGAGACATACAAGCTGCGCTACGGCCACCGGGGAGTCAACGTTCCGGTGAAGAACCTGCGCACGGGAAAGATTGATATCACGAGCCAAAATCACGGTTTTGCCCTCCGCGGCAAGGAAGGCGACACATTCGAGACAGATTTCGGCCCGGCGTCCATCACACATGTCTGCCTGAACGATGGCACCGTCGAAGGCGTGGCATTGGACAACAACATGGCGTACTCCGTGCAGTATCACCCCGAATCAGCCGCCGGACCGCACGATGCGAACCCGCTGTTTGACCAGTTCATCTCGTTGATGGACTCGAAGAGCCCGAACAACCAGTAACCAGCATTAGAGGAGATTCACACAATGAAGCGCGAAGATATCAACCATGTGATGGTTATTGGCTCCGGGCCAATCGTTATTGGCCAGGCGTGCGAGTTTGACTACTCGGGGACGCAGGCGTGCCGCGTCCTGAAGGAAGAAGGTCTACGAGTCACGCTCATTAACTCGAACCCGGCAACGATCATGACGGACCCGGAGTTTGCGGATCACACCTATGTTGAGCCGATTGACCCAAGCTACATCGACATGATCTTGGCCCGTGAAGCAGAGCAGGGGCATCCAGTCGATGCGATTCTGCCAACGCTCGGCGGTCAAACTGCCTTGAACGCAGCGATCCAACTTGAGCGCCAGGGTATCCTGGCAAAGCATAACGTGGAGCTTATTGGCGCAAACATCGATGCAATTGAGCGCGGTGAGGATCGGCAGAAGTTCAAGGACATCGTCGAGAAGATCGGCGGTGAATCTGCCCGCTCCCGCGTGTGCTACTCGATGGATGAAGTCCACGAGACTGTCCAGGAGCTTGGGCTTCCGGTCGTTGTCCGTCCTTCCTTCACCATGGGCGGTCTTGGCTCTGGTCTCGCGTTCACTATGGAGGACCTTGACCGCATCGCAGGTGGAGGACTTGACGCCTCCCCGGAGGCAAATGTGCTGATCGAGGAGTCTATTCTCGGCTGGAAAGAGTTCGAGCTTGAGCTTGTCCGCGACCGCAATGACAACGTCATAGTGGTCGCCTCAATCGAGAACGTTGATGCGCTTGGTGTCCACACAGGTGACTCTGTCACCGTCGCGCCGGCTATGACGCTGACGGATAGGGAGTTTCAGACCATGCGTGATCAGGGTATCGCCATTATCCGCGAAGTGGGCGTCGATACGGGTGGCTGCAATATTCAGTTCGCGGTGAACCCAACTGACGGGCGCATCATCACAATTGAGATGAACCCACGTGTCTCTCGCTCTTCGGCTCTTGCGTCGAAGGCGACGGGCTTCCCGATTGCAAAGATCGCCTCCAAGCTGGCTATTGGCTACACGCTGGATGAGATTCAAAACGACATCACCGGGGTGACCCCAGCCGCGTTTGAGCCGACGCTCGACTACGTCATCGTCAAGATGCCTCGCTTTACGTTCGAGAAGTTCCCTGGATCAGACGAGACGTTGGGCACCTCGATGAAGGCTGTTGGCGAAGCAATGGGCATTGGGCGCAACTACATCCAAGGCTTGAATAAGGTCATGCGGTCAATGGAAGAGAAGCCGAACGGTTTCTGGACGAAGCCGGATAGCTACTTTGCTGAAGGCCGTGAGAATGATGTGGATGCTGTCCTCCAGGATCTGCGCATCCCGACCGATAAGCGCATGTACGATGTTGAACTCGCGCTGCGCTTGGGCGCGAGCATCGAGCAGGTCTACGAAGCCAGTGGGATTGACCCGTGGTTCCTCGCTGAGTTGGCAGCGCTCGTTGAGTTCCGCCAGGCGCTTATCGACGCCCCCGTTCTCGACGCTGAGCTGCTCCGCGAAGCGAAAGTTTTCGGGCTCTCTGATGCACAGATTGCCGCGCTTCGCCCTGAGCTAGCCGGCGAAGATGGCGTACGTTCGCTCCGGTGGTCTCTTGGTGTCCACCCTGTATACAAGACCGTTGATACTTGCGCGGGTGAGTTCGAAGCGCAGACGCCGTATCATTACTCCGCGTACGAATGGGATCCGGAGGCAGAGTCTGAGGTCGCCTCCTCCGATAAGGAGAAGGTGCTGATCCTGGGCTCAGGCCCGAATCGCATCGGTCAAGGCATCGAGTTTGACTACTCGTGCGTCCACGCCGCGCTGGAGCTCTCGCGGGTTGGCTACGAGACAGTGATGATCAACTGCAACCCGGAGACCGTTTCCACTGACTACGACACGGCTGACAGGCTCTACTTCGAGCCTCTGACCTTCGAAGATGTCATGGAGATCTATCGCGCTGAGTCTCTGTCTGGCACGGTTGCAGGGGTTATCGTGCAGTTGGGTGGTCAGACGCCACTCGGGCTCGCGCAGCGACTCGCTGACGCCGGGGTACCGGTAGTCGGAACTACCTCCGAGGCCATCGATTCCGCGGAAGACCGCGGCGAGTTTGGCAAGGTGCTCGACGCTGCCAAACTGCCTGCGCCAGCGTACGGTACCGCCGTTTCTTTCGAAGAGGCACGTCGAGTAGCAAATGAGATTGGATACCCCGTCCTTGTTCGTCCTTCCTACGTGCTGGGCGGCCGAGGCATGGAGATTGTCTACGACGAGCAAAGCCTTGAAGACTACATCAATCGCGCAACCGAACTCTCGCCGGATCACCCTGTGCTTGTTGACCGCTTCCTAGATTCCGCAATTGAGATCGACGTCGACGTGCTGTCGGATGGTAAGGACGTCTACCTCGGTGGCGTCATGGAACACATCGAGGAAGCCGGCATCCACTCCGGCGATTCGGCTTGTGCACTGCCTCCGATGACCATTGGGCCAGAGGACATTGAAAAGGTGCGTCGTTCTGCAGAGGCGTTGGCGCACGGTATCGGTGTTACTGGTCTGATGAACGTACAGTTCGCGTTGAAAGACGACATCCTCTACGTCATTGAAGCCAACCCGCGTGCGTCGCGAACCGTTCCTTTCGTGTCGAAGGCGACCGGCGTACACCTAGCCAAGGCGGCTGCTCGTGTGATGATGGGTGCGACCATCGCAGAGCTGAAGGCCGAAGAGATGATCCCGAGTGACTACGACGGTGGCTCGCTGCCACTTGATCACCCAATCGCAGTGAAAGAGGCCGTGTTGCCGTTCAACCGCTTCCGTCGGCCGGACGGAGCGATGCTCGACACCATCCTTGGTCCAGAGATGAAGTCGACTGGCGAAGTGATGGGCTTAGCGCCGTCGTTCGGAGTTGCCTACGCGAAGGCTGAGGCAGCAGCCTTTGGCGCACTTCCGACGGAAGGCACAGTATTCGTTTCTGTCGCCAACCGTGACAAGAGAACCCTGATTTTCCCAATTCAGCGCCTTTCCACAATGGGATTCAAGATTCTGGCTACAGGCGGCACAGCCCAAATGCTGCGAAGGAATGGGATCCCTTGCGAGATCGTATTGAAGGCCTCAGACGTCCGAAACGGGGCGGAAGGCAAATCGATCGTCGACTGCATTAACGATGGTGAGATTGACCTGATTCTGAACACGCCCGCAGGATCTTCAGGTGCACGCCACGACGGATACGATATCCGCGCCGCAGCCGTTGCACACGGCGTACCACTCATGACGACAGTTCAGGGCGTTACCGCCGCAGTCCAAGGCATCGAAGCGCTTCGTGACAATGAAATCGCTGTCATGAGCCTTCAGGAACTTGAGTCCGAAACTCGGACTGAGAACGGAGATAAGTAGCCGTGTCCTTTGCGCTCGACTTACACAGTGCTGCCCGTGAACACGGGCAGCTGTGTGTGGGCATCGACCCGCATGCACAGATCCTTGAGCAGTGGGGTCTCCCAGATACCGTAGATGGCCTTGCCGCGTTTTCCGATGCCTGTGTTGAGGCGTTTGCCGGCCATGCAGCTGTGGTCAAGCCACAGGTCGCGTTCTATGAACGATTTGGATCCGCAGGCTTCCGCGTCCTAGAGCGACTCATTCAACGCTTCCGGGAGTCACGAACGCTTGTGATAGCAGATGCGAAGCGAGGGGATATCGGTTCGACAATGCAAGGGTATGCCGACGCTTGGCTTCGACCGGGATCGCCCCTAGAAGTGGATGCCCTCACGCTGACTCCGTTTCTTGGCGTTGGTTCCCTTGCCCCTGCAATCAACACTGCCTTCGAGTATGGGAAAGGAGTATTTGTTATGGCTGCTAACTCGAACCCGGAGGCGCAGGAGTTCCAATCTCAACAGATAGACGGTGTAACAATCGCGCAGCAGATGGTTGATGCCTGTGAGGCGCTGAATAGCACGCACCGTTCAGATGTGGGGATTGTGGTGGGGGCGACGCTCTCATACGCGCTTGATCTTTCGAGGTTTACTGGGCCAGTCCTTATGCCAGGCGTTGGCGCACAAGGGGCTAGCTTTAACGACGTTCGTGAGATCGCGGGGAAGAGAGTTGGGCAGTTTTATCCCAATATGTCACGTGGGATTCTTACTGCTGGTCCGGACCCAGATGAACTGCGAAAACGTGCTGTTGACCAGGCGAATTGGCAATAGGGACAGCTCGTATTTACCAGATTGCATAATTGCTGGTAGTTTAGTTGCGTCGATGCGTTGACGTGGCTAAACGCCATGCAATACATCATGAAGAAAACTTCCTAGTGCTACACTGGCTCGGAGCCGCTTGCTTAGTCCGGTACTATCGGGGCTGGTAAATCGCGGTCCGGTGCCAAAGCACTGGAGCAATAGAACTACTATTTACATGGAGGAAACCGTGGCACTTCCACAGTTGACCGATGAGCAGCGTAAGGCAGCACTTGAGAAGGCAGCAGAAGCGCGTAAGCAGCGTGCAGAGCTGAAGGCTTCGCTGAAGCGCGGCGACACGAACCTCGCTGAGGTTTTGGAGAAGGCAGCTACCGATGAAATTATCGGTAAGACCAAGGTCTCTGCGCTCCTGGAGGCTCTGCCAAAGGTTGGCAAGGTGAAGGCTCGCGAGATCATGGAAGAGCTTGAGATTGCACAGACGCGTCGTCTGCGCGGTCTGGGTGACCGTCAGCGCCGTGCCCTGCTTGAGCGCTTTGGTTTCTCCGAGGACTAATCCAGTGTCGACTCCCACTTCACGCGGTAATCTCGTAGTTCTGGCCGGTCCCTCGGCGGTAGGGAAGTCAACCGTTGTGCAGCGCTTGCGCACAGAAGTTCCTGAACTGTACTTCTCTGTCTCAATGACAACGCGCGCACCTCGGCCGGGCGAACAGGACGGCAAGGATTACTTCTTTGTTACGCCCGATGAGTTCCAACAGAAGATTGATTCGGGCGAGATGCTTGAGTGGGCAGATATCCATGGAGGGCTCCAGCGCTCCGGTACTCCAGCTTCTCCAGTGCGCGAGGCGTTGGAGGCTGGTCGGCCAGTCCTCGTCGAAGTCGACTTGGTTGGAGCTCGAAACATCAAAGGCTTGATGCCAGAGGCGGCCACCGTGTTCTTGGCCCCGCCGTCGTGGGAGATTCTTGTAGAGCGACTCACTGGCAGGGGCACGGAGACGCAAGAGGTGATCGAGCGTCGTCTGGAAACTGCCCGCAACGAGATTGCGGCACAGGACGAATTCGACAACGTCGTGGTCAATGACAACATCGATGACGCTGTCGCTGCTATAGTGGACCTTCTTGTGGGGTCTGACGGCCGAGACACTGACAATTAATTGAAGTACAACGAGAAGTAGGTTGAATTGAGCACGATCAACAGCGATCTGTTGCAAGATGGCTCTGCGGGCGACGCGGAAGAAAAAGCATACGACACCCCTGATGGTATTACCGCACCCCCGATTGATGAGCTACTGACGAAGGTTTCGTCGAAGTACGCCTTGGTAATCTTTGCGGCCAAGCGCGCCCGCCAAATCAATAGCTACTACCAGAACTCAGACGAGGGCGTTTTTGAGTTCATCGGGCCATTGGTGACGCCAGAGCCGGGTGAGAAGCCGCTTTCGATCGCGCTTCGTGAGATCAACTCGAGTTTGCTCGAGCACGAAGAGGGCATGTAACTCCCCGCACCCTCATATCACACACTTGCCCCGCAGTGGCTCCCTAATGGAAGCGGCTGCGGGGTTTTGCGTACACTCTGTTGCTATGAACGAAGTGAGCAAGGTAGTCGTTGGCGTTTCGGGCGGTATCGCAGCGTACAAAGCCTGTCAGATTGTTCGCGGATTTCGCGAGCAGGGGGTTGACGTACGGGTTATTCCGACAGAAAACGCCTTGAAGTTTGTAGGTGCGGCCACTTTTGAGGCGCTGTCTGGCGCTCCGGTAGACACTGATGTTTTTTCGCGCGTTGATGAGGTGCAGCACGTACGAATCGGGCAGGATGCGGACGTCATTGTGGTGGCTCCTGCTACTGCAGACTTTCTGGCGCGCGTGGCTGGTGGGCGCGCTGATGATCTCTTAACTTCCACACTGCTCATGGCAACGTGTCCCGTCGTGCTTGCTCCGGCAATGCATACTGAGATGTGGAACAATCGCGCTACGCAACACAACGTGTCGGTCCTTCGCTCTCGGGGGTACACCGTACTGGAGCCAGCGCATGGGCGGCTGACGGGCAAGGACAGTGGGGCAGGTCGGCTTCTCGACCCCTCGCAGATTGTCAAGCTGACAGAGACCGTGGCTGCTACCGGGCCAATTGAGCAAACGCTCAAGGGCAAAAGAGTGTTGATCAGTGCCGGAGGCACTCGGGAGCCACTTGATCCTGTCCGATTCTTGGGGAATCATTCCTCCGGCAAGCAAGGTTTTGCTCTGGCAGAAATTGCAGCACAAAGAGGTGCCCATGTTGATATCGTCGCGGGTGCCATTGACCACTTGAGCATCCCCGCTGGTGCTGAGATACATCGTGTCACTACTGCTCTCCAGATGAATGAGGCGATGCGCAGCCTTGCTCCACAAGCCGACATCATCGTTATGGCTGCTGCTGTAGCTGATATGAGGCCACGGCATGCGGCGCAGAAGAAACTGAAGAAAGATGATAACAGTCAAGAGCTTTCTCAGGTGGACCTGGTTGCAAACCCCGATATTTTGCAGGGACTTGGTGAGATGAGGAAAAAGGGGCTTACCTCTGCGACGATTGTTGGGTTCGCTGCGGAGACCGATAACGAACTTGAGAACGCCCGGCGCAAGCTGCAGCGCAAGGGAGTGGACGGTCTGATGGTGAATTCGGTGGCGCAGGGAGCTGTCTTCGGGCAGGCACACAATCAGGGGTGGTTCCTTGATAGTTCGGGTCGGGAACAGGCGATTCCGCATGGTACAAAGCTGGAAGTTGCAGTGCACCTGCTGGATAAGGTTGAGTCACTCCACATGTAGAAACGACGTTTGAATTATTAGACCGAGTGGTCTACTCTAAGGTGCATTGCATCAACGGTTGGCGATGGTACGTCTTCGCTGGCCATTCTCTGTAGGAACGAAAGAGCAAAAGGAAGACCGCTTTGTCTACACGTGATACTGGTACGTACTACCGTTTATTCACCAGTGAATCGGTGACTGAAGGTCACCCCGACAAAATCTGCGACGCAATTTCGGACGCGATTTTGGACGACATGCTCAAGCAGGATCCGTCCTCGCGTGTCGCTGTAGAAACCTTAGTGACGACCGGTCAGGTGCACGTGGTGGGTGAGGTACAAACCGAGGCTTACTCAAACATCGCCAAGATTGTCCGCGACAAGTTGGTCGGAATCGGGTTTTCTTCGTCGGAGGTGGGCTTTGATGGCCGTACATGTGGAGTGAACATCGCCATCGGCGATCAGTCTGCTGAAATTTCGGACGGCGTTAGTTTTTCTCAGGAGTCGCGCGAGAACGACACCATCGAAGCGCTCAACCAGACAGGTGCTGGTGATCAGGGGCTGATGTTTGGTTACGCTACGAATGAAACCGAAGAGTACATGCCGCTACCAATTGCGCTTGCGCACCGACTTGCGCGACGCTTGACCGAGGTGAGAAAGATGGGCACCGTCGTGGGCTTGCGCCCGGACGGTAAGACTCAGGTGACGTTCGCTTACGACGGCGAGACCCCAGTGGCACTGGATACCGTGGTTATTTCCACGCAACACGACCCGGACTTCGTCGGAGAGGAACTCGAGAACGCGCTCCGTACCCATGTGCTCGAGTGGGTAATCGCTGACGCTGGGTTAGAGGAGTTCTACACGGATGACACCAAGCTGCTGATTAATCCCTCGGGTTCGTTTGTGCTTGGGGGCCCGATGGGAGACGCCGGGTTGACTGGGCGAAAGATCATCGTAGACACATATGGTGGCATGGCACGGCACGGCGGTGGTGCGTTTTCCGGCAAGGATCCATCAAAGGTTGACCGCTCTGCTGCGTACGCAACTCGTTGGGTTGCCAAGAATATTTGTGCAGCTGGTTTAGCAGACCGCGTCGAGGTGCAGGTAGCGTACGCGATTGGGCGAGCAACCCCGGTTGGCCTCTACGTTGAGACGTTTGGCACCGCAGCTGAAGGACAGACGAACGAGTCAATTCAGCAGGCTGTGGAGAAGGTCTTTGACCTTCGTCCGGCCGCAATCATCAAAGAACTTGACTTGCTTCGCCCAATTTATGCCCAAACGGCTGCGTACGGTCACTTTGGGCGCACGGATGTCGACTTGCCGTGGGAGCGTTTGGACAAGGTAGATGACCTGCGCGCTGCAGCAGGGGTATAAGGCACGGCTGAATGTCGAAGCAGCCCGCAACCTTCCTTCCTGTCGCCAAGGTGCTACCCCAGCTTGGGTTGGCACATCTAGACCGCACCTTTGACTACTACGTAGCTGAGGAGCAGTCAGAAGATGCGCAGCCGGGAACGCGGGTGCGGGTGCGGTTCGCTGGTCGACTTGTTGACGGGTTGATTCTTGGCCGGACGGAGGCCCCTGAGCATGTAGGTAACTTGCGGTTCCTCGAGCGCGTGATTTCATCGGAGGTCGTCGCTCCAATCCAGTTACGCCAGCTTGTCGACGCACTCGCTGAGCGCTATGCCGGCGTCAGATCTGATATCTATCGCTCAGCGATCCCTCCTCGGCATAAGAAAGCTGAAGAGACAGACACTTCTACACCTTGGGCGGAGCTTGGTGAGGCCACCGAGCCAGATCTTTCGGGATGGAGTACATATCAATACGGTGAATCATTCGTCGATGCTGTGCTCGCCAGAAAGCTAGTGCGAGCAGCGTGGCAGGTTGCACCAGGTGCTCCGTGGGCAGGTCCCGTTGCTGCTTTGGCTGCAAAAGTCGCGCTTGACGGTGGCGGAGCACTCATCGTCGTACCGGATCAGCGAGATGTAGATAGCCTCGAAGCACAGTTGAAGAAGGTGGTCGGGCCTCGGCAGATCAGCACGCTCACTTCTGCACAGGGTCCGCAGGCAAGGTATTCACGATATCTGTCGGCATTGCATGGGCAGGCCCGAATCGTGGTGGGGACTCGCTCCGCTGCGTTCGCGCCGGTACAGGATCTTCGACTGCTTGTGCTCATGGATGACGGCAACGACAATCTTGTTGACCCGCGTGAGCCGTATGTGCATGCTCGCGAGGTCTTGACGACGCGCTCCGCGCTTGAGCACGTCCCGTTAATCATCGGCGGTGTCGCAAGAACTGCAGAAACCCAAATGCTGGTCGAATCGGGTTGGATGCATGGGTTGGAGGCGTCGAAAGGCACGATTCGAGAGCGGATGCCGCGGATCTATGCAGCGGGGGATTCCGACATCGCACTAGAACGTGACCCACGTGCAAGGCAAGCAAGGCTTCCTTCTGCGGCGTTCCAAGCAGCAAAGCGGGCACTTCAGCGTAATCGCCCGGTGTTGTTTCAGGTGCCTCGTGCTGGATACATTCGTGCGCTGGCTTGCGGTGACTGCCGCACCCCGTCTCGGTGTCGTGCGTGCAATGGACCGCTCGAGTTGCCACAAAGTGGGGATGCATCCGCACCAACCTGCCGGTGGTGTGGCCGCATAGATCCCTCTTATCGTTGTGCTGCATGCGGTTCGCGAAAGCTGCGCGCAGTGGTATTGGGCACAGACCGGACGGCAGAGGAGCTTGGCCGAGCATTTCCTCAAGTGCGTGTGCGGAATTCCTCAGGCGAAAAGGTACTCGCTGAGGTTGAGTCTCAGGCACAGCTTGTTGTAGCCACGCCCGGCGCGGAACCCGTAGTGGAAGGCGGGTACGGAGCAGCGGTGCTGATGGATGCGTGGGCGCTGCTGCAACGTCCAGACTTGCGAGCGGCTGAAGAGACTTATTCGAGATGGATAGCGGCTGCAGCGCTGGTTGAGCCCCATGAACGCGGTGGGGAGGTCGTCGTGACCGCTGATCCGGGAATTGCCGTTGTGCAGTTCTTCCTGCGCTGGGATCCGTCCGGCTATGCGGCGCTTGAGCTTGGACATCGACGAGAGGTTTCGTTTCCGCCAGCTGCTCACGTAGCAGTGGTGGACGCACCACGTGTCGCTTTGGAAGATTTTTTCGCACATACGACGCTTCCCTTAGCTGCTGAGTTGTTGGGGCCAGTCGACTTACCGAGCGGGGTCTCATTACCTGGCACTTGGGACGAGCAGCAGTTCGGCCCTGCGCAGCGCATGCTGGTGAGGTGCGCAGTGCAAGAACGGAATGAGCTAGGTCGTGCTTTACGGGCTGGAGTGATCAGTAGAGCGACGCGCAAGCAGGATTTACCGCTGCGGGTGCAGGTTGACCCTCTGCATATTGGATAGTGTTGCGCCCGTGGAGCCGAGAGGTGGGTAGACTATCGATCCATGACAGTTCGCAGGCTTCGATTGCTCGGGGATCCTGTGCTCAATGAAGTAGCTCAAGAGGTTACTGAGTTTGGCGCTGGGATTCGCACGCTGGTCAATGACATGTTCGACACAATGGATAACGCAGGTGGTGTTGGCTTGGCTGCAAATCAGATTGGCCACAGCCTGAGGGTGTTCGTCTTCGATTGTCAGGGGCTTCGGGGACACATTGTGAACCCGTCGTGGTCGCCGCTTTCTGGGGATAGTCAGCTGGGTACTGAAGGGTGTCTGTCCATTCCCGGTGTTAGGGCCGATGTGGAGCGATATCGCTCCGTAGTCTGCAACGGTGTCGACGCAGAGGGACATCCGTTGTCGATCCTGGGAACAGGACTCCTCGCGCGGTGCATTCAGCACGAGACTGACCACCTTGACGGCGTTGTGTTCTTGGAGCGTCTGTCTGCGGAAGAAAAGAAACAAGCTATGTCACAAGTTCGAACATCAACGTGGTGGAAGGAACGGTAATGCGTATTGTGTTTGCTGGGACGCCAGAACCTGCAGTCGTGGCGCTGGAGGCGTTGCTTCATTCAGAGCATGAAGTAGTTGCGGTGCTCACGCGCCCTGACGCGCCGAAGGGGAGAGGGCGGACGCTTCACCCGTCGCCGGTTAAGAAAGTTGCGCTTGAGCATGGCATTGAAGTACTTGAGCCGAAGACATTGCGTGGTAATGCAGAAATCGTCGAACGTCTACGTGCGATTGCTCCAGATGCGATTCCCGTAGTAGCGTACGGCAACCTTGTTCCACCTGAGCTGCTCGACTTGCCTCAGCACGGGTGGGTGAACCTCCACTTCTCGCTTTTGCCTGAGCTCCGGGGAGCGGCTCCAGTCCAGGCTGCAATCTTGTCGGGATTGACGACGACCGGTGCCACGACATTCCGCATCGATGAGGGACTCGATACAGGTCCAGTTCTGGCTACGTTTGAGGAAGCGATTTTGCCTACCGATACCGCGGACGATCTCTTGACCAGGCTTGCGTACGAGGGTGCTGACTTGCTTGTTGCCACGATGGATGGTCTCGCCAGTGGCAGCATAGTACCGGAACCACAGCCCGTGGATGGCACATATGCCCCGAAAATTCAGAGCAAGGATGCTCGGATTCAGTGGGATTGTGACGCCGAAGTAGTTGATCGTACGATCCGCGCATACACGCCAGGACCTGGTGCGTGGACAATGCTCGGTGAGCAGCGTGTCAAAATCGGGCCGGTGTCGATTGGTGACTCGGATACGCTTGGCGCGGGCGAAGTGGCCGTCGAAAAGAATCGGGTGCGAGTTGGAACTGGGACAGTCGATGTGATCTTGCAAGAGATACAACCGCCTGGGAAGAAGCGTATGGCTGCAGATGCGTGGGGGCGCGGGCTCGCAACCGAGACTATTGAGGCAGGGGTGAAATTTGTATGAGCGGAGGGTTCCGATCCCGGTCTGCGGGGCGTCGTAAGCCTGCGACAGTAAGCAAGAAGACGGCGAAGGTTGCACAAAAGCGAACCAACCAGCAAGCGCCAAAGGTTGATATTGGTGACCCTGCTCGTGAGGCAGCGTGGTCGACGCTGATGCGCGTCGACATAGACGGGGCGTTCGCGAACTTGGTCTTGCCGGGAATACTCCGTGAACACCAGGTGCGTGGCAAGGATGCTGCATTTGCTACGGAGCTGACGTATGGAGCACTGCGATCGCTCGGTGTGATTGATGCGGTTCTTCAGGAGTGCTCGAGCCGCGCTATTGCTGATCTCGATGCTGAGGTACGCGCAGCTCTGCGATTAGGCGCTTACCAGTTGCTGTACACCAGAGTCGGGCAGCATGCCGCGGTTGATACTTCGGTGCGCTTGGTTATCGGCGCTGGGAAACAGGGCGCGAAAGGTTTTGTTAATGCGGTGCTGCGAACGATGAGCCGGCAACCCTCGAAGCACTGGATTGACACCTGCAAGCCCAATGAGCCACTGGAGCGCATCGCGTTCGAGCACGCGCACCCTGCTTGGATTGCTCGTTCTTTTGCAACGGCGTTAGGGGTTGAAGCAGATGATCCGGAGCTGGCCGAGGCCCTCGAAGCTGACTCGGAGCGTCCCATCGTGCATCTTGTCGCACGACCCGGCGAGATCTCCGCGGAGGAGTTGGCACTCATCACTGGTGGCGACATTGGCAAGTACTCCCCGTATGCCGTGTATTTGCCTGAGGGGAACCCAGGTGAGCTGCAACCGGTACGCGATGGTTTCGCCGCGGTACAAGACGAAGGCTCTCAGTTGATTGCGCGGGCGCTTGTCCAAGCGACCGTCGCTGACGACCAGGGACGCTGATTGGACCTCTGCGCAGGCCCGGGGGGCAAGGCTGCATTCATCGGTTCCTTGGCGGCAATTGATGGTGCACGCGTTGATGCAGTCGAGGTTGCGCCTCACCGTGCGGAGCTTGTGCAGAAGGCGACGAAAGGTTTGCCGGTCAGTGTTCGCACAGGGGACGCGACAACCATTGAGCTCGAGTCTGGATACGACCGAGTGCTTGTCGACGCCCCCTGTTCCGGCCTCGGATCGTTGAGGCGTCGGCCTGAAGCACGCTGGACGAAGCACGAGTCAGATATCGCTTCGCTCACCCAGCTACAGCTCAAGCTGCTCAACACAGCCATTACTGCGACAAAGCCTGGTGGCGTAATCGTGTACTCGACATGTTCGCCAGATGTTCGGGAGACCAGAGGCATCGTTGACGCTGTGCTGGCCACTGGCAAAGTCGAGGAGTGCGACGCACAGCAACTTGTTGCGCCAATGGAAAACGTCGGTCCACATCGTAGTGTGCAGATGTGGCCACACCGCCACGGAACTGACGCAATGTTCTTCGCAGTTCTTCGCAAGAAAACACTAGGGTAGAGGCATGATTTATATTGCGCCGTCCATCCTCGCCGCGAACTATGCAGCTCTCGGCGAAGATGTTGAGAAAGTTCCGAACGCCGACATGCTCCACGTAGACATCATGGACGGTCATTTTGTGCCGAACCTTTCTTTTGGTCCGGATGTGACCAAAGCAGTCAACGGGGTGACCGACCAGTTTCTCGACATGCACCTCATGATCGAGGAACCTGAGCAGTGGTTCGAGACCTATGCCAACGCTGGTGGTGATCGAATGATTTTCCACGTCGAGGCAACGAATGACCACGTCGCTGCTGCGAAGCAGTGCCGTGAATTAGGCGTGCAGGCGGGATTTGCTATTAAACCGGGCACACCAATCGAGCCATACCTCGACGATCTTGAGCATTTCGAGGAAGTGCTCGTGATGAGTGTGGAGCCCGGTTTTGGCGGACAGAAGTTCATGCCGGAAGTGCTCTCGAAGGTGTTTACCCTGCGTGACCACATTCGCGCTGCTGGCTTGTCCACGGTAATTGGGATCGATGGTGGCATCGCCAACTCCACAATTGCTCAGGCGGCCGAGGCCGGTGTGGACGCCTTCGTGGCTGGATCCGCAGTATTCGGCGCAGATAATCCCGCTGAAGCAGTAGATACGCTGCGTCGGATGGCAAAGGAAGCGGCTGGCGTCGCGTGATCGAAGCAGCTATCGCAGCAGGGGATGCAGTCCGCGGGACTACGAGTCCCAATCCACCAGTTGGATGTGCGTTGTATAGCCCAGACGGAGTTCTAGTCGCCACCGGCGCGACGGCCCCCGTCGGCGGGCCACATGCGGAGGTTCAAGCACTTCGTAAGGCAGGAGCTCGTGCAGAAGGCGCTACAGCCGTTGTCACGTTGGAGCCGTGTAACCACACTGGACGAACTGGCCCGTGCACAGAGGCACTGATTTCTGCGGGTGTTGCCAAGGTTGTGTATCTCACGGCTGACCCGAATCCTCTCGCTACAGGCGGTGCTCAGCGGCTTGAAGCCGCGGGTATCGACGTCCGCTTCGAGCCTTACCGCGTTGAAGCCCTTCAGCCTTGGATTTCCTCCATACGCCACAATCGGGTCAGCGTGACCGCGAAGTTTGCGATGACGTTGGATGGGTTCACCGCAGCGATTGACGGCTCCAGCAAGTGGATTACCGGACCTGAGGCGCGCCAGTTCGTGCACCGTGACCGCGCTCAACGCGACGCCATCATCGTTGGGACCGGAACCGCGATCACTGACAATCCTTCGCTCACCGCGCGTAGACCGGATGGAAGCCTGTATCCGCACCAGCCTCGCCGCGTTGTAATCGGCACGAGAGAAGTGCCCGAAGGAAACTTACGCGAGCTAGGCTTTTTGCAGTATCCGACCCCTGAGGCAGCATGCGCAGAACTTTGGGAACTTGGCTGCCGTGACGTACTTGTTGAGGGTGGAGCGAATCTCCTCAGCAGCTTCTTTACCCGCGGTGTTGTCGACCGGGTGCAAGCATATATTGCGCCAAAACTGCTAGGCCAAGGTCGCTCGGTGCTGGACGCTGCACTGGCGCGTACGATAGGCGACGCATTCGAATTTAAGATCTGCGACGTGCACCAACTTGGCGAGGACGTATTGATAGAAATGGAGACTGCATAGTGTTTACAGGACTGGTTGAGGAAGTTGGTTCGGTGGCGTCAATCGAGCCACTCGACGACGCAGTTCGGATCCGTATCGGCGCAGAAACCGTACTTGCAGGAGTGGAATTTGGAGACTCGATTGCCGTCGACGGGGTGTGTCTCACAGTAGTTGAAGCCACAGAAAATTCTTTTACTGCAGACGTCATGCTTGAAACTTTGCGTCGTTCCCGTATCGGTGAATACAAGGAAGCAACCCTGGTCAATCTTGAGCGCGCACTAGCAGTGGGAGACCGTCTTGGTGGTCACATTGTTCAGGGGCACGTCGATGCAGTGGCGACACTTCAACATCGCTCGCCTGGTGAGCATTGGGACGTACTGCGGTTTTCGCTCCCTGAAAAAGTACGAAAGTACGTGGTGGAAAAGGGCTCTATCACGATCAGCGGGATCTCGTTGACCGTCTCTGCAGTAGGAGATGGTTGGTTTGAAGTCTCGCTCATCCCTGCGACCCTACAGGCGACGACCGCAGGCTCATGGAAATCAGGCGATTCGGTCAACATCGAAGTCGATATCATTGCCAAATACGTTGAGAACATGGTGAGGCACTAACATTGGGTTCCATGAATGCTCCTCAGGACTCCGTTGGACGTAATTCGCAGCTAGACACCGTCGAAGATGCAGTAGCAGCTATTGCTCGCGGTGAAGCAGTCGTTGTTGTTGACAACGAGGATAGGGAGAACGAGGGGGATCTTATTTTTGCCGCCGAGTTCGCCACCCCGGAACTCGTAGCGTTTATGGTGCGCTACACCTCCGGATACATTTGCGTCCCGCTCGAGGACGAGCGTGCGGATGAGCTCCAACTGCCGCCCATGGTTGCTCATAATGAGGACGCCCGCGGCACCGCGTACACGGTCACTGTCGATGCAGCGACAGGATCGACAGGTATTTCCGCAACATCGAGAGCTGAGACTATTCGACGCCTCGTCGATACGAAGTATGGGCCGCATGACTTCACTCGTCCGGGCCATATCGTGCCTCTGCGCGCACGCAAGGGAGGGGTGCTCACGCGGGATGGACATACCGAGGCCTCAATCGATCTCGCGCGCTTGGCAGGACTTACTCCGTGCGGTGTGTTGTGTGAAATCGTGTCCGAGGAGGATCCGACGGATATGGCGCGGTTTGATGAACTGCGCAAGTTCAGCGACCGGCACGGTCTCAAGATGATCTCCATCGAGCAGCTTATTGCGTATCGACGCCGCCATGAGATGACAGTCGAGCGCACTGTCGAAACCAAGTTGCCGACCGAGTTCGGTACGTTTGCCGCGTACGGTTATCGCAATCGCATCGATGGTTCCGAGCACATCGCATTGGTAGTCGGGGACGTCGCGAACTGTGACGATGTACTTGTGCGGGTTCACTCCGAGTGCTTGACGGGGGATGCCTTTGCGTCGAAGCGGTGCGACTGTGGTCCGCAGCTCCACGAGTCGATGCGTCGGATTCAAGAAAAGGGTTGTGGTGTGCTCGTGTATGTTCGCGGGCACGAAGGTCGCGGTATTGGTCTCCTCGCCAAGCTCGAGGCCTATCGCCTGCAAGACCAGGGCCTTGACACCGTTGATGCCAACCTTGAGCAGGGGCTGCCCGTCGATGCCCGCGAGTATTCGGTTGCCGGACAGATTTTGAAAGACCTTGGTATCATTTCGTTTACACTGTTATCCAATAATCCGGAAAAGGTGGAAGCGCTCAGCGGCTTCGGTCCGATCGTGAAAGAGCGGGCTCGAATCGAAATTGTGCCTACTCACGAGAACATCCGGTATTTACGAACCAAGCAGTTGCGCATGGGGCATGATCTCCCGTTGGCTGCTTCGTGGACTGAGCAGGAGGACGATTAGATGGCAAGTGTCGGTGCACCTGATGCGCAGACGATAAGTGGTGAGGGCTATACAGTCGCCATTGTTTCGACACTGTGGAACCAGAAAATCGTGGAGCGTCTCCGGGACCGGGCGATCTCGACTGCCCGAGAAATGGGCGCTAAGTATGCGGAATTTACCGTCGCCGGCGCGTTAGAATTGCCGGTTGTGGTGCAGGCGTGCGCTCAGCGTTACGACGCTGTCGTAGCGCTAGGGTGCGTAATTCGAGGTGAGACGGCGCACTTTGAGTATGTTTGTGACTCGGTGACCGCAGGGTTGACCCGCATCGCACTCGACGAATCAACGCCGGTCGGAAACGGAGTACTCACCGTCGAAGAAGAAGACCAGGCCTACGAGCGTGCTGGTGGAGAGGACGCGAAGGAAGACAAGGGCGCGGAAGCCGTGCAGGCAGCAATCGGTGCCCTCATCGAGCTTGAAAAAGTCCGAGCGACCCCGAAGAAAGATTCATAACTGAAAGAACGTAGCGTGTGCTACGGCAGCGAGGAGTAAAGAGTAGTGAGCGAAGAACAGTCGGTTGCACGCAAGATTGATGAAGCGGAGCTTGCATACCTCAACGCACTAGACCCACATGCTTCGATCTCGACTAAGCCGTGGGAGCTGACGATTCGGTCCCCATTTCTGAAGAAAGTCGCAGCTGTATGCATTCTTGTGCTGATGGCCGTGCACATCTTCATGGCCGCTGTCGTTGACGTGGAATTTTCGGGCCTCACAATTACGTGGCTCGACAAGTTTGCTTTCGTTGGAGTCGGTATCATCCTCTCGATTCTGACCTGGCTGGTGTTGACGCGGCCGTGCGTCCAGGTCAATGAGGACGGCGTCGAGGTAGCCAACATTATCGGGACGCGATTTTACCCCTGGCTAGTTATCTACGGGCTTTCGTTCCCAAAGGGCGCCCGAATGGCCCGGCTAGAGCTTCCGGACTTTGAATACGTTCCGCTGTGGGCGATTCAGGCTGCAGATAAAGAGTTAGCGTTGCAGGCAGTTGCGGAGTTCCGCGAGCTCGAAGCTAAGTACATGCCGTCAGAATAGGGAGCGCGGAGCGTCTTGGCTGATCCCACTTCCTACCGTCCGGCTCCAGGGACGATCCCCACCGACCCAGGTGTTTATAAGTTTCGCGACCCTCATGGTCGCGTCGTCTACGTCGGTAAGGCGAAGAACCTGCGAGCTCGACTCAGCAACTATTTCCAGCCACCGGCGCAGCTCCATCCGCGAACGCGCCAGATGGTATTTACCGCCAGCTCCGTGGAGTGGACGGTTGTAGCGAGCGAAGTTGAGGCGCTGCAGCTTGAGTACACGTGGATCAAGAAATTCGATCCCTGGTTCAACGTCATGTACCGGGATGACAAGACGTATCCCATGCTCGCTGTGAGCGTGAAAGAGCGCTACCCCCGGGCATTCTTCTACCGGGGGCCGAAACGAAAAGGTGTCCGCTACTTTGGGCCGTTCTCGCACGCGTGGGCCGTACGCGAAACGCTTGATCTATTGACGAGAGTGTTTCCGATTCGTACCTGTTCGAACGGTGTGTTTAATCGACATGAGTCGCTCGGGAGACCATGCCTGTTGGGCTACATCGATAAGTGTTCGGCACCGTGCGTACAACGTGTTGATCAACAGGAATATGACGAGATTGTCGCCGGGTTCCTCTCGTTTATGGGCGGACGAACAGAGCACGTTGTCAGATCCCTCAAGCAGCAAATGGCTACTGCGGCAGAACAACTCGAGTTTGAAAAGGCAGCGCGTCTTCGCGATGACCTTGGCGCACTGGACAAAGTGATGGAGCGCCAAGCCGTAGTGCTCAGCAGCGATACGGATGCTGACATCATTGCTATCGACAGCGATGAGCTGGAAGTAGCTGTGCAAATCTTTAACGTTCGTGGTGGTCGCATTCGTGCCCAGCGAGGCTGGGTCGTTGAGAAGACCGGCGACGAACCCGGCAGTTTGGACCGGTTAGAAGAGGGGGAAAAGGACCCTGCAGTTCCCACACTGATGCAGGACTTTCTGGTTCAGTACTACTCAGATGCCGTTGAGCGTGACGCCCAGGAGCGAAAAGAAGACCTACAGATTACAGAGCAATTCCGACGAAGGGGCGTCGATAAGCAATCGCATCGCGAAGCGGTGCCGAGTATTCCGGTGCCGCGTGAAATCCTTGTTGCGGAACTTCCAGAAGAGTTGGCCGACGTCTCTACGCTATTGACACAGCTTCGAGGTGCGCAGGTTGACATCCGCGTGCCGCAACGTGGCGACAAAGCAGCGTTGCTGGAGACAGTCCACCGCAATGCCGCTGAAGCACTCCATCAGCACAAGCTGAAACGCGTAGGCGATCTCACTGCCCGTTCACAGGCATTGCAGGATATTCAGTCGGCGCTTGGCATGGATGAAGCTCCGTTACGAATTGAGTGCACCGACATTTCTCATATTCAGGGCACAGACGTTGTGGCGTCGCTGGTTGTGTTTGAAGATGGTCTGCCGAAGAAGAACGATTACCGGCGATACCAAATTAAAGAAGCAGCCGGCGATGGGCGCTCCGATGATGTTGGATCGATAGCTGAGGTCACTCGACGGAGGTTTAAGCGCTACCACGAGGACAAACTCGCCAATCCCGACGAAGAAGTAAGCACGATGATGTTTGCGGAGGAGGCGAGTGAGGTTGCTTCCACCGGCAATCAACGATTTGCCTATCCACCACAATTGTTTATCGTCGACGGCGGAAAACCACAGGTAAACGCAGCACAGGCGGTATTCGATGAGCTTGGTATCGTGGATGTACAGCTCATCGGGCTGGCAAAGCGACTAGAAGAAATCTGGGTTGCCGATGACGATGAACCAATCATTTTGCCCAGAAACTGCGAGGGTATGTACCTGCTGCAACAGATACGAGACGAGGCTCACCGCTTCGCGATCACCTATCACAGACAGCAGCGTTCGAAACGGATGAGAGCATCAGTACTGGACAACGTACCGGGGCTGGGGCCTGCTCGGAGAAAAGAACTGGTGAAGCATTTCGGCAGTGTCAAACAGATTCGCAAGGCTTCGCTTGAGCAATTGCAGGAGGTAGCGGGGGTCGGGCCGAAGTTGGCAGAGACGATTTTCGAGCACCTACACAAGGACGTCGAAGCCTAGCTAGTATGGGCCTATGACTTCGCCTTTATTACCTGCATCCGAATCTCGTCGCCCTGTGATAATCACCGGGCTTTCTGGTGGTGGTTTGTCGACTGCCGCGAAAGTTTTTGAAGATAAGGGATACTTCGTTTCCCAGAATCTGCCTCCGCAACTCATTCTCGATCTTGTCGAGATGTCAACTGCGGACGATTCCCCTGTTGACCATCTCGCTGTAGTCACTGATGTACGTGCCAGGATGTTCAATGGCTCGTTAATGGAGACGATTGAGGCGATTGAGGCAAAAGGCCTATCTCCGTTCATCTTATTTCTCGACGCCCGCGATGAAGTCCTTATCCGCCGATTCGACAGTGTGCGACGTACGCACCCGTTGCAGGGCAATGACACGTTGAAAGAGGGGATCGAACGGGAGCGAAAGGAGATCGCCCCGGTTCGGGAGCGTGCAGATCTCATTATTGATACGACACACCTCTCAGTTCACGACCTGCGTCGGTCGATTGAGGCCTCTGTTGGCGACCTCTCTGCACCGAAACAGCACGTCACCGTGGAGTCGTTTGGGTTTAAACACGGGACCCCTCGTGATGCGGATTTAGTGTTGGACGTACGGTTTTTGCCAAATCCGTTTTGGATCCCCGAGCTTCGGGAGTTTCGAGGTATCGATGCACCAGTCGCAGACTATGTTCTGTCGCAGCCTGGAGCGAAGGCATTCGTCGATAACTTCTTGACAATGCTGAAGGATATGCTCAAGGGCTACCGTCATGAAGGTAAGGACTTTATCACTGTTGGGATCGGCTGTACTGGCGGGCACCACCGGTCAGTCGCAATTTCGGAGGAGATTGTACGCAGGCTTCGGGAGTCCGATGACGTGGACGTCAACGTCTTGCACCGTGACTTGGAACGCAACTAGCTGCTCTTTATCGTTGGAAAGAAGCACTGATTAAATTATGGGACCTGCATTTACTTGCCTTGGGGGAGGGCACGGTTTATATCAAACACTATTGGCGGCGCGGGCGGCTGAGGCTCGAGCCATCCACGCCGTGGTAACAGTTGCTGACGACGGAGGCTCATCCGGTCGGCTACGCCGTGAGATGGATATCATTCCGCCTGGTGACCTGCGGATGGCGCTCTCAGCCCTGACCGCGGATGACGAAGATGGCGCTCTGTGGAGAGATACATTACAACACCGATTTGGCGGAAATGGAGCGATGGCAGGGCACGCAGTTGGCAATCTGCTCCTTGCCGGACTAAGCGAGGAACTCGGCGATATTCAGCAAGCGTTGGACGTCATCGGCTCATGGACAGGCGCACAGGGCAGGGTTGTTCCTATGAGTCCTATGCCTCTCGACATTGAGGCCGATGTCGCGGGGTTAGACGACGACCCCCGTGTTTTGCGTTCTGTTCGCGGTCAAGTTGCCGTTGCCACCACACCCGGAACTGTGCGACGCGTCCGCCTTTTGCCCCACAATCCTCCCGCAACCGACGAAGCAGTGCAGGCGATCATGGACGCAGAAGTGGTGACAATCGGGCCTGGATCGTGGTTTTCGTCGGTGATTCCGCATCTACTCGTTCCGGACATTGTCCGCGCGTTGAATGAGACGTCCGCGTTGGTAGTTGTAGTGCTGAATCTTTCTCCGGAGGCAGGAGAGACACCGGGATTTAGCACGGAACGCCATATTCATGTCTTCGAGCAGCACGCTCCGAACCTGCATGTTGATGTGTTCCTGGCTGATAACTCAATTAGCCCGACGGAGGGCGAACGCGTTCATCTTGGGCGCGCCGCGGATCGAGTTGGTGCAACTGTACTGTTCCGAGATATTCATGAAGTTGATGATCAGCACCGCAACACAAACCGGCATGATCCACGCAAGCTTGCACATGAGCTGCTATCTCTCGTTCGTGATTTTCACGCATAACGTGCGCTACACTAATCCACCGATGTTTTTGTAGAAAGGATCACTCGGTGTCGCTGACCGCCAAAACCAAAGAAGAGCTGCTTCGAACTCCAATAGGAGCGAAGTCTGCTGCGGCCGCCGAGGCATCCGCGTTAGTTCGGTTTGCAGGAAAACTTGACGCCTCAATCCACGGGGTAACTATGATTGCGGATTTCGCGGAAGAGGCGGTGGCACGTCGCTTAATCCTGATTCTTGAAACTCTTTTCATGAGCTCACCAAAGTTCGCCGTGGTTTCACCTGGCTCGGCGACAAAGGAAACGAAATACGAAGTACGTCTAGATACTGGTGTTGAAGCGCTGTATCGGCGTCTAAATCTTCGGACGCAGTCTGGTCATCTCGTGGTAGGTATGCCCCCGCAAATCGTTTCGGGAGAAATTGCTGAAGTTGAAGCCGCGTGGCGGGGTGCGTTCCTCGCTAGGGGAGCGCTCACAGAGCCGGGCCGAACTGCCGCTTTAGAGGTCGAGTGCCCATGCGAGGAAGCTGGGCTTGCCCTAGTGGGGTTAGCGCGTCGTCTTGGGTGCCACATCAGAATGCGGGAGACTCGCGGTGTTGAGCGTGTACATGTCCGTGATGCGGAGACGATAGGGGTGCTTCTCAGTCGAATGGGTGCGCCTCTTGCTCGCCTGGAGTGGGACGCAAAACTTCGGGAGAAGCAAGCGCAGATGCGTGGCGGTCAACGGTTGGCAACTTTTGACGACGCCAACACCCGCAGAAGCGTACATGCTGCGACGGTAGCCGCTCAGCGTGTGGAACGTGCGATGGAGATCCTCGGCGACGATGTGCCTGAGCATCTCGCCGAAGCCGGATACCTGCGTGTTGAGCACCGGCAAGCCTCGCTTGAAGAACTTGGCCGGTTGGCTGACCCACAGATGACGAAGGATGCGGTCGCTGGGCGAATTCGTCGGCTGTTGTCCCTTGCTGACAAGCGGGCTGCTGAGCTCGGTATAGCGAACACTCGCGGTAAAGACACGAAGGCAACATAGAGCGTTCTGGGGCGCTCCCAGACCGCCCTGTGTGCAACATCACAATTCCGGGGGATAGCGCACAAGCAGTTTCGCCAGATACGCCCCGCGGGGGTAAAAGAGATTACCTTTGTCGTTGTTTGAGTCGCATTAGGTGTGGCTTTGGCGGTAAACAGACATTCATGCTTGGTGAAATTATGAGACGATACCCCCGGTTTCGCCGTCTCTTTGGTGATGCACCTTTAGGGCGTCTCTTGCGGCATCGTGGCCATGCACATGTTGAAATCTCTCGCTAAACTGATGAGCAACGGGCTGAACCAAGGAGCTCACCGAGAACGGAAAGAGATTGGTACCGGCCCATCAGCAAGTCTCAACAATTTCCGACATAGAGGAGTAAAGACTGTGACTATTCGTATTGGCATTAATGGCTTTGGTCGTATCGGCCGCTCGGCATTCCGCATCATCCTGGATCAGTACTCGAGCGACCTTGAGGTCGTGAAGATTAATGACCTGACCGACAACAAGACTTTGGCCCACCTTGTCAAGTACGACACAGCGTATGGCCAGCTCGGCCGCGACGTTGAGTACGACGAGTCCTCCATCACCGTTGATGGTCACCGCATCGAGGTTACCGAAGAGAAGGACCCATCCAAGCTCGCATGGGGCGATGCAAACGTCGACATCGTCCTTGACTGCACCGGCCGCTTCACCGATGGCAATGACGCAAAGGCTCACATCGAGGCTGGCGCTAAGAAGGTCATCATCTCCGCACCGGGTAAGAACGTCGATGGCACCTACGTCTGGGGCGTCAACCACACCGACTACAGCAATGATCAGCAGATTATCTCCGCTGCATCTTGCACCACGAACTCCCTTGCACCAGTCGCGAAGATTCTGGAAGAGCAGTTCGGCATCAAGTCCGGTCTGATGACCACCATTCACGCTTACACTGGCGACCAGCGCATTCAGGACGCACCTCACAAGGACCTGCGTCGTGCCCGTGCAGCAGCTCAGAACATCGTCCCAACCACGACGGGTGCTGCTAAGGCAGTTGCCCTGGTTCTGCCTGCACTTGAGGGCAAGCTGGATGGCTTCGCAATGCGCGTGCCAACGATCACCGGTTCCGCAACCGACCTGACCGTCGAGCTGAACAAGGACGTCACCGTTGATGAGGTGAACGCAGCAATCAAGAAGGCTGCTCAGGACCCAGAGTTTGGCAAGGCGCTTGAGTACACCGAGGATCCAATCGTTTCCTCCGACATCATCGGCAACACCCATGGTTCCATCTTCGATGCTGGGATGACCCGCGTCATCGACGGCAACCTGGTCAAGCTGATTGCTTGGTACGACAACGAGTGGTCCTACACCTCTCAGTTCGTCCGCATGACGAAGCACGTCGCGGATAACTTGGCATAAGACCTAGAACGGCCCGGGTGTGCAGTACGCACACTTCGGGCCATTTCTTTCGCTACTGTTTGAAAAGAAAACTACTGCAAACAACAGTCAACTGAGGAGAGTCCCATGACAATGAAAACGCTGCAACAGCTTCTGGATGAAGGCGTCGAAGATCGCCACATCCTGGTCCGTTCTGACTTCAACGTTCCGCTTGATGAGGACGGCAATATTACCGATGCTGGTCGTATCGACGCATCACTGCCAACTTTGAAGGCGCTCTTGGAAGGTGGCGCGAAAGTCATTGTCATGGCTCACCTCGGCCGCCCAAAGGGGGAAGTGAACCCTAAGTTCTCCTTGAAGCCAGTGGCTGAAGCCCTAAGTGAGCGCCTAGGTCAGTTCGTAGCGCTCGCCGGTGATGTTTCTGGTGAGGATGCACATGAGCGGGCAAATGGGCTTACCGGTGGCGAGATTCTGCTTCTCGAGAATGTACGCTTTGACCCACGCGAGACCTCGAAGGACGAGGCTGAGCGCACTGAGTTCGCAGCTGAGCTTGTAGCACTAGCTGCGGACAACGGCGCGTTTGTTTCTGACGGTTTCGGTGTAGTACACCGCGCACAAACCTCCGTCTACGACGTTGCTAAGAAGCTTCCTGCCTACGCTGGTTACCTCGTCGAGAAGGAAGTCAAGACTCTGAGCAAGGTGAAGGATGCTCCAGATCATCCATACGTTGTTGTGCTTGGCGGTTCGAAGGTTTCCGACAAGTTGGGAGTCATCGAGGCACTTGCGGCGAAGGCCGACAAGGTAATTATCGGTGGCGGCATGTGCTACACCTTCCTGGCTGCACAGGGCTACAACGTTCAAAACTCTTTGTTGCAGGAAGACATGATTGAGACCTGCAAGGACCTCATCGGCCGTTTCGGCGACAAGCTGCTATTGCCTGAGGACCTGATCGCAGCGTCTGAGTTTGCAAAGGATGCAGAGAAGCAGACCGTCGCGGCCGACGCTATTCCGGAAGGCTGGATGTCTCTCGACATTGGCCCGAAGACTGCCGCGCGTTATGGTGAGGCGCTGAAGAGCTCGAAGACCGTGTTCTGGAACGGGCCAATGGGCGTCTTCGAGTTTCCAGCGTTCGCCTCTGGCACAAAAGCCGTTGCTGAAGCAATGATCGCTGCTACGAAGGACAACGGGTCCTTCACGGTGGTCGGTGGCGGCGATTCCGCAGCATCTGTTCGCATTCTGGGCCTCGATGAGGCTGGGTTCTCCCACATCTCTACGGGCGGTGGCGCATCGCTCGAGCTGATCGAGGGCAAAGAGCTGCCCGGCGTTGCTGTACTTGGACAGTAGTCGTTGTTGAAAAGGAGTATGAATATGTCTCGCAAACCACTGATTGCTGGTAACTGGAAGATGAACCACGACCATCTCGAAGCAATCGCTTCGGCCCAGAAACTGGCGTTCGCCTTCCCGAAGGACGGCTATGAGTTCGTGGACGTTGCATTGACCGTGCCGTTTACCGACCTTCGTTCTATCCAGACTCTCGTTGAAGGCGACAAGCTGCAGATCACATATGGTGCACAGGACGTGTCAGCGCACGATGCTGGTGCCTACACCGGCGAAGTTTCGGCCACAATGCTGGAGAAGCTTGGCTGCACGTGGGTAGTTGTCGGCCACTCCGAGCGCCGTGAGTACCACGGTGAGGATGATGAGCTAGTTTCCCGCAAGGCAAAGAAGGCACTTGAGCACGGCATGAACCCAATCGTGTGTGTCGGTGAGCCGCTAGACATTCGCGAACAAGGCACCCATGTCGACTACGTCGTAGAGCAGACGAAGAAATCCCTGGACGGTTTGAGCAACGAGGAGTTGGAGAAGACCGTCATTGCATATGAGCCGGTATGGGCTATCGGCACTGGCAAGGTTGCCTCTGCATCCGATGCGCAGGAAGTGTGCCAGGCTATTCGCGGCCTTATCCGTGACTTGGCCGGTGATGCGGTTGCTGATGGCATCCGTATTTTGTACGGCGGATCCGTAAAGACGGAAACTGTCGGTGAGATCATCGCTCAGCCTGATGTTGACGGTGGTCTTGTCGGCGGTGCGTCTCTTGACGGCCAGGATTTCGCGAAATTGGCTGCTGCGGCTGCCCAGGCAGTACAGTAGATTTGCAAGATATGTCGCTCGGACCAGAGCGCGTCGAATAACACCATTCGGTGACTTCGTGTAGTCTGGTCCGAGTTACATCAATGTAGGTTTTATAGTGAGGATTTACCACCATGACGTTGGCTCTTGAGATCGTGCTCGTAATCGCTGCGGTCTTGATGACAGTGTTCGTGCTGCTTCACAAAGGCAAGGGAGGCGGGCTTTCGAGCCTGTTCGGTGGTGGCGTGCAGGCTAACCTGTCCGGCTCCACTATCGTGGAGAAGAACCTCGACCGTTACACGGTTATCATTACGCTCATCTGGCTTGTATGCATCGTGGGCCTGAATCTTATTCAGACTTTTGCTGCTTAGCCGCTAGCAAAAGGCCCGCCTGGAGCAATAAGCTTCCGGCGGGCCTTTTCGTTTGTCAGAAATCCGAATCTGCGGGAATCTAACGTGGTGCCGCGTCCTCGGTGACCCACAAGATCGTTTCTTCCTTGCCGACAGCACCGGCCGCTGGCCAGTCAAGATACTCTGCCCGGTTTGCAACTGCGGACGCAGCTTCTGCCTTCTCTGCACCAGAAACAAGAAGCCAGACCTTTTGTGCTTTCCGAACAGCAGGTAGTGTCAACGAAACACGTTCCGGAGGTGGTTTTGGTGAATCCGTTACAGCAACAACCAGAGCCGCGTCCTCTCTCACAGCAGGCGTATGTGGGAATAGCGAATTAATGTGGCCTTCACCGCCCATTCCCAGTAGATGGAGGTCGAACCCCTCAGGCGCCTCAACTTTCAGGTGCGCTTCATAACGAGTGACAGCGGGCTCCATCGTCCCTCCGTCCAACCCATACCCGAAAATGTTTCCTTCTGGGATATCTATATGATCGAGCAACGCTGCCCGGGCCTGGCCTTCATTCGAATCAGGATGGCTGACGGCTACGTTGCGCTCGTCGCCAAAGAATAGCTTCACCCTGGACCAGTCGATATCTGATGAAACTAGGGCTGCAAGGAATCGGATTCCGGCTGTTCCGCCAGTAAGCACAACACGTGCGGTTCCGTCGCCGTTTACACCACCGGTAGGGGAGCTGTGGATCTCTGAAATCAACGTTTGGAATGCGGAGGTGGAGACGTCGATAAGCTGTTCGAGGTCTGCAAAGGTTTTGGTCTTGACTGTGTTGGACATCCGTTGACCCTCTTTCGGTGCGAAGTTAAGGGAGGTTATGTAACAATGCTCGCGCATACATGGCATCAGGATCGAGGTGGCGTAGCTCCTCAGCGAGGCATTCTGCGTCCGAGCGAGCACTGAGTGCAACAAACGCATCAGGGTATCCCGGTACGGAAACTCGCACGGTGTGCTCATCAACAATTTGTACCTGCACAGAGCCTTGTTCGCAGTCCAGCGATAGGTGTTGGATTGGGGAGCCAGGAATGGCGTCGGCGCCTGCTACGTTTTGCACGGTTACCTCAACGCCAAAGCAGGCATCGAGCCAAGAGGCTGCGATTTGTACGCTTGGATGCTCGGTAATACCGCTGAGCAAGATCCCGCGTGGTTGCTGTTTATAGCGGTCGAATGCTGAGGCGACAACGCCGCGCCATGGCGTGATTTTAGACCACATCATGTCCGAATCACCTGGGACGTACGCCTTTGCCAGCTGCTCTATGCATTCTGCCCCCATAGTGCGCCACGCGTTCGTGATTCTGCGGTGCGCGATATTACCAAGCTCTGCTTCTGCAGGAACATCTGGCACAGTTGTGGGCCACCAAGCAACGATAGGGGTATCGGGCAGCAACAACGGAGTGACCACCGCGTCAAGATGCTGGGTAAGTTCACCGTGGAGAGTCATGACAACCATCTCAGAGGCGCCAGCGTCCGCCGCGACGATTACCTCTGCATCCATCCAGGTTTGCTCGCTCTGGCAGTCGAGCAACAAGACGAGAACTCGAGCCGGGTGCTCCATGGTCGCGTTCCGGACCGTCTCCAGAATAGAATCGACATCATCCTCGGCATGTGCAGCGACCAAGAGTGTGAGCACGCGCCCAGTCGCCAACGAGTAATTTTCACGAGCCTCTAGGAGCGCTGTGGACACATCGCGGGTGGTCGTGTCGGGAAGAGTGACAATCAAGGATTAAGCCTCACGTTCGTTGTTTGCACACATTATGGACGACGCCATTGGCGGCCGTCCTTGGCCAGCATCGCGTCTGCTGATGCGGGCCCCCAAGTGCCCGCACGATATTCATCTGGATGTCCGTGCGACTCCCAGTAGTTGAGAATTGGATCGAGGATTTCCCAGCTCCGCTCGACTTCCGCATTGGTTGGAAACAAGCTAGATTCGTCGAGTAGTGCATCGAGGATGAGCCGCTCGTATGCTTCGGGAGACTGTTCCGTAAATGCCTCCGCGTACGAGAAATCCATGTTGACATCCCTAACTTCAAATGCAGTTCCAGGCACCTTGGAACCAAAGCGCATCAGCACGCCTTCGTCCGGCTGTACGCGGATAACGACTGCATTGTTCGTAAGCAGTTTTGTCTGGTCGTCTTCGAACGGCTGGTACGGAGGACGCTTAAAGACCAGGGCAATCTCAGTCACTCGACGCCCGAGGCGCTTACCAGTGCGAAGGTAGAAAGGAACGCCTGCCCAGCGACGCGAGTTTATCTCTAACGTACAGGCCGCATAGGTTTCGGTTGCAGAGTTGGGGTCAAACCCGGACTCCTCCCGGAGCCCGATTACGCGTTCAGAACCTTGCCAGCCCGCTACGTATTGGCCGCGTGCGGTCGTCTCATCGAACGGCTCGACGGGAGTCGTAGCGCGGAGGACCTTGAGTTTCTCCGCACGAAGACGCCCCGGGGAGAACGACGTCGGCTCCTCCATAGCGATCAAGGCGAGCAGCTGAATCAGGTGGTTTTGGATGACGTCTCGCGCTGCACCAATACCGTCGTAATAGCCCGCGCGGCCACCGAGCCCAATATCTTCAGCCATCGTGATTTGTACGTGGTCGATGTAGTGCGAATTCCACACTGGTTCAAACATCTGGTTTGCGAAACGCAGCGCCATAATGTTCTGTACGGTTTCTTTGCCGAGATAGTGATCGATTCGGAATACGGATCGCTCAGGGAACACTGAATTCACTACTCGGTTTAGCTCTTTGGCGGATTCCAGATCATGCCCGAATGGCTTCTCGATGATCACTCGGCGCCAGCCGTGGTCTTGAGGCTGTGCCATTCCACTGCGGTCCAGCTGGTGGACAACGCTCGAAAAGTGCTCGGGCGGCACAGAAAGGTAAAAGGCCCAGTTTCCGTTCGTCCCCCGTGTTTCATCGGTCGAGCGCAGTGTATTGGCTAGGGCGTCGAACGCGGCGTCGTCATTAAACGAGCCCGATACGAACTGCATACCTTCTGCGAGCCGGTCCCAAACGTTCGTATTAAACGCGGTGCGGGAAGAAGCTTCAACTGCTTCACGCACATAGTCCTCAAAATCTTGTTTAGACCAGTTTCGACGCCCAAACCCGACGAGAGCAAAGCCTGGTGGGAGGAGACCCCGGTTCGCGAGGTCGTAAATTGCCGGCAGGAGCTTTTTCCGAGCTAGATCTCCAGTTACACCGAAGATCACCATCCCAGACGGACCCGCAATGCGGGGAAGCCGCTTATCCTCGGGGGACCGAAGCGGGTTCACCCAATGCGTGCTCTCGTCACTCACATGTACTCCTTTTTATTGCAGCTTTTCCGACATGGAATTTAGCAATTCTTGCCACGCATCAACAAACTTATCGACGCCCTCCTGCTCGAGGACTCGCACGACATCAGACAAGTCGATCCCTGCAGCGGTGATAGCGTCAAACGTCTTCTGCGCGTCGTCAGCACTGGCAGACAAAGTATCGCCGTGAAGACTGTCGCTAGCCAGGGTGGCGTCGATAGTTGATTCCGGCATGGTGTTGACCGTGTTTGGGCCAGCCAGCTCAGACACATACAACGTGGCAGGGTACTCAGGGTTCTTTACACCAGTCGAGGCCCACAGCGGGCGTTGAACGTTGGCACCAGCTGGAAGGTCATCCAACGAAGAAAATTCCTCAAGGAACAAGCGGTATGCCAGTTGAGCGTTTGCCACGCCTGCTTTGCCTCGCAACGCAAGTGCTTCAGAAGTAGCAATCTGCTCAAGGCGAGCATCGACTTCGGTGTCCATGCGAGACACGAAGAATGAGGCAACAGAATGAATGGTTGAGACATCGTGGCCGTTGGCTGCAGCCTGCCGAATACCTTCCTTGTACGCGCGAATGACCTCGCGGTAGCGCTCCACAGAGAAGATCAGCGTGACATTCACTGAAATACCAGCTGCCAGTGCTGCTGTGACTGCTGGCAACGAGGCGTCTGTGGCTGGAATCTTGATCATTGCATTCGGTTTACCCACGCGTGCCCACAGCTCTTTCGCTTGAGCGATCGTCTTCGCTTCGTCGTGAGCATAGCGGGGGTCAACCTCGATGGAAACGCGACCATCAAGGCCGTCGGTCGCATCGTAGATGTCCTGGAAGATGTCGCACGCGTCGCGGACGTCGTCAATGCTCATCGCGTAAACCGCCTCGTCGGGGCTGGCACCTGACGCTCTCAACTGTTGGATTTGCTCGTCGTACGCGCTTCCAGTCGACATTGCTGAAGCAAAAATTGCAGGGTTGGTTGTCACGCCAACGACCGACTTCTCACGTTTGACTGCTTCTAGATTGCCAGTGGCGATGCGCTGGCGAGAGAGATCATCCAGCCAAGTGGACGTGCCGAGCTCCCGAAGCCTTTCAACTGTGTTCATGCTCAGATTCCTTTCTAAAAAATGGGCCTGGCCAAGCTAGGGGAGGGCTTGACCAGGGCAACTCTCAACTATCGCTGCACCGCTGCTACAGACGCGCGTCCGGCTGCTGCAACGTTGTCTGCTGTAAAGCCGAACCGCTCGAAGAGCTCTGGACCTGGTGCGGAGGCACCAAAGTGCTCCAAGGAAACACACTGACCGGCGTCGCCTACAAAACGATGCCATGGCATGGACAGACCGGCCTCGACAGAGACCCTTGCTCGAACCTCTGCAGGAAGTACCGATTCAATGTACTCCGGCGATTGCTGCGTAAACCACTCCATGCAAGGCACCGAGACAACTCGAGTTCCGATACCTTCGGCTTCCAAGGACTTCGCAGCCTCAACAGCAAGCTGCACTTCCGAGCCAGAAGCCATCAGAATCAAATCAGGCGTCGGGGTAGAGGAGTCCACGAGTACGTACGCACCGCGAGCAACACCTTCGAATGCCTTTTCCTTTGTGCCCTCAAGCACAGGGAGGTTCTGACGGGAAAGCGCCAGTGCCTTCGGCATCGGCTTAGCCTCCAGCGCAGACTTCCACGCAGCAGACGTTTCATTCGCGTCGGCCGGTCGGATCACCGCCATATCCGGGATGGCTCGAAGCGCAGTGAGCGTTTCAACCGGCTGGTGGGTCGGACCGTCTTCGCCCAGGCCGATCGAGTCGTGCGTGAAGACGTAGTAGCCGTCGATACCTGAAAGTGCTGCGACGCGAATTGCCGGGTAGAGATACTCGGAGAAGATCAGGAACGTACCGCCGTAAACTCGTGTGTTGCCGTGCAGTGCAATGCCGTTCATGATCGCGCCCATGGCATGTTCGCGGATGCCGAAGTGCAAATTGCGACCGTACGGCTCAGCGCTGAACATATCGGTAGAAATCGCCTGAGGCCCGAACGATGCAGCCCCCTTGATAAGGGTGTTATTGGAGCCTGCAAGGTCTGCGGAGCCACCCCAAAGCTCTGGAAGGGCCGCAGCCGCAGCCTGGATTACTGCTTCAGAAGCCTTACGGGTAGCAAGGCCCTTTTCGTCAGCGTCCCAAGTTGGGAAGTCCTGCGACCAGTTGGATGGGAGCTCTCGAGCCGTCAATCGGTCAAACAGGGCCTTCTTCTCTGGGTTGGCCTCAGCCCAAACAGCAAACGTCTCGTCCCACTGTTTACGCTTCGCAGCACCACGGTCCCGGAGCTTTCGAGTATGGGTGATAACGGACTCTTCCTCCGGGAAGTGAATCTCCGGATCAAAGCCGAGAATCTTTTTGACAGCTGCGATTTCTTTCGCACCGAGAGCTGCGCCGTGTACTGCACCCGTGTTTTGCAGCGTAGGAGCAGGGAAGCCGATGACCGTCTTTACCTGAATGATCGTTGGGCGATTGGTGTCGGACTGTGCTTCCTTGATCGCTTTCTCAATCGCGACGACGTCCTCGCCGGACTCAACCGTTAGTGTTTGCCAGCCGTAGGCCTCGTAGCGCTTCATAACGTCTTCAGTGAACGCGATCTGGGTATCATCCTCGATCGAAATCCTGTTGTCATCCCAGAATACAATCAGGTTTCCGAGCTGCTGCGTCCCTGCGAGAGATGAAGCCTCCGATGTGACACCTTCTTGAAGGCAACCGTCTCCAGCCACGACGTAGATGAAATGATCGAACGGCGATTCGCCAGCCGGAGCCTCAGGGTCAAACAGGCCACGTTCCCGGCGCGAAGCCATCGCCATACCAACTGCTGATGCCAACCCCTGGCCGAGTGGGCCAGTTGTAATCTCTACGTGGTCCGTGTGGTTGTACTCAGGGTGACCGGGAGTCTTAGCACCCCAGGTACGAAGCTGCTGGAGGTCTTTAAGCTCAAGTCCCATGCCCCCCAGGTAGAGCTGAACATACTGCGTCAGGGAAGAGTGGCCGTTTGACAATACGAAGCGATCGCGCCCTGCCCAATGTGGGTCAGCGGGGTCTACATTCATCACCCGCTGGTAGAGCGTATATGCAAGAGGGGCGAGCGACATCGCGGTGCCTGGGTGCCCAGAGCCGCAGTTTTCCACGGCGTCAGCCGCGAGGATTCGGGCCGTATCAACTGCCCGCGTATCCACGTCGGTCCAGTCTTCGGGATAGTTACGTACAGTTTTTGCTTGAAGTTCAGCTGAAAGCGTCACAGAATCCTCGATTCATGCTATGGAAACAGAACAGGACCCAGCCTAGTGTAAAACTCGCTTTGTGGTGGTGACACCCAACGGTGTTGTGCGAAGAAAACTCGCGGGTGTAGCCGCCACGTTAATTCTGACAAATTGGTGAGCGGAGGCTAACATCACCGGGAGGGTCAAAGTATTAAGAGGGCTGAAAAGATCATCGTGTAATGCGTTGCGGTACCATATCAGCCGAAATGCTCGACACCTGAACGCGAACCTATGTTGCGTAAGAGTTCTAGCCGAACGGTTGAAGTTTGATGTGGAGGAGAAGTATTGGAGACCATCAAGGCATACTTCGCGCTTACGAAGCCCAGGGTCATTGAACTTCTTCTAGTAGCAGCTATCCCCGCAATGTTGCAAGCAGACCGTGGCACTGTGCACGTGTGGCTCATTCTTGCAACGCTGTTCGGTGGTTGGATGGGGGCCGGTGCGGCAAATGCATTTAACATGGTCGCCGACTACGACATTGACCAGAAAATGGGGCGAACGCGTGCACGGCCACTTGTCCGGGCAAAGGTCACCAAACAGAAAGCCGCCGTATTTGCTTGGGCGCTTCTCGTCGCGAGTGTGCTTTGGCTTGGATTCCTGTGTAAGTCGTGGCTCGCGGCGTTCTTTATCATTCTGACCAACTTCTTCTATATCTACGTGTATACAAAGTGGCTGAAGAGGCGAACTTGGCAGAACGTCATCTGGGGCGGCGCAGCAGGTTGCATGCCCGTGATGGTCGGTTGGGCGGCAATTAGAGACAATGTCACCGACGGCTCCAAGGACGCGTGGTGGCAGGCGATCGTGATGTTCATGATCATCTTCTTCTGGACGCCACCGCACACCTGGGCGCTGGCAATGAAGTACCGAGCGGATTACGCCCGCGCTAATGTCCCGATGCTGCCGGTGGTAGCCTCCCCTGCGGAGACAACCCGCCAGATTCTCATTTACTCATGGTGGACCGTCGGGGTGTCCCTGCTCCTGGTTCCCGCCACCTCGTGGATCTATCTTGCAACCGCGGTGATTTCGGGTGCATTGTTCCTCGCCGTTGCCACACAGCTGCATGCTGGGGTAAAGCGCGGGGAGAAGGTGAAACCGCTCAAGCTGTTTATTCTCTCCAACAACTATCTTGCGGCGTTGTTCTTGGGGCTTTCCGTTGATGCGGTGCTCGGTTGGACTCCACTATTCGCTACCTTCTTCTAGCTCGTGGATCCTTGGAGCTTGATGGCTCCAAGGTCAGTGTCACAAACCTCCGAAGTTTCGGAACCCAGTAGCGAGCTGGCGTCATCTATCGATTCACACACGTGAACTGGCGGTTCCCATCGTGTTTCCTCGAGCACTCTGGTAACGGTCTGTGCATGCTTACGGAAGCCGTTGGCATCCATTCGTATCGACGCCAAGTCCTCATAGCAACACGTACGCGCAGAGCTGCGCCCAACTTCGTGCGCAAAGCCATTTTTGAAGTCAGAGCGTGCCAGCACAACTGCATCCACCCCGATCCCATCATTGAGCGCTTTGATCTGTGCAGCAGTACCTGGCTGGCCACTGAATACGGCTGTGGCTCCAGCCTCATCTGCTGCTACTCGGCCTTCCTCGCTTTCCGAAACGGCATACACGATGATGTCCTTCTCTCGAGCGATTGCAATCATGTACAACCCAATTGCGGAACCTGCATTCGTGACGACGACAGCTTCACCTTGCACAAGCTTCAAAACTTCGAATAGCGAATAACTTGCGGCCATTCCCGGCCTCAACATTGAAGCACCAATGTGTGGGGCGATCAGGTCCGATACAGCGACTACCCGGCTTCGGTCAACGACAACCTGCTCGGCGATGGGGCCGGTGGCATCGCTCCACGCAACCACAGTTCCTGGCGCAACCTCGTCGAGGGGGTCTTTCAGGACACGACCGCATCCTTGGTTGCCGAAGGAGGTGTCGTGAAGAAAAAACCCAGCGTAGAGGACTTCGACTAGAAGTTCTCTATCGCTGGGGAACGGTGAAGCGATATCAATGCAACGCACCTGCTGCGCGTCGAACTCAATCGCTTTCATACTTTCTCAGGCTACATGGTGTTTGCGTCTAGCGATACAGCAACTCACGACGCACAGCGTGCGCGTACAAGAACGCCGTGAACGCTACAACTAGAGAAGACAGCCCAATATGGATCGGAATCGTCCAACGCGGCACGCCCATGTAGTACTGGCTTAAACCTACTGCCCACTGAACCACGATGAGTCCAAGAAGAATCCAGGAAGTTTTCTGCGCCGCATGCGGGGCCTTCGCTCTACGTAGCAGGAAAAATGTGATCACTGTAAGAAGTAGATACGCGTACATGCACCCTGCGTGAATATATGCCAACAACGCTGTGTCAATCGCAAGTCGACCTTCCATACCGACGCTTGCGTCACCCGAGTGCGGGCCGGACCCTGTCACCATCGTTCCTGTCACAAGTACACAGCTCAACGCAACGGCAGCGATCACGGCGATCACTCGGATGTGCCCGGGGTAGCGGTCTTGAGCAACCGTGGACTCGTCTTCTGCCAAACGCATGTACAGCAATGCAGCGACCCACACGAGCACCATCGAAGGCAAGAAGTGCACGGCGACCGCCCACCACTGCAAATCAAGGCGAACAGAAATACCGCCGATAATCGCCTGGACAACCACGCCGACGAGGGAGAACCATGCCAAGAATTGGGCATCTCGACCGCGAGATGCGCGGTAGACAGCCCAAAGAACGGCGATCGCGGCAGCCGCGACCACGAAAGTAAGCAGACGGTTACCAAACTCAATGGTTTGGTGAATCCAAGGCGCGGCACCAGCGACGGGGACAAGCGAACCTTCATGGCAAAGTGGCCACGTATTGCAACCAAGCCCCGAACCGGTCACTCGCACCAACGACCCTGTTACGGTGATTCCGCCTTGGCAGAGCAAGAGAATCATGGCTAGAGTTCGTTGCAACTTCAGACTGGGGGCTTGCTTTTTATCCTGATGCGTCATCGGCGCACCGGTCTGTTGTAAAGTCATGCACTTTCCTTGGACGTATAAGACACGTTCGACTATTCAGGCTCGAATCTTAGTCGATGAGCGCATGGCCTTAATCATCGAAGCGGAAGAAGCGAACGCTTGAGCCAACGCCGACGATGAGCCACGCTAGCAAGCTAAGCAACGCAGGACCATTCGCAGTCAACGCGAGTGCATCAGAAATACCAGCTGCCAGCGAAACCGTGGGTACTAGGTTCCACCAACCAGCGTGGCTAAGGTCGCCAGAATAGACGACCCAACCCACGATTCCCATCATGATTACCCACATTAAATTCGAAATGGCAAGGACCATCTCGGAACTTAGCGAGCCGCCCATGAGCAAGCCCAAGGAAGTAAAGCACGCAACCCCCAGGAACAAGACGCAGGCACCAAGCACCGCGCCAACGACTGAGGGGCGCCAGCCAAGGAAACCTGCAACGGCTCCTAGCACCGCAATCTGGACGCAGACCATCGCGACCACGCCAAGGATTTTTCCGACGATGATCGTCCACGGTGGGACTCCGGAAGCACCGGTCCGCTTCAGCGCACCGTATCGGCGGTCAAAGGCGAGCGAAATCGCCTGGCCCGTAAATCCAGAGCTGGTCGCCGCGACGGCAAACACCATCGGCACCAGGGTGTCGAGGCTGTAGTCATCCCCAAAAACAGGCAAATATACTGATGCGATGAGCAACGCTGCCGGGATGAAGATGCTGAGCACCAACTGTTCGCCGTGACGGAGCATCAGCTTGCTTTCGATGAGTCCCTGAGCGCTGGCCATCGCAAACTTCGAAGACCGTTGCGGGGCGGGCGTAAAGGTTCCTTCCTTGATGTGCACCGCTAGCTCCTTAATTCCTTACCGGTGATGTTCAAAAACACTTCTTCCAACGCCATGTGGCTTACTTGCATATCCCGAATCAGCACGGATTGGCGAAGTGCTTCTTCGGTAATACAGGCGACGAGTTCAGGAGAAACCGAACCGTTGACTACGTAGCGCATTGGGCGAACTTGGGTCACAGCTGTATCGATCTGACACAAAGCCACGTGCTGCTTCAGCTTCTCGAGGTCGAGTGGTTGCGCCGTACCAAACGTGATTTGCTGCTCAAATGATCCGCTGGTCAGGTCCGCCGGTGAACCTTCGGCGACAACCTTTCCATGATCCATGATCACAATGTCATCGGCGAGCGACTCCGCCTCGTCCATCAGGTGCGTAGTCAGGACGATCGTGGTTCCGTCACGTTTTAGTGCAGAAACAATATCCCACACAGCGTTGCGTGACTGTGCGTCCATGCCAGCGGTTGGCTCATCAAGAAAAACCAGCTCCGGACGACCTATAAGTGCAAGCGCCAGGGACAAGCGTTGCTTTTGCCCTCCGGAGAGGCGTCGATACGTGGTATTGGCGACTCCCTCGAGCCCTAGGAGGGCCATGAGCCACTCAGGGTCGTGAGGATTTGCGTTGTATGAAGCCGAAAGCTTCAGCATTTCTCTGACTTTGACGCCCGAATATGATCCGCCACCCTGCAGCATGATCCCAATTCGGTCGCGCACACGCTGAGGGTGGGTTGCAGGGTTTTCGCCTAGTACCGTGATTGTCCCTGAGGTTGGCCGGGTGAATCCTTCACACATCTCGATGGTCGTTGTCTTGCCGGCTCCATTCGGACCGAGCAAAGCCAGCACGGTTCCTTCTTTTGCGGCAAACGATGCTCCATCTACAGCAGTAACGTCCCCAAAAGTTTTCTTCACATTGTCAACTGAAAGAACAGGCGCGTTCATGGATAGCTAGTGTAGCCTGCCGGCACCAAAGCGCCGATACAACAGGAAACTGAGCCCAACAAATACGACAAAACAACAGGCTGCGACACCGTAAATAGTGAAAACTGTCTTTGCTTGCAGGCCGAGACCACGCGGTAGTACCAGAAAACTAAATACAGCAGAGTACACAGCCACCCCGGCGCGGAAAAAGAACCTATTTGCCCATGCAGCAAGGGGATAAATAGCCCACAGAGGGTACCAAGGGTGTACGACTGGGAAGAATATAACAAGCACGAGCGTTGCGACGCCAAGTCCACCTGCAGGGTGAATGGCTCCCCGCAACGTAGCCCACAGCAGGCGAACCAGAAACGCCACCGCGATGACCACTCCAATCCCGCGGGTGACAATGAGAACTGCGTCAATGTGGTCGCCGAGACCTAGGAGCATTCCTAGAAAGCCGCTGATTACGCCCACGTCTGTTGAAATCGAAAGCCAGCTACGAATCGACGCTGCTCCGCCTTGACCAGTGACCCATCCGAGCCCAATGCCTGTCATAAGTGAAACGGTGGCAGTAGTGACAATGAGCATAAATGTCTGAAAAAGCACCGCGATGCTAAGAGCTGTAGCTTTTCGCTGGCGTTGCCCAAGCACACGAGCGATTGCCATGCCTATAAAACCGAGACCGAGAAAGCCTGTCACTTTGACTAGTCCTCCACAGGTAATGGTGATCGCGGAGAGAGCCAGGTAACCCCACGCTTGCGCTGAACTGATGGTCCTCAACCTGTCGGCCCCGCGAAGTCCCAGTTCAAACCCGACTAACACCAATCCGAGCATGATTGCTTCATTATGGATGCCACCAATGAGATGCAGAATCGTTAGCGGATTGAGCACCCCGAGCCACAGCGCGGCAGTCTCTGGTACACCACAGCGGCCGGCAATCTTTCGGATCCCCCACGCTGCGGCGAGCACTCCGACGAGTGATACGACGCGGTGCGCAATCACCCCGAGCACAATAGAGTCGGCAGTAATACGAGAAATTGCCGCTGCAATACCTAACGCGACAGGCCCGTAGGGGCTTGGAGAATGCGCCCAAATAAACGGGACCGAGCGCGCTAGATGGTGTTCTGGCCCGAGAAGCTCGACTGGTCCAGCGGAGTACGGGTCAAGACCAAACCGGACAATTGCACCATTAGCTAAGTATGAATAGATGTCTTGGGTAAAGAGGGGAGCGGTAATCACCAGAGGAGCAACCCATGCAACGAATGTTCGCATAAGAAGCGGCGTCGAAACGCGGGGCCTCTGGCCACTTACGCCAACGAAGGGGCCCATACACAACCAAGCGGAGACCAAGAGTCCTACTCCGAACAGAACTATGGAAGACGACGCTTGCATCATTCGGCCAAGCAAGGCCCCGCCAGGCAGAGAGAACCAAGGATTATCGACGACCGGCAAGGCCCCGCCCCCGAGGCCTCCCAAGCCAATGAGAAGTGTGCCGACCAAACCCAGCCATCGAAGTACGGCGAACCGGTTCTGCTCAGCGTAGTTGGTTGAACGAAAGTCTTGTCCTCGCCAAACCTCTTTAGAGACTCGGTGCAGCCCAGCCGACCGTGATCCAGGCTTGCCGATGCGAGGAAACGCATCAAGCAAAGACTTTATCGGTGAATCCTGGAACAACACAGGCAAGATTGTAGCCGAACGACCGGGTTAAACGTGCACATTGAATTAGGACACAGTAGTGTTGTGTAAAGGCCGGTCGGTGTACAGCCAATCGGTTGGAAAGTCAGAGATCAAAGCAGATCGAAGCGAGGTGAGCCAGTGTTGAACCAAGCGCGGTCAGTTGACGGTGGCACTCGCAAGCGAGTGATGGCGCTCTTGCTGAAAAGCGGACCGGTGACTGCATCAACGCTTGGTGAGCAAACTGGAATTTCAGCTGCCGGTATCCGTCGGCACCTGGATAAGCTCACTGAGGCTGGACTCATTGAGACGTGTGAGCCACTGCCGGTTGCTGGAGAAGAGCCACCGCGAGGCCGTCCCGCGAAGCACTACTGCTTGACGGAAGAAGGCCGAGAAAGCTTCGGTAGCAACTATGAGAATATGGCGCTTGATGCAATCGAAGCTCTTGAAGAACTTGGCGGCCATGAAGCAGTCAAAGAGTTCGCCAAAACTAGGATTGAACGCATCCTTGAAGAAGTGGAGCCGATTTCGGAGCGATCAAGCAGTGACGACCTTGAATCAGTCGTGCTCGAAGTCGTGTCCGTTTTAGAGCGTCACGGCTATGTTGCCTCGGTGACTCAGGCAGGAACTGGAATTCAAATTTGTCAGCATCACTGCCCGGTGTCACAAGTGGCGTCTGCGCATCCCGAAATTTGCGAAGCAGAGCAAGAAATGATCGCTAAGATCGTAGGCCGACATATCCAACCACTTGCCTCCATTACAGAGGGCAATGGTGTCTGCACAACAAACATTCCACTCGCTGCTGTTCACGGGCCGAAAAATAACGTATCTGAAAGGAGCGGAAAATAATGACGAAAGCTAATCCCGCACCCGGTTTAGAGAAACCAATGAACGACGAAGAGATTATCGAGTCAATCGGTAGCTACAACTACGGGTGGCACGACCCAGATGCTGCCGGGCAGGCAGCAAAGCGTGGTCTTAACGCTGGGGTAGTCAAGGACATTTCTGGCATTAAGGAAGAGCCAGAATGGATGCTGGAACAGCGCCTCAAGGCTTTGGACATTTTTGAAAAGAAGCCACTGCCGACTTGGGGTGCAGACCTGAGTGGCATCGACTTTGACAACATTAAGTACTATGTCCGCTCTACGGAGCAACCAGCTACGAGCTGGGATGACCTTCCTGAAGACATTAAGAATACGTACGACAAGCTTGGCATTCCTGAGGCAGAAAAGCAGCGCCTAGTTGCTGGTGTTGCCGCGCAGTACGAATCTGAGGTTGTCTACCACCAGATTCGTGAGGATCTCGAAAAGAAGGGTGTCATCTTCGTAGACACTGACACCGCGCTTCGCGAGCACGAGGACATCTTTAAAGAGTACTTCGGCTCGGTCATCCCCGCTGGCGATAACAAGTTCTCAGCTCTGAATACGGCAGTATGGTCAGGCGGTTCGTTTATCTATGTTCCACCGGGCGTCCACGTCGATATCCCGCTCCAGGCATACTTCCGTATTAATACCGAGAACATGGGCCAGTTCGAGCGCACGCTCATCATCGTTGATGAGGACGCCTACGTCCACTACGTAGAAGGATGCACCGCCCCGATTTACAAGTCCGACTCGCTTCACTCCGCGGTCGTTGAAATCATCGTGAAGAAAGGTGGCCGCTGCCGGTACACCACGATCCAGAACTGGTCGAACAACGTTTACAACCTCGTCACCAAGCGCGCTAAGGCCGAAGAGGGCGCAGTGATGGAGTGGGTCGACGGCAATATCGGTTCAAAGGTGACGATGAAGTACCCAGCAGTCTGGATGACTGGCGAGTATGCCCGTGGCGAAGTGCTTTCCGTCGCATTTGCTGGTGAAGGACAGTTCCAGGACACCGGTGCCAAGATGACACACATGGCTCCGCACACCTCGAGTTCAATCGTTTCAAAGTCAGTTGCGCGCAGTGGCGGACGCGCGGCCTACCGTGGCCTGGTACAGATCAACGCAAACGCGCATGATTCCGCCTCGAACGTTGAGTGCGACGCGTTGCTTGTCGATGACATTTCTCGTTCTGACACTTACCCGTACAACGACATTAGGAACGATCGGGTTAAGCTCGGACACGAGGCGAAAGTCTCCAAGGTCTCTGAAGAGCAGCTGTTCTACCTGATGTCCCGCGGTATTGCCGAAGAAGAAGCTATGGCGATGATTGTCCGTGGCTTCGTCGAGCCTATTGCCAAGGAGCTCCCGATGGAGTACGCCCTGGAGCTCAACCGTCTGATTGAATTGCAAATGGAAGGATCAGTGGGCTAATCACCATGACTTCAACGATTAATCCCGTATCGAATGCAACTCCTCACAACAACAAGGGAGATCTGTTTTCGTCGTTCAATGTTGAGGATTTTCCCGTTCCACGTGGACGTGACGAAGTCTGGCGGTTCATTCCACTTCGCCGCATCCGAGGTCTGCACAACGGGGAGTTCCCGCAACAGGCTGACGCCCAGATCACGATTGATGCGCCAGATGAGGTCGTCGTCACGGAGCTTGACGCAGCTGACGATCAGCTCAAAGTAGCCGGCGCGCCCGTAGACCGCGTTGCTGCACAAGCATGGTCGAGCGCGAAAACCGGCACCTTGATTACCGTGCCTGGTAACAGCAAGTTGTCCAAGCCCATCACCGTCACCATCACTGGTGCCGGCGCCGACGTGACATCCTTTGCAACGATCCTTTTCGAAGTTGGGACCCATGCAGAGGCTGACATCGTTGTCAAGTACACCGGCACAGGTGTGCATGCAGACAACGTCAATTGGCATATCGGCGCAGGCGCGCACGTACGCGCAGTCGTAGATACGGACTGGGACTTGGACGCAGTACACATTGGTCAACAGTCCATCTTGATGGAGCGCGATTCGGTACTGCGCCACAACGTCGCAGCTTTCGGTGGCGAGATCGTGCGCATCACCCCACGCGTAAAGTTCCAAGCTCCGGGGGCAGACGTCGAGCTCAACGGCGTTTACTTTGCGGACGCGGGTCAGTACATCGAAAACCGTATGCTGGTCGACCACAGCGTTCCGAACTGCCGGTCGAACGTGCTGTACAAGGGTGCGTTGCAAGGCGACAAGGCGTCGGATCTGCCAGAAGCACGAACCTGCTGGGTCGGTGATGTGCTGATTCGCGCAGGCGCGCACGGCACAGATACATATGAAACGAACCGGAACCTGGTCTTGACGGATGGTGCTCGCGCTGACGCAATTCCAAACCTCGAGATCGAGACTGGTGAAATCGCTGGAGCCGGCCATGCCGCAACCGTTGGTCGGTTCGATGACGAGCAAGTGTTTTATCTCCGGTCCAGGGGCATCCCTGAGGACGAAGCCACGCGCTTGATCATTCGCGGATTCTTTAACGAGGTCCTCAATCAGGTCCCGCTCGAAGACCTCCGTGAAGAACTCGTTGCACGTGTGGCCGGAGAGCTCGAGCAAACGAACCAGTAAAACGAAAAGGAATCAGTAAAACAATGTCTACCCTGGAAATCAAGAACCTCCACGCAAACGTCCTGCCGACCGAGGAAGGTCAAGAGCCAACGCCGATTCTCAAGGGCGTAAACCTCACTATTAAGGGCGGAGAGACTCACGCCATCATGGGGCCGAATGGTTCCGGTAAGTCCACGCTGGCCTACACACTCGCTGGTCATCCACGCTACGAAGTTACTGAAGGCGAAGTACTCCTCGATGGTGAGAACATCCTCGAGATGGATATCGACGAGCGCGCTCGCGCCGGACTCTTCCTGGCAATGCAGTACCCAGTTGAGGTGCCGGGCGTCTCTTCTTCGAACTTTATGCGCTCTGCTGTGACTGCTGTTCGTGGGGAAGCGCCGAAGCTTCGCGATTGGGTTCGTGAACTCAATGATGCTCGCGACTTGTTGAAGATGGACTCTTCCTTCACTGAGCGTTCGGTCAACGAAGGCTTTTCTGGCGGTGAGAAGAAGCGACATGAGGTCATGCAGTTGTCGTTGCTCAAGCCGAAGTTTGCTGTGATGGACGAAACAGACTCCGGCCTTGACGTCGATGCGCTGCGAATCGTATCCGAGGGGATCAACCGCTACCAGGAAGAAACCAACGGCGGTGTCCTAATGATCACCCACTACAAGCGGATCCTGGAGTATGTGAAGCCTGACTTCATTCACATCTTCTCGGATGGCAAGGTCATCCAGACTGGCGACGCCTCGTTGGCTGATGTTCTCGAGGCAGAGGGATACGAAAAGTTCATCTAATGGGATACTTACATTCCGATGGAACACTGAACACAGACGCGATTCGCGCAGAGTTCCCGATCCTGAGTCGGACCGTGCGCGATGGGAAGCCCCTCGTCTATTTGGACTCCGGGGCTACGTCCCAGCGTCCGCAGTCTGTGTGGAACGCTGAGCAAGAATTCGTCCTGAACACATTTGCACCAGTCCATCGTGGCTCCTACCAACTGGCTGAGGAGGCGACAGACGCTTATGAAACTGCCCGTGAGCGTATCGCTAACTTTGTTGGTGCTGACGGGGAGGAGATTGCATTCACGAAGAACGCTACTGAGGCTCTGAACCTCGTCGCATATGTTCTTGGTGATGATCGTGCCGGTAAGCACCAGATCAAACGCGGAGACACGATTGTTGTCACTGAACTGGAGCACCACGCGAACCTCGTGCCTTGGCAAGAACTGGCCCGCCGCACTGGAGCAACGCTCAAGTGGTACTCGATGACTGCTGATGGACGCATCGACCTTGACAGCTTGGAACTCGACGATACTGTAAAAGTTGTTGCGTTCACGCACCAATCAAACGTAACTGGTGCAGTAGCGGACGTCGATGAAATCGTGAGGCGTGCTCGCGCAGTAGGAGCACTCACGGTCCTTGATGCGTGCCAATCTGTTCCGCATATGCCTGTTAACTTTCACGAGCTTGACGTCGACTTTGCAGCGTTCTCAGGGCATAAGATGTGTGGACCTTCTGGTGTGGGCGCCGTATACGCGAGAAAGTCGATCTTCAGGGAACTTCCACCATTTTTGACAGGTGGATCCATGATCGAGATCGTCAAGATGGACTCTTCGACGTATGCGCCGACGCCCCAACGGTTCGAAGCTGGCACGCAGATGACAAGCCAGGTCGTTGGCCTTGGTGCTGCCGTCGAGTTCTTGGAATCCATCGGAATGGAAAATGTCCAACGCCACGAGCATATGTTGACGGAGTATGCCCTGGAAAGAATGCAAGAGATTCCAGGATTAGTTATCGCTGGTCCTGCGGTGGCTGAACAGCGCGGCGGTGCGATCGCTTTTACCGTCGATGGCGTGCATCCGCATGATTTAGGACAGGTGCTTGATGCTCACGGTGTCGCTATCCGCACCGGCCACCACTGCGCGTGGCCCGCTCACAGAGAACTCGAGGTGCAGGCAACCTCTCGAGCAAGTTTCTACCTGTACAACACCAAAGAGGAAGTAGACGCCTTGGTTGAAGCCATTCGCGAAGCGCGCCGCTTCTTCGGAGTCGAGGAGGATTCCTAGACGATGAACCTAGAGTCGATGTACCAAGAAGTAATCTTGGACCATTACAAGAACCCACGGCATAAGGGGTTGCGCGAACCGTACGAAGCGGAGGTGCACCACGTCAACCCATCTTGCGGTGATGAGCTGACGCTGCGTGTGCACCTGTCTGCCGACGGAAAGACGGTTGAAGACGTCTCTTACGATGCTCAAGGTTGCTCGATCTCCCAAGCCTCAACCAGTGTGATGACAGAAGAACTGGTGGGGCTACCTGTTGCGGATGCGATGGAAAAGTTGCACTCGTTTGAGGAAATGATCACCTCTCGCGGGACCAAAGAAGGGGATCCGGAAGCCATCGGCGATGGCATTGCGTTCGCAGGTGTTTCTAAGTTCCCAGCTCGCGTCAAGTGTGCGTTGTTGGGCTGGAAAGCATTTGAAGCCGCCACGTCCGAGGCGATAGACAAATAGAAAGGCGAAAATATGGTGGATAACGATCACACTTCGAACCTTGGCGATGGCGACGAGCGGCCAGCACAGACCGAGGAACAGCTCAAAATCTGTGGTGAAGTAGAGGAGTACCTACACGACGTCATTGACCCCGAGTTGGGTATCAATGTTGTTGACCTTGGACTTGTCTATGACGTGTGGGTAGAAACTAACGATAATGTCCACCGAGCAGTCGTCAACATGACGTTGACTTCGCCGGCTTGCCCGCTTACCGATGTCATCGAAGAACAAGCTGATCACGCTATCACGACGAATACTGTGTGTGATGAAGTCGTCATCAATTGGGTGTGGATGCCACCATGGGGACCGCAGATGATTACGGAAGAAGGGCGCGAGCAGTTGCGTGCACTAGGTTTCGCTGTTTAGACCACGTTTTCGTCTACTCACGCGGCCTTGTAGAGTAACCCTTTGTGATTGTTACTAATGATCTCGAAGTCCGTGTAGGAGCCCGGACGCTTCTCGAAGCGCCTGGGCAGCATCTCCGTGTTCAACCTGGTGACAGAATCGGTCTCGTCGGCCGAAATGGTGCCGGGAAGACCACTACGATGCGAATCCTCGCAGGAGAAACAGAACCCTACGCGGGCACGGTTACTCGTACTGGCGAGATCGGATACCTGCCACAAGACTCCAAAGAAGGCAATATCGAGCAGAGTGCCCGAGATCGCGTTCTTTCGGCGCGAGGCCTTGATCAGATCCAACGCTCGATGGATCGGCAGCGTTCCATCATGGAAGAGTCAGATGGTGCGACCCGTGATAAAGCAATCGAGAAGTTTTCCCGGCTCGAAGAGCAGTACCACGCGCTAGGCGGTTACGAGGCGAACGCAGAGGCTGCGCAGATTTGTGACAACCTCGGGCTTCCAGCACGAGTGCTCGACCAACAGCTCAGTACCCTCAGCGGTGGTCAACGCCGTCGCGTGGAGTTGGCACAGATCCTTTTCGCCTCTCGGGCGGGTTCTGGAAAGTCCCAAACCACACTGCTTCTCGACGAGCCCACTAACCACCTCGACGCGGACTCTATTACATGGCTGCGTTCGTTCTTGAGCAAGCACGATGGTGGCTTGATCATGATTTCGCACGATGTTGAGTTGCTTGAGGCAGTATGCAATAAGATTTGGTTCCTTGATGCAGTGCGCGCTGAGGCTGATGTCTACAACATGGGCTTCAAGAAGTACCAGGATGCCAGGGCACTCGATGAAGCACGACGCCGCCGTGAACGCGCTAATGCGGAAAAGAAAGCTTCCGCACTGCAAAAACAGGCGGCCAAACTCGGAGCGAAGGCGACGAAGGCTGCAGCTGCTAAACAGATGCTTGCTCGCGCTGAGCGCATGATGGGTGAACTTGATGATATCCGTGTGGCGGATAAGTTCGCCTCCATTAAGTTCCCAGAGCCCGCCCCCTGTGGGAAGACCCCGCTCTACGGCAAGGGACTAACCAAGATGTACGGTTCTCTTGAGGTGTTTGCCGGCGTTGACCTGGCTGTAGACAAAGGCTCCCGCGTCGTAGTACTCGGCACCAACGGTGCTGGCAAAACTACGCTGTTGAAGCTACTCGCTGGCGTCGAACGTACTGATGGGGAAGGCGGTTTGGTCACCGGTCACGGACTTCGCATCGGCTACTTCGCGCAGGAGCATGACACCATCGACGGTGCCAAAACGGTGTGGGAAAACACGATCGAGGCATGCCCTGATGCCGGGCAGCAAGATTTACGCGGGCTGCTTGGCGCGTTCATGTTCTCGGGCGACAAGCTAGACCAACCGGCCGGAACGCTATCGGGTGGTGAGAAAACGAGGCTGGCATTGGCAACGCTTGTTTCCTCACGGGCGAATGTCCTTCTTCTTGACGAGCCGACGAACAACTTGGACCCGCAGTCCCGACAACAGGTGTTGGATGCACTGAAAACCTATTCCGGCGCTGTCGTCCTTGTCACGCATGACCCTGGAGCCGTCGAAGCGCTTGAGCCTGAGCGAGTGATTATCATGCCTGAAGGCGATGAAGATCTATGGAGCGACGAGTATATGGAGATCGTCGAATTGGCTTAAAACTACCTGCAAAATGTTAGTGGTCTTGTTGTCCACCAGCTACGAGATCGAGGACTAAAACGGAGATTCGAGTTACCAGATTACCGCTAATGCGCCCTCGATCGGCCGCAAAATATTTATGGACGAAGAATCGCCGACAATCAATCAGTGAGGCTGCTGGAGCACGTGATAACACCAGGCAGCTCGCTTATTGAGGCGCCGCCTGACTCCGAAAGCACTGTGGTTACGCTTGTCCTGACTAGCGTGTGACTCAACGGTGTGGTGATCGGCACACCGCGCAATAACGTACTGTTCTAACCGACGCGTAGACTGACCACATGGCCAACAACGAAAACCTGAAGTTCCTGCGTGACGCATGGAATAGCATGTCAACAGACCAAAAAACTATCGTAGGAGTGCTTGCGGCGATGGATACAGTCGGCAAAGCAGTTGCGCTGCGCGACCTCGCAAGGGCCGAAGACAGCAAATTGCGTGGCCCCAAGTGGCTGTGGACGCCGATCATCGGCGTGGTAAACACCTTTGGCTGGGTGTCTTACTTCCTTATCGGGAAGAAGCGCTAGATTCACGTGCACCCCCGGCGTAGTAACGGATTTGAGTCACTGGTTGCATCCGGGGTCGCTGCCAGGGGTAGCGATCACCGGCGACGTCGATCGCCTCGCTGAGATCTAGAAGCGTGTCGGTGCCACCTGCCCCGCCTACAGTGAGCGTCTCGCCGTCAATAGACACCTCGGACGCAAACGTTCGTTGGTGGTGTTTTTGCTTGATGAGCGAGGACGGGATTTCGGCAAACACTAGCTTGCCGCGGCGCAGTACTGTTACGTCATCGGCAACGTAGCTCGGCCGAATGCGTTCGCTGCCGATCAGCGAGGCGACGTACACAACGCCCCAGATGGACAGCAGCAGCGCAATTAACCGCACCGTGCTTTCGGGTAGGAGCAGGTGAACCACCACCATCTCAATGCACAAGACCGAAACCACGCTCACGAGCATCTGCAATCGCCCTGGCGGGTGGGGGAGGACCTCCGCATCCTCTGGCACGAGCCGGTGGCCGCGAATCCACCGCAGTAAATCGAGGTACAGTTCGAGCTCGTAGCGTGCAAGACGGAAGCCTGGATGCCTCTTCCACAGTGAGAGGACCTTATCCATCGAAGCCCTCCGCCAACGCCTGCAGCACGACTCGTTGCGCGCCACGGGTCGGCACATCGTGTACACCGAGTGGTACGTCACCAGGCTGGAGGGTAGAGAGAACGCCCCGGAGCAGCCCGTGGGGGAGGAGCTCGCGAAAGCGCGCGGCGGTTTCGGCTACGTTGCTGTCCCGCGGCCGCATTTCCCCCAGGTCGTCCCAGAGTTTCTCGGCGGCGCGGGCTGCCTTGACGCACTCCGGATCGTTGAGGTTTGTACGTAGCTGGTCCCACGTGGCGGCAGTGGTAACCCCGGTCAGCGCCATGAGATCCCACGCGTCCAGCTCGCGCTGGAGCGCCTGCGGGTCGGTGAATACTCCACCCAGTGCTTGGCGGATATCCTCCGGCGCGCCAGAAGGATTGGACGCAAGCCTGGCCAGCCTTTTTCGCTGCTGCTGCAGGTGGGCAATGCGGCTATCCAGCTGGTCTAGAGCATGCTCGACCACAAGCGCTGTGTCTTTTGCTGCGACGTCGGCGATGGGCACGCCGGCGTCGATAAGCGCACGAGCCCGGACCACAGCAGCGAGGTCGCTGATCGTGTACTCCCGGTAGTTGCTACTCGTGCGAGCGGGCTCTGCTACGGCTCCGCTTTGGTGCAGGTGGCGCACTGAACGTACGGAGCAACCTGCGGCCACGGCAACATCTGAAATCTTCACGCCTTCAAACCTAAACCCTCACACAATGTGAGGGTCAAGGAAAGCACGCCTAGTTCCTAAACCCGTGCACAGGTGCCGGAATGAAGCCGCCGCGCTGGATCATCTCCGCGCTGCTCTTCGTATTGACCGGGATGACCGGCGCGTAGCCGAGCAGGCCGCCGAAGTTTACCTCGTCACCTGGCTTGGTGTCGGGGACGGGGATGAGGCGCGCTGCGGTGGTCTTATGGTTCATGACGCCGATTGCAGCCTCATCAGCGATCATCCCCGCGATGGTCTCCGCGGAGGTGTCGCCAGGAATGGCGATCATGTCAAACCCGACAGAGCAGATCGACGTCATCGCTTCGAGCTTGTCCATACTGATGGATCCAGCGCGGACCGCATCAATCATGCCCTTATCTTCCGAAACCGGAATAAAGGATCCAGAAAGCCCTCCGACACGGGAGCATGCCATCATGCCGCCCTTTTTGACGGCGTCGTTAAGAAGCGCGAGCGCAGCCGTCGTGCCGTGCGTGCCGACCTGCTCTAGCCCCATGTGCTCGAGGATATGCGCAACGGAGTCACCAACCTCAGCAGTCGGCGCCAAGGAGAGATCGACGATGCCAAATGGCACTCCGAGACGTTCTGAAGCAAGGTTGCCAACCAGCTGGCCTGCGCGGGTGATCTTGAACGCAGCCTTCTTGATCTCTTCAGCTACCTCGTTCAAGCTGGCTTTTCCGAGCCGCTGGATCGCATTGTCGACGACACCAGGGCCTGATACACCAACTGAAACAACCGCGTCAGGCTCCTCAATGCCATGGAACGCTCCGGCCATAAATGGGTTATCACCCACAGCATTTGCGAACACAACAAGCTTTGCGCACGCAATCGAAGAACGGTCTTTGGTCAGCTCCGCTGCCTCTTTCACGACGCGCCCCATCTTCGCGACAGCATCCATGTTGATACCAGCACGGGAAGTAGCGATGTTCACCGAGCCACACACGTTCTCCGTGACGGTCAATGCCTCCGGAATGGACTCGATGAGACGCATATCAGAGGTGGTTGCCCCCTTTTCAACGAGCGCCGAGTAACCACCTACGAAGTTGACTCCCAGCTCACCCGCCGCTTTGTCAAGCGCTTTTGCAATGTCGACCGGATTGCCGTCCACCCCAGCTGCGACCAAAGCAATGGGAGAAACGGAGACTCGCTTGTTCACAATGGGAATACCGAGCTCGCGTTCAATGTCCTGGCAAACTTCTACCAGACGGGCTGCCTTCGTCGTCACTCTGTCGTAGACCGCCTGGCACGTTGCATCCATAGTGGGACGTGTACAACCGATGAGTGAGATTCCCATTGTTACAGTACGAATGTCCAGCCGGTAGTCCTCAATCATCTTGATGACGTCAAGAATGTGTTGGGACTTGAAATCAAAATCAACAGCCACAGCAACCCCTCCCTAGATTTCGTTCATGGCGGTGAAAAGGTCCTCGGACTGGATCCGAACAATGACCCCCAAAGATTCACCAGCTGCTGAAAGGTGAGTTTGCAGTAATTCCATGTTTACATCGCCTTCGGGAAGTTCCACACGCATGATCATGGTGAAGAAGTCATCCATGAGAGTTTGGGAAACATCTACGATATTGAGGTTTACCTCAGCCGCGGCGATCGCAACTCCTGCGATGATGCCTACACGGTCTTTACCTGTGGTTGTGATGATTGCATGCATAAGTAGGAATTCTAGCTACCAGAAACAAGTTGTTTCTACTCAACCCACGCAGTATTGCGTAAATGATTGTAAGATTCTGTTTGCCCACGAAACATCGTGAAGAGGCAGCCCCTTTACGATCTTGTCGTAGTCTTCCGGAGAGAAGTACCCATAGTTAGCGAAGAAGTCCATACGAGTCTGCATTGCTTTGGCATCCATCTCCGCATGAAATTGCGTCGCCCAAACATGATCACCGTACCGAATCATCTGAACCGGACAACTATTCCCAACTGCCAATATCTCAAGTGAGGGCGGGAGGGTGGACTCGTCAGGATTCTCGGTATGTCCGGTCAGCGCTGTGAAGTTCCCTGGGAACCCCTGAAGCAGTACGTCACGTTTACCGGCGTCTGAAAGCGAAACCTGTGTCGGGCCAGAGTCCTCTGGATGCGTGTGAACGATGTTTCCTCCGAGGTAGTGCACCAGCCAGCTCGTTCCGAAACAAACGAAGAACACGGGTTTTCCAGATTCCACAACCTCAGTGAGCACAGCATCTACATGCTGCGCCCACGCTGAGGTATGTGCATCTGAAACGTTTAAAGAACAACCTCCAACGATCACGCCTTCAACTGAATCCAGTGACTTCAGCTGGGCGTGCTCGTCAGAGATATGACAGAGCTCTATAGCTGTCTGATCCATCTTCGTCGCTTTGAGTACGTCGTTGTACTCGGCGTGAGCAACGTCAGCACCGATCTCACCATTTCGCAGCGACACCATAAGCAACTTAGACATGACGAACAGTCTATATCGCCCGGTAGCTAGCTAGAAACCGAAGATCGAACAGACTGCTCGACAACGTCTAGCATTGCTTCCAGCTGCTCTGGTGGCTCACCTGCGGCCAATTTGATTATGAACCCTTCCAGAACTGTCTCTAGATAGGTCTGCATTACTTCAATTGGCACATCTTGCCGCATCGCCGTATTCGATTCCAGCCGTTTCCGCACAGCCTCATCAAGTACTTCCTGGTGCTTCCTCCACCGAGCTTCAAATGCAGGATCTGTGCGGAGCTTTCGAACAATCTCAGAACGCGTCACGAACCAGTCATTTTCTTCCGGATGTTGCAAGAGGTCGTGCATAACTTCTACGAGCCCCTGTCGGCTAACTACCTCAGCTTGGCGTTCAGCGTCCTCGCTGGCGATGGCGAGAAACAACGTTTCCTTGTCTACGAAGTGATGAAAAATAGCACCACGCGTTTTGCCAGTGGCCTTTTCCAAACGAGCTACGGTAGCTCCTTCAAACCCATACTTGGCGAAGCATGCTCTCGACGCATCCAAGATTTCTTTGCGACGCCGCGCGAGCTCTGCATCACTAATGATCGGCATAGTCAGGCGCCCAACCTTTCGAGCTACTTAATAATTGCATTGGAGAAAAAGAAAGACTTAAGGGGTCACCACATACCGCGGAGACCCCTCAAGCGTGTTACGTAACTACGGTGTTAGTTCTTGACCATCTGGCGAAGAACGTACTGCAAAATACCGCCGTGACGGTAGTACTCAGCCTCACCTGGTGTATCTACGCGGACTACAGCGTCGAATTCTACGGTCTCGCCGGAATCCTTCGTTGCGGATACACGGACGGTCTCAGGGATCGTTCCGTTCTCATTGAACGCTGTGATGCCGCTAATGGAGATCGTCTCTGTGCCGTCGAGCCCGAGCGATGCGTGAGACTTTCCTTCTGGGAACTGCAGTGGAAGCACGCCCATGCCGATGAGGTTCGAACGGTGAATACGCTCGAAGGACTCAGCGATGACAGCGCGGACGCCGAGCAGCTTCGTGCCCTTTGCAGCCCAGTCGCGGGAAGAACCAGTGCCGTATTCCTTGCCTGCCAGGACGACAAGCGGAATACCAGCGGCCTGGTAGTTCTGTGCAGCATCGTAGATGAATGCCTGCGGTGCACCTTCCTGGGTGAAGTCGCGAGTGTAGCCACCAGCGTCTTCAACAAGCTCGTTGCGGAGACGGATGTTGGCAAAGGTACCGCGAACCATGACCTCGTGGTTACCACGACGTGAGCCGAAGGAGTTGTAGTCCTGGCGCTTGACGCCGTTTGCATCGAGGTAGTTTGCTGCCGGCGTACCTGGCTTGATGGACGAAGCAGGGGAGATGTGGTCCGTCGTTACAGAGTCACCCAACTTAGCAAGGACGCGAGCACCATCGATGTCCGAAACATCGTTTGGCTCAGCCGGCATTCCGTCAAAGTACGGGGCCTTGCGGATGTACGTGGAATCGTCGTTCCACTCGAATGTCTTGCCAGTTGGGATATCCAGATCCTGCCACTGCTTGTCGCCCTTGAAGACGTCGGCGTAGTCAGCCTCGTACATCTCACGGGAAATTGTGCCAGCAATGGTGGATTCAATCTCCTCAGTTGATGGCCATACATCCTTCAGGAAGACGTCGTTGCCATCCTGGTCCTGGCCAAGTGGCTGAGTCTCGAAATCGAAGTCCATCGTGCCAGCGATGGAGTAGGCGATGACGAGCAGAGGCGAAGCCAAGTAGTTCATCTTGACGTCAGGAGAAATGCGGCCCTCGAAGTTACGGTTACCAGACAGGACTGCGGTCGCGGTCAGGTCGTATTCGTTGATAGCGTCGGAGACCTCTGTTGGCAGAGGACCAGAGTTACCGATGCAGGATGCACAGCCGAAGCCGGTGAGGTAGAAGCCCACAGCCTCGAGGTCCTTCCAGAGATCGGCGCGTTCGTAGTAGCCGTCGACAACCTGGGAACCCGGTGCCATGATTGTCTTAACCCATGGCTTCGCCTTCAGACCCTTTTCCGCAGCCTTGCGTGCGAGCAGAGCAGCGCCAACCATGACCGATGGGTTGGAAGTGTTGGTGCAGGAAGTAATAGCTGCAATCGCAACCATGCCGTGATCCAGGGTGTACTCGCCACCCTGCGGCGACTCAACGATAACGGGCTTCGAAGCACGACCCTCTGTGCCGACTGCTGCAGATTCTCCATTTGCAGGCCAGGACTGATTGAAGTCAACTGTCTCAACCTTCGCCGCACGAACTGGCTCAAAGGTCTCGTTGCCAGCATCGTTGTAGTCCGGCAGCTGCTTACGGAAGGTGTCCTTGGATTCGGACAGGAGGATGCGGTCCTGCGGACGCTTCGGGCCAGCGATTGACGGAACGACCGTTGAGAGATCAAGCTCCAAGTATTCGGAGTACTTCGCCTCTGGAGCGTCCTGCTCAAGCCACATGCCCTGAGCCTTCGCGTATGCCTCCACACGGTCGATGTCCTCCTGGGAACGACCGGTAAGGTGCAGGTAGTTGATGGTCTCTTCATCGATTGGGAAGATCGCACAGGTGGAGCCGAACTCAGGCGACATGTTGCCGATCGTCGCACGGTTTGCAAGCGGGATCTGCTTTACACCATTGCCGTAGAACTCGACGAACTTCTGAACCACGCCGTGCTCGCGCAGCATCTCGGTAATCGTCAACACAACATCGGTAGCGGTGACGCCGGCAGGAATCTCACCGGTGAGCTTGAATCCGACAACGCGTGGGATCAACATCGAAACTGGCTGGCCAAGCATTGCAGCCTCAGCCTCAATACCGCCAACGCCCCAGCCCAGGATGCCAAGGCCATTTTCCATGGTGGTGTGGGAGTCGGTACCAATACAGGTGTCTGGGTATGCAACGCCATCGTTATCGAATACAACACGGGAGAGGTACTCAATGTTGACCTGGTGAACGATACCGGTCCCCGGTGGCACAACGCGGAAGTTCGAGAAGTTCTCAGCGCCCCAACGCAGGAACTGGTAGCGCTCCTCGTTGCGTTGGTACTCGATTGCGACGTTCTTGTCGAGAGCGTTGGTGGAACCGAACGCCTCGATGATCACAGAGTGGTCGATGACCATCTCGGCTGGGTTCAGCGGGTTGACCTGATCAGGATCACCGCCGAGTGTGGAAACTGCCTCACGCATGGTGGCCAGGTCCACGACACAAGGAACACCAGTAAAGTCCTGCATAAGGACGCGGGCAGGGGTGAACTGAATTTCTACAGATGGCTCGGCATCTGGATCCCAGTTCGCGATAGCCTCGATGTGTTTCTTGGTCACGTTCTTGCCGTCCTCAGTGCGGAGGAGGTTTTCACCAAGAACCTTGAGGGAGTATGGAAGTTTCTCCATGCCTTCAACCGCATCAAGTGCGAAGTAGTCATAAGACTTCTCGCCGACCTGAAGCGACTTCTTGGCGTTAAAGGAGTTCTTGCTTTCGGTCACAGTAAGCTCCGTTTCTCGTCGTAAACCAGATAAATTGGAACAAGGTCCAAACGGTCAACCTCAAAGATATGCGATTAACCGCCTATGCGTAGCAATGATAACAGTACGGATGTAATGTTTGTTGTCCAACAGGGAAGATTTGAGAAAAAATGGAGCTAAACCCCCCATTTGGGGCACAACCCAACAATCTCCGCAGTTAAGGCGAACTGTACGGGGGAGTACAAGGTGATTATCGCCATACAGGATAGAATGAGGGGCCCATCGACCACAGAGGAATGTAGCCGCGACATGCAATACCAAAATCCAGATCCACGATTCGATAGCCTTGTAGATCAGCTCAATATTGACGGTATCGCATTCGAGACTGCCAATGAAGGCACCGGCAGCCTGGAACAGTCACTATCTTCCACCTTGTCGAGCGCGCATGATCATTCTGGCCTTAATGTGGGGCTCGTTTTTCTCGACTCGACGCCTCCCCGCATTCCTGAGTTAAGAGATCTGGCGCAAGACCTCAATCTTGCCACCGGAATCGAAACTATCTATATCCGAACGCCCGATGTCGCCATTGCTACATCAGAAAAGTTTCCACGTTCCTCAATCGAGGCTGGCCAGCTCGCCTCTGTACGGGCCTCAAGCTACGAAGATGGGGTGGCGCAGTTTCTGCAAGAGGCATCCTCTAGGCAGCTTGATTGGATTTCGGTATTGATTGCGGTTGCAGTAGTCCTCATCGTCACGTGTGGAGCCACCGCTATCCAGAATTGGCGTCAGGCGTAGAGCCTTGACGTTTCGATTGGCGACTTTTAAGTGACAATAATCACACTGCTACTTTTGTGCCCACATAATCCGAGGTTAGAGCTCTCGTCGTCAAGTGAAAATCCTTAACTTCTGTTACTGAAGATAAAGTTTGTGTAACAAATCAGTTAAGTGTCGTATGGTTTGTTTGTTGCCTCATGAGCTGAGGTGTGTTGCAAACGTGCCAGAGCTTTCCTCTAGTCAAGGAAGTTGCACTGACTTTTGACACGTGTGGTCCAGTCAAACCACGTCTATGTTTGCGTCGTACACAACCGTGAGGCTGTTTTCAGTAGTCGATTTAACAGAGCCGTACTCGTCTCAGCACGCGGAGTCTTCACAGGTCGGGTTTGCCTGACAGCGAGCTAGTCACTCGCTTGCTTTCCCGGCGTGAGACTTTGCATGAGTTGATGTTGGGTGCGGCGTGAGGAGCACCTTCGTGGTTACCCCGTCGAAGAGCACGCGAACGCGTGCTCGCCAGGTTTGGTCCAGCACCCTTGCTTGTTCAACCAGTTTCGCGTTGGCTTTTTCATTGAGCTCTCCTGTGGGCCCTGCTGTTGCTGCTCCCGCAGCGCAGTCAACTGCGTCTGCTCTAGTAGCCAAGCTTTCAGCATCGCAAGCTGAGATCGCCGAACTAGACCTGAAAATTGGTCAACTACGGGAAGCGGCAAATCGTGCTTTTGTAGACCTCCATGATGCTCAGTCTCGTTCTGAGCAGGCACGCCGCGGTGCTGAGGAGGCGAAGCGTCGTCTGGAGGAATCGCAGGCGGCAGTTGAGAAAGCTCGTGCTGAGCTATCCGCAGTGACTCGGTCGCAGTATCGCAACTCCGCTGGTGGAAGCCCGATTCAGGCACTCGGTGGAGAGCAATCGCAAAAGGATGTACTTGACCGTTCACTCTTTCTCCGTCAACGAAGCGAGGAAAAACAGCAAAAGCTCGCCGAAGTTGAGCAAGCACGCCTCGAGGCTGCGAACGATGAATCTCTGCAGCGCCAGGCCAGTGAAGTTGCGCAGCAGGCTGCGGACGAAGCTGCGGCCGCAGAATCCGCTACGCGTGATGAGCTTGCCTCTCTGTCTTCACAACTAGACGATGTCATTGAGCAGCGCGAGGCTGCATCTGCGGAGTTGAACAGCATCGAGAGCGACGTCGCGCAGGAACGTGGCATCTCAAATAGCCCTGCGCCGCAGTCAGCTGAGGTTCAGGAGACTCCAGCTGAAACGTATGAGGTTTCGCCTGAGCTTCTTGACGCCGTCGAAGAACGAATGAACGAAATTGCCCCCGGAGCTGAGGTTCCAAATGAACAAGCACTAGTACAAGCCGTGAATACGGCGCAGCGTACGGGTGGATATGTGGAGGTCTCCAACCAGGCAGATACGCCGCGGCTCGAGTACTCCGAGGGGAGCGATGTCACTGACTTGCTGACCCAAGCGGCAACCATCGTCGCTTCTGAAGCCCTCGTTGGTTCCTCTCAGCCTGATCACAGCGAAACAGCGAACCCCTATGGAGGCTCGAGCACAAGTGACGTCATTGCTGCTTTCGCACAGGGGCTAAATAGTGTTCTGGCTGCTGATTCCTCCGCTGGTCAGCCTGACTCTGCTACTTCCGATCTGTCGCAGGTCGTTCCTGCAGTTGGCACTTTCGAGTCGATTACGAATGAAGTTCGGTCTGCCTTAGCACCGTCGGCAAATTCCTCGTCTGTAGAGACAGTAATCGCACGTGCCGAAGCGATGATCGGTACGCCGTATGTTTGGGGCGGTGGTGACGCGAATGGTCCAACCGTGGGTGTGAATGGCGGGAGCATGTCTGGATTCGATTGCTCTGGGCTTGTACTCTACGCCTTTGCTGGCGTAGGAATTTCGCTGCCGCACTACACGGGCTACCAGTACCAGCGAGGAACTCCAGTTGCGCCGAGTGAAGCACAACGTGGCGATCTCTTGTTCTGGGGCCCTGGCGGCAGTCAGCACGTGGCAATTTACCTCGGCGACGGCATGATGATCGAGGCTCCCCAAGCTGGCCAGAATGTTCAGATTGCTCCAGTTCGTTGGTCTGGTATGTCAGCGAATGCAGTCCGTCTGCTTTAGTTCATTAGAATCATTCCCCATGGCATTCAAAAATTTCGATGCGTTGCTCGTGCTCTCTTTCGGTGGACCAGAAGGGGAGGACGAAGTAATTCCATTCCTCGAAAATGTCACACGCGGCAGGGGCATCCCGAAAGAGCGGTTGAAAGTAGTTGGTGAGCACTATTTCCACTTCGGTGGAGTGAGCCCAATTAATGGCCAAAATCTAGAAATCATCGAGCAGCTTCGTGCCGAGCTGAGTAGGCGGGGGCATAATCTTCCGGTCTATTTCGGAAATCGGAATTGGCATCCTTTCGCAGAAGATACCGCACGCGAAATCTCAGAAGCTGGGCATCGGAACATCCTCGTTTTCGCTACGAGCGCTTGGGGCGGTTACTCCGCTTGCCGTCAGTATGATGAGGATATTGCTCGGTTGCACCAGGCACACCCTGAGCTGCATTTCACAAAACTGTGGCAGTTCTACGGGCACCCAACGTTTGTCCGGCTCATGGGTGATTCGTTGAAGCAAGCAATGGAGTCACTTGATGACAAGGCTTTGCGAACGACCCGGACCCTCTTCTCGGCGCACTCAATTCCCACAGCTGCAGATGCCGCCGCTGGCGGCCACGAGGACGCACATCTTTACTCGCGACAGGTCCTTGAGGCTTCGCGCCTCGTCGCAGAGCATGCAGGAGTAGAGACTTACGAAAACGTTTGGCAATCGCGTTCCGGCAACCCGCAGACTCCGTGGCTAGAGCCCGATATTATCGACCGCGTCAAGGAGCTCCATCAACAGGGAGTCACTCACATCGTTTGCGTGCCGATCGGGTTCTTGACTGACCATATGGAGGTTGTGTGGGATCTCGATACCGAATTGAAGGCTGAGTGCGACAAGCTCGGCGTTGAATTCACCAGGGTCCCGACTATCGGTCTCGAGCCGCGGTTCGCATCGATGATCGTTGACATTGCAGAATGCATTAGCCGCGGCACGACGCCTCCTACGCTGTCCACGATTTCGGTGCAGGGCTGCACCGAAAATGGTGTTCCTTGCCACACTGATTGCTGCGCTCCGATTCGTCCGCGCGTTACCGAGTAGCCCGAAAATCGCGAACGGCTTCCGCAACGCCTGCTGTTCGCGCTCTTCGGATGCTCCTTCCCAATACGAGCAAGTGCTGATCAAAAGAGTGATCTCCCAGCCGATCTGTCACCGTCTCAACGATCGCCGAGACTCTATCCGCGCGCGCAAAAATCTGAGCTGCCCTTGGCGTGGTGGCAATTGGCAATCCTGGGGTGTCATAGAAATCGGTGATATGGCCGACCGTCAGTCGGGGTGAGGACAGCGTTTCGTTGGGCTGGGCGACGGCCTCAATCATCATCGCAGCTTGATCTGTTGCGCTTCTCAGCATTTGGTCGGCCTCACCAGGAGATAGCCAGTCTGGTTCGGGTGGGCGTCGATAATCCTCGAACCAACGCCAGTGCACGCCGTCTGTTTCGAAGCTCGGAATGAGAATGTGATAGAGCCCTTCTGCCCCGATGATGATCAAGGCTCCTGCATCCGTCATTGCTTCCGCCGCTGCTGTATGAGCCCACAGAGCAGGAGTGTCGCCCGCTCCACCTAGGACTAGCCGCACGACCGGCTCGCGGGACTCAAGATTAGCTACCCTGCGAATTTCGGTGAGCAATTCTACGCCCCCACCGGTGCCATAATGGTGGCCTCCACCGAGCTCGTCAAGTGCTGCGAGCGTTTCGTCTGTCGACGTCACGTGATACAACCACGCTGCGATCCACACCGCAGTGTTTTGCAGTGGCGAGTAAACATGCGCGCGAAGATTCATTCGTCTGATGGTAACCGATAGACTAGTGCCACTATGACACCGGATAATCGTTACAGCGGAGATATTTTCCAAGGGCATTCGCGCAACAAGAAGCCCAAGTATCCCAGCATCCCCGCAGAGCCAGGCATCATCGTCGAGATTGTGGGCGACGAATTCGTGGGAGCCGTAGTTGGTTTTGAGCGTACATACGACGGTGATTTCGTTCGTCTCGAGGACAGGCACGGACAACAACGCCTTTTTAAGATGCTTCCCGGAGCCTTCGAAGTAGAGGGACAGCGAGTCTCCTTACACCGCTATGTCGCTCCGCAGCAGGAATCGAGCACCCGCTCAAACTCCGGTTCACGAAAAGTAGTTAACGCGAAAGCGAAAGTTGCGCAGCCAAGCCGAATTTGGGTGGAAGGTATTCACGACGCCGCTATCGTACAGAAGGTATGGGGGCACGACCTCAAAGTCGAAGGTGTCGTCGTTGAGTATCTTGAGGGGCTTGACAACTTGAGCGACAGGCTGGAGGAGTTCCACCCGGGACCGGGGCGACGCATCGGTGTGCTTGCTGACCACCTCATCGACGGCACAAAAGAGTCCCGCCTCGTCGAGGGGGTAGGCCCACACGTACTTGTCACAGGCCACCCATACATCGACATTTGGGAAGCCGTAAAGCCGGAACGAGTTGGGTTGAAGAACTGGCCAAAGGTGCCTTACGGAGAGGATTGGAAGACAGGGGTTTGCCAACGTGCCGGGTGGGGCAGCCCGAAGGATGGCTGGCGGCGTGTCTACGATGCTGTCGAGACATACCGAGATCTTGATTCCACCCTTATCGGCGCAGTTGAGCGACTCGTGGATTTTGTCACCAATCCGCAGCTTAAGAAATCCGACTGCTGACCGAATCGTTTTTGTATAGTGAAGCCGTGGGTAGTCTTATTTGGCTAGGCATTGCCGTAGCATTCGCAGTTGCTGAACTCGCCGTAGGGGAGTTCACGTTCCTCATGATTGCAGCAGGGGCGCTTACTACGTCTGCTATTGCGCTTGCCGGGGTGCCTTTGGGGGTTGAAATCGGGGCGTTTGTAGTTGCTTCGGCCGGTTTCTGGTTCCTCCTCCGGCCTTACTTGCACAGGCGCTTGCGCCGCCCATCTGCGGTGGGGGAGCTTGGCCAATCACTCATTGGCGCGAGTGCACAAGTGGTTGAGGAGATCACGCCGAGCAGCGGTCAGATTCAACTGGACGGATCGCTTTGGTCCGCGAGAGCAATTGATCCAAGCCACACCATTAAGTCTGGTTCCACAGTCATCGTTTCAGATATTGACGGTCCAATCGCTGTCGTATGGAAGGAGTCGCCATAATGGCCTTGGTAATACTGGGGCTGCTGCTCATCTTGGTAATCGCGGTGCTGCTCGCATCTGTGAAGCTAATCCCGCAAGGTGAGTCAGCAGTTATTGAACGTCTGGGGTCCTATACACGGACCGTTTCCGGTGGGCTAACACTACTGGTGCCGTTTATTGATCGTGTTAGAGCGCGCGTTGATACGCGCGAGAGGGTCGTTTCGTTTCCTCCGCAGGCAGTAATTACGCAGGACAACCTCACCGTCGCAATTGATATTGTGGTGACGTTTCAGATTAACGATCCGGCAAAGGCTATTTACGGCGTCGATAATTATTTGGTAGGTGTTGAGCAAATATCCGTCGCGACGTTGCGTGATGTCGTCGGCGGGATGACACTTGAGGAAACGCTGACCTCGAGAGAAACTATTAACAGGCGCCTGAGGGGTGAGCTTGACGCTGCTACCGCCAAGTGGGGACTGCGTATTAGCCGCGTTGAGCTGAAAGCGATTGATCCGCCACCATCGATTCAGCAATCGATGGAAATGCAGATGAAAGCCGACCGCGAAAAGCGCGCCATGATTCTTACCGCTGAAGGTAAGCGCGAGTCGGACATCAAAACTGCCGAAGGTGAGAAGCAGGCGCGAATCCTCTCTGCTGAAGGCGAGAAGCACGCCGCTATTCTCGCGGCTGAAGCTGAGCGCCAGGCGATGATTCTACGCGCGGAAGGCGAGCGTGCGGCGAAATATCTTGAGTCGCAAGGTGAAGCGCGAGCCATTCAGAAAGTCAACGCGGCGATCAAGTCCTCAGAGGTGACGCCGGAGATGCTTGCGTACCAGTACCTGGAGAAGCTGCCTAAGATCGCGGCCAATGAAGCATCAACGATGTGGATGATTCCGAACAGCTTTGGCGATTCTTTGGAGCAGTTCGCCAAGGCGTTTGCTGGCAAGGACAGCGACGGAGTGTTCCGCTACGAACCCCAGCGTGCAGATTCACAAACGCGCGCTATGGCCGGCGAAGACGACAGCACGGACCAGTGGTTTGATACCTCCACTGATCCTGAACTTGCTCGGGCACTTGCAGAGGCGCGTGCCGTCGCGAACAAGCACGTCGACGACCCGGATCCGACAAGCGCATTCGACGAAGGCTCTACCCCGACCGAAACGCCGCAAGTTGCCCAAAAGGGCGAACACCGGGCAATTGAATCTAATGACTCGCCCGACGCATAAGGTGTAGCGCGAGTTTCCAGCCAGCCTGCTCGGCCTGCCACCCGGCGGCCTGCAGGCGCTGGCTCATTGCCTGTTTAGAAATGCCTAGTTGCGCTGCGGCTTCATTTTGGTTGAGCCCAGAGCGCACGAGCGATGTGGCTTCGCGGCCTTCAAACGTTCGCTTATGCAGAATGTGCGCCAGCAGGGCAAACGTCGCTGAGATATCTTCTGCCTCGGTATCAGGCGCATGAGCATCCGTGATAACTTTCACTTGCGCTGCACGTGTGCCGACAGCCTCAGTGGCGGCAAACTCTGCTCGTCGCCTGCGCGTGATTCCCAGGCCGACAGCCCAATTACCATCTGACAGCAGCGCCATAATGAGGTTAAGTGCTGTCTCCGGCCCATCCACTGTTGCGCGGATATCCTCAACGCCAATGACTTCGAACGGCGAAACACCCGGAAGCGTCGAGAGCGCGTGAGCCGAGGACTCGACGAACGCGGCGCGACCTTTTTCGCGACCACGGTAACGTGCATGCACAGCAATCATGCGTACATACTAGCGTGCTTCAAGAAAGTACACGCTCGAGCCTTTACTCTTCTATTCGACGCGGCTTCGCCGGGTGGCGCGCGTCGATAATCAGTCCTGTCACGCCAAGAACAGACAGTGCAAACACGGCGCCGAGAAGCACTGGGTTTGCATCTCCGCTCAACGTGTCTCCGAACAATGCAACGAGAATCGTGTTAGGAGCCGAGCCGATGAGCGTTGCCCCCATGAACGGCAAAAGCCGGACTCGACTTAGCGCTGAAGCGTAGTTCATGACCGAGAAAGGGATACCGGGGATGAGTCGCAGGCTCATTACAGCCAGCCAACCGCGCTGTTCCAACCGCTCATTAATCATGTGAAGCTTGGGGTGAGAAATATTGCTCTCAACCCAGTCACGTAAAAGAAACCGCACAACAGTTAGCGAAAGACCTGCTGAGGCCGTCGTTGCGGTAATAGCGAGCAGAATCCCGAACCAACCGCCGAACAGAACACCGGAGGAAATGGTGAGCAACGTACGGGGGATCGGGAACTGCGTGATGAGTACGTAGAGCAGCCAAAAAACGACTGGGAACCAGGCTCCCGTACTATCAGCCCACTCGCGAAACGTCGACAGCGAAGGTATTTCAAAGAAGCGCCACACCCACAGTGCAATTGCGAGAAGTACCAAAATGACCATCACGCGTAGTGGTGACTGTTGGCGCATCCGTTTGCCCTTCGTCTTTAAGTGCGGCCTAAACAAAAAACCGGCTTCCTGGAGGAAGCCGGTCATTGTGCCCGGAGGGGGACTTGAACCCCCACGTCCGTTAATAGGACACTAGCACCTCAAGCTAGCGCGTCTGCCATTCCGCCACCCGGGCTGGGTGTTTTGCTTTCAACCTCTCGGCTGGGCACTTGCACTACTATAGAGTGACGTTGATTCAAGATGCAAATCGCCAGTACAAGTGCCCAAACGTAGGCCACCAAGCTAGTCGGAGTTCAAGGCGATCCAGGGGAGTTCGGAGCCAACAGCATCTGTAATATTGGAAAGTCCATGGGCTTTAAGTTGCTTCTGTAAGTCCTTGTGAATTCGGTAGATCCACCCCGGACCACCGTAAATAAACGGCGTATACCCCTGGAGAAGGCTTGCGCCGGATGTAATACGCTCCCATGCCTGCTCTGGTGTCGAAATGCCACCGGAACTGACCAGTACGAGTTGGTCGCTGACTCGCGCATGGAGACGCCGCAAAACCTCCAGCGCGCGGCTGTTGAGCGGCGCGCCGGAAATACCACCCGCCCCCATGGCTTCCACTTCGGCAGCATCGGTTCGAAGGCCTTCGCGGGAGATGGTCGTATTGGTCGCCACGATGCCGGCAAGGTTCATTTCGACGGCCAGATCTGCAACTGCATCGATATCCTCGTCGCTGAGATCAGGAGCAATTTTTACCAGCACAGGCGTCGTAGTTGCCGTAGTAACCACGTCAAGGATTGGCCTCAACGATTCAACTGACTGAAGGTTGCGAAGCCCAGGGGTGTTTGGGGAAGAAACATTGACCACGAGGTAGTCCGCCAGAGGGCCGAGCACAGTCGCGGTAGCTCGGTAGTCGCCAACCGCGTCCTCGGAGAGCTTATTTTTCCCGATGTTGATTCCAACGATCTCAGGAGTCTTCCGGGCTCGGAGACGCTCTGCAATGCTCAGCGCGCCATCGTTGTTGAAGCCCATTCGGTTGAGGATCGCTTTGTCCTTCGGCAAGCGATAGAGCCGTGGACGTTCGTTTCCGGGCTGCGCCTTCGGGGTCACAGTTCCTAATTCCGCATAACCGAAACCGATCGCCGACCACGTGTCCGGAGCTTCCGCGTTCTTATCGAATCCTGCAGCGAGACCCACCGGGGCGGGGAAACGCACGCCGAACAACGTCTGCTCGAGAAGCGGGCCGTCGACACGTACGACACGAGTCATAGCTCGGGTGAGGGGAGTTAGGCGTTGTAGGGTTTTCAGCCCGCCCATGATGATGTCGTGGATGCGCTCAGGCGGAATTGTAAACATTCCCCGAAGTGCGAGCCCATATACCGTGTCGTATAAATTGCGTTGATTCATTTCTATTTGGCCTCAATGCTTTCAGTGGAAACTATTTGCAGGCCACTACCTGACGCAGATCCGATAATGAGTGTTCCGTCAGAGAGCGCTGCAATACTTTGTGCATCTGGAACTGTACTGACCTGAGCACGTTCAACGGGGACGCCGTGGGAAATGTCATAGGCAGTCGCCAGGTTCCTTTCGGTTGAAGTCACCCACGCGAGCTTATTAGCGCTATCCCACGCGACGTCCCACGCTCCGGAGGGCACCGGCACACTCTGCTGGAGACGAATGACTTCATTGGTGGTGTACACGAGTAGCTGGTTACCCGTCGCATCCGCAGCGAGCACCAGACCGTGCTCTCCGGCAGCAACCTTGCCGACGCCAAGCCCAGCGCGCAACGTTGCCCCCTGACGTCCAGTGCCCCAATCAAGGTCCTGAATGGTGGTGTCAAATGTGTTCACGCGCACCACGGAATCGGCACCACCATCTACCGGAACAGCCTGCAGCTGGTCAGTTTCGCGCGCGACAGAAAACTCCTTTTTGAGCTCACCGTTGCTGTACAACCACACTGATTTCGCACTGTCGCTTCCGGCTAAAACACTGCCGTCCGAGGCGACAGTTGCCACAGTCACCGGGTGGTCGGTAGCAACTTTTTGAAGCCCCTCTCTGTTAATGATGGCAATGAAATCTCCGCACCCTACCGCAAACTGACCAGCGTTTGCCGAGACCTCACCGCAAGCATCCTCCAACTTGAACTCTTCAACTCGGTTTTCTTCGAATTGTGCGCTGGTCCCAACGTAAAGCGCATCCGGGGTGCGCACACCAATCAAGTCGTTCGTTTGATCCACATCGACGATGGTGTCAAATTGAAGCAACTGGCCGTCAGGATGTGCCGAAGGGGGTGACGCAACTGGTTGAGCGCTACCCATACTTATGGCGTCATTTGGGTCAACGACATCGGGGGTACACGCCGCAACAGCCAAAGCTACGGCCATAATGGGCAGCATTAAGGCGACTTTTCGTTTTGTTCTCACGGAGGTCAACCTTATCAATGCTGTACGCATGTGGGGATTTTTCTCCGCACGGGTAAGGTTTTCCAACATGATTGCCGCCTCTCAGTTAGCAGAGTCAATGACATGGGCTCAAGTGATTGTCCTCTCGGTCGTCCAAGGCTTAACCGAGTTCCTTCCAGTCTCATCGTCAGGACACCTCCGCATTGTGTCCGAGCTTTTGTGGGGCGAGGACGCTGGCGCGAGTTTTACCGCTGTCATTCAGCTCGGCACCGAACTCGCTGTGCTGGTCTTCTTTGCGAAGGACATTTGGAGGTTCCTCTCTGGATGGTGTGTCGGACTGTTTGATAAGACGAAGCGCGGGTTCGATTACCGGATGGGGTGGATGGTCATCGCTGGCACTATTCCAGTCGGGGTGCTTGGCTTTGCTCTGAAAGACTTGATCCGTGAGAACTTCCGCAACCTTTGGATTACTGCAACGGTTCTCATTTTGTTTTCGTTCGTGTTCATCTTGGCGGAAAAGCGCGGGACGAAAAAGCGTAGCTTCGAGCAGCTGACAGTAAAAGATGCCATCGTGATGGGCCTGTGGCAGTGTCTAGCTCTCATTCCGGGTGTTTCGCGTTCGGGCGGCACTATTTCGGGCGGTCTCTTTTTGAACCTTGAGCGGGAAGTAGCAACTCGTTTTTCGTTCCTCTTAGCTATCCCGGCAGTGCTCGCATCAGGCATCTTCTCACTACCGGATGCGTTTGATCCGCAAGCAGGGCAAGCAGCAACAGGTCTGCAGTTGCTCGTCGGAAGCGCTATCGCATTTGTTTTGGGATATATTTCCATTGCTTGGCTGCTGAAGTTTGTTTCGCACCACTCATTCTCCTGGTTTGCTGCGTACCGCATACCTCTTGGCATCATCGTGATGGCGCTGCTGGCTACCGGAGTTATGCAACCGGTGTAGGCAACGCTTGCCTTTGAACGCCGGTAACCGCGCATGATGAGCGTGCCGCGGTATGGTGGTCACTATGCATTCTTGGCCACAACCTGTAGTCCCTGCTGTCTCTGGTACTCCGGTGCCGCTGTCTCTGTATGACACCGCAGATAGGGTGGTAAAGCCCGTTAACACAGCTGCCCATCACTCGGGGAAGGTGGGGATGTACGTCTGCGGCATCACCCCATACGACTCCACTCACCTTGGACACGCAGCTACGTACCTCTCCTTTGATCTCATCTACCGTCAGCTCCTTGCTAACGGCCACGACGTTCATTACGTGCAGAACATCACCGATGTCGACGATCCATTGTTCGAGCGCGCGGAGCGAGACGGCGTCGATTGGCGCGAGCTGGGAACCGAACAGATCAACCTTTTCCGCAGCGACATGGAAGTGCTCTCAGTCATCCCGCCTCAGGACTATGTTGGCGCGATGGAGACTGTCGATGAGGTCATTGAGATGGTGCAGCGCTTGCTCGACGTCGGCGCAGCGTACCGTTTAGACCACGGTGATATTTACGCTGATATCACCGCAACCAAACAGTTTGGATACGAGTCAAACATGACGCGCGAGCAGATGGAGCATTTCTTTGCCGAGCGCGGGGGAGACCCTGACCGTGAGGGGAAACGAGACACACTCGATGCGCTGGTGTGGCGTGGACACAGGGAAGGGGAGCCCGCGTGGGATTCTGCCTTCGGCCCCGGCCGCCCAGGTTGGCATGTCGAGTGTTCTGCCATCGCTGCGAACCGTCTCGGCGTACCGTTTGCAATCCAAGGCGGAGGCTCGGACCTAGCGTTTCCACATCACGAGTTTTCTGCCGCGCATGCTGAGGCTGCGACTGGAGAGCAACGGATGGCGCACCACTACGTGCACGCGGGAATGATCGCGCTTGAGGGAGTGAAGATGTCGAAATCTCTCGGCAATCTCGTCTTTGTACACAAGCTGACGGAACAGGGACACTCAGCGTCCGCGATCCGCCTTGCCGTCTTCTCCGGCCACTATCGCCAAGACCGCGATTTCTCCTACGAGGCACTCGATCAAGCAGAGCATCGGCTCAAGTCGTGGCACACAATTCTTTCTCAGACAGATCAGCAGTCTCGCGTGGAGCAGACAATTCAAGATTTGCGCCAGGCCCTTGCTGACGACCTCGACACACCAACTGCGATTCAAATTATCGACGCCGCCAAAGGCGATTACAACGGGTTACTTCGACAAGCTATCGAAGGCTTACTCGGTGTAAAGGTAGGCAGCAACGATGAGTAGTCTCCGATCCACATTCCAATCCGATGTCGACGAGTTCATCGAGGATTTGAGGGTGTTTGCATCCGGTGAATATTTGCAAGAGCAGGACCTCGAACTCTGGGAAGCCCCATTTGACCCTGCCGTACTACCTGAGCTCCGTGAAATCCTCGAGATTTTTCTCGACACTGCGTCGCTCGTCGCGCAGCCGGTTGACGACGCCACCATCAGCGACCTCTACACGGGCCTCATTGCCAATCTTGAAGAGTTCAACGCTAAGCATCAATATGCCGTGCTCGAGCCAGAGGAGATGTCGGACATCGAGGGAATTTTCGCGAAGGTCTCGGCACAGATTGGCGCGGATCCATCCGTCGTCCAGGAGCTGTTCAATCGTGAGTAGGGTTCGCGCTCCCCAAGCTGTGCTGTGGGATATGGATGGGACGCTCATCAATACCGAGCCGCTTTGGGCGCAAGCAACCTTTGAGCTGTCTGAGTTTTTGGGCAAGAGGCTTTCTGCGGAGGAGCGTCGAAAAGCGGAGGGCGTCAGTTTCCCCACAGCGTTGAGCATCATCACTACTTGGACCGGGTATTCCTTGCAGCCCGGAGATACAGAGCGGCTGAAGCGGTGGATGCAAGAACGGATGCAGCAACTCCTAGGGCAAGGTATTGAGCTGAACCCGGGAATACGCCACGTCCTTGACATACTGCGGGACCATGGCATTCCGATGGCCATTGCGACGAACACGGAACGCGCGCTCGCTCAAACCTGCATTGACTTCATCGGAAACGATTACTTTCAAGCAACCGTGACTGGAGATGAGGTATCCAACCCAAAACCAGCTCCGGATATGTATCTGAAAGCAGCGCAATTGGTTGGTGCTGAGCCGTCGCGCTGTATCGCAGTTGAAGACTCTCAGGCGGGAATGCAAGCAGCGATTAGGGCAGGTGCACGGGTGCTCGGCTTGGCCGACTATGTCCCGAAGCCGGCCACAAGAATCACCTTCAGCGATTTACAGTCTGCGACACTTCATGATGTTGCAAGGTGGTATTCCGCGCCATAAACCGCGCTCAAAGCTCTTCTGTTTCCGCTAAGGTGTTGTGCGTGAAGGACTTCGATCAACTTTTTGCTCAGCTCACTGAAACTGCCGACTCCAAGCGCTCTGACTCAAGCACGGTGCAAGCGCTAGAGAAGGGCGCCCATTTCATCGGCAAGAAAATCATCGAAGAAGCTGGTGAAGTGTGGATCGCTGCCGAGTATCAGTCTGACGAGGAGCTGGCGGAAGAGATGAGCCAGCTGATGTACTGGACCCAGGTAATGATGCTGCAACGCGGTCTTACCCCTGATGACATCTATAAATACCTCTAAGGATTTCGCCTGATGATTAAGTTTGCGGTTCCAAATAAAGGCTCTTTGTCAGAGAAGGCTCTCCAGATCCTCAAAGAAGCCGGCTACAAGGGGAGGGGCACATCAAAGGCCCTGAATATCTGGGATGAAGAAAACGGCATTGAGTTCTTCTTCCTGCGTCCAAACGACATCGCTATCTACGTTGCTCAAGGCCACCTTGACCTGGGTATCACTGGGCGAGATTTGGCACTCAATTCCCATGCCGAAGTAGAAGAAGTACTTCCGTTGAGCTTTGGTGCATCAACGTTCCGGTTTGCTGCCCCGCAGTCTGAAACGTGGGCGGTGCCTGATTTGGAGGGTAAGCGGATAGCGACTTCATACCCGCACCTCGTGATTGACTATCTTGACGGGCTCGGCATCACTCCGAAGGAAGTCATTGAGCTTGACGGCGCTGTTGAGATTTCGATCAAGTTGGGCGTCGCGGACGTTATTGCTGACGTCGTATCCACTGGTACGACGCTACGACAACATGGGCTGGCACCATTTGGGGAGCCCATTCTTGCCAGCGAAGCCGTCGTCATCAAGCGTAAGGGCGTAACGCTAGCAAACGAACATGAGGTAGTACTTCAGCGTATCCGCGGCATCTTGAACGCAGAGAACTTCCTGATGCTCGATTACAACATTTGCAGAGATGACCTCGACAAAGCCAGCGAACTTACACCAGGCATGACGGGGCCGACTGTCTCGCCGCTGTCGCGCGACAACTGGGTCGCGGTGCGCGCTATGGTTCCGCGAACCCAAGCGAATGCGGTTATGGACGCTCTCTCTGAAATTGGCGCGGAAGCCATTTTGGCCACTCAGCTGCGCATTGCACGCCTATAGGGTTTTCAATTAATCACCGATAAGTCACCCCTATCCCTATTATTGGGGTGACTAGGTGGCCCAAAAGTTGTATAGCGTCGAATTTGCGTACAATCAGTGGCATGAGTAATCGAATTGAAGAAGATCTGCTTGGCACACTCGAAGTGCCCTCCGACGTCTACTACGGCATCCACACCCTGCGTGCCGTCCACAACTTCCCGATCTCCGGCCAGACCATCAATGACCTGCCAGAGTTCATTCGTGGCATGGTGGAAGTAAAGAAAGCCACCGCACTGGCCAACAACCGCCTCCACGTTCTGCCAAAGAAGAAGGCGGACGCCATCGTCAAGGCCTGCGACGAGATCCTCGACAACGGTCGCTGCATGGACCAGTTCCCAATCGACCAGTTCCAAGGTGGCGCTGGCACGTCCCTGAACATGAACACCAACGAGGTTGTCGCAAACCTCGCTCTTGAGATCCTCGGTGAAGAAAAGGGTAGCTACGACATCATCAACCCGAATGATGACGTCAACATGTCCCAGTCCACCAACGACGCATACCCGACCGGCCTTCGCCTCGGTGTGTACTACGCCGTCCAGGGCCTGCTGACCGAGCTTGAGGAGCTCACCAAGGCGCTCAACGCTAAGGGTGAAGAGTTCGACGACATCATCAAGATGGGGCGCACCCAGCTCCAGGACGCAGTCCCGATGACGCTCGGCCAGGAATTCACTGGCTTCGGTGCACTGCTTGAGGAGGAACTGGACGTCATCAAGTCCGCAGCACAAGCACTGCTGACCGTCAACCTCGGTGCAACCGCAATTGGTACCGAGCTCAACACTCCAGACGGCTACCGTCAGAAGATCGTTGAGGCTCTCGCGGAAGTCACCAAGCTGGATATCAAGGGCGCACCGAACCTGATTGAGGCAACGTCCGATACCGGCGACTACGTGTGGATGCACTCCGCACTGAAGCGCGCCGCGATGAAGATCTCTAAGGTATGTAACGACCTTCGCCTGCTGTCCTCCGGCCCACGTGCTGGCCTGAACGAGATCAACCTGCCGGAAATGCAGGCTGGCTCTTCGATCATGCCTGCGAAGGTGAACCCTGTCATCCCTGAGGTTGTAAACCAGGTGTGCTTCAAGGTCTTCGGCAACGACGTTGCCGTCCTGACCGCATCTGAGGCCGGCCAGCTCCAGCTCAATGTCATGGAGCCGGTAGTTGCCGAGGCCCTGTTCAATTCCATCCGTCTCCTCACCAACGCCGTTCGTACGCTACGTGAGAAGTGCATCGTTGGCATCACCGCTAACAAGGATGTGTGTGAGGCCTTTGTGAACAACTCCATCGGCATCATCACATACCTGAACCCAGTGATCGGCCACCACAATGGTGACGTCATCGGTAAGGAAGCTGCTGCTACGGGTAAGAGCGTTCGTGATCTTGTTCTCGAGCGTGGCCTGCTCACGGAGGAGGAGCTGAAGGTTGTGCTGGGCAAGGACAACTTGATGCACCCAGAGTACCGCGGCGAATTTTTCGACGAGGACTAATCAACCAAAAGTAGTAAATCTCACACTCCCCTGATTCGGTAGTTATCGCCTCTTAGTGCGATAATGGAAACGAATACTAATTCGACCGAATCAGGGGAGTTCCTGTGTTACTTGTGATACAACTCATCATTCTGTTCGGCGCCATTGTGCTCGGCGCCCGGATGGGTTCCATTGCTATCGGTTTTGCCGGTGGCCTTGGCGTTTTGCTTCTCGGACTCACTGGCATGTCCGTAACTGCCGATGACATCCCCTTTGATGTCATCGGCATCATCATGTGTGTGATCGCTGCTATTTCTGCAATGCAGCTGGCGGGGGGCATGGACTACCTCGTTTACCTCGCTGAGAAGTTCCTACGCCGCAATCCAAAGCGCGTCACAGTGTACGCGCCAATCGTTACTTGGTTGATGACCGTGCTGGCAGGCACTGGCCACACCGCTTTTTCCACTCTTCCAGTTATCGTTGAGGTTGCTAAGGAGGGCGAAGTTCGCCCGTCCCGCCCGCTTTCGGTCGCAGTCATCGCATCACAGATGGCAATTGTTGCCTCGCCGATTTCTGCTGCAGTCGTCTTTATGGCCTCCGTACTTGAGCCACTGGGCGTCGGATACCTGCAGTTGCTCGGCGTCATGATTCCTGCGACCTTCCTCGCGATCTTCCCAACCGCTTGGGTTTCAAACAAGCTTGGTAAAGACCTTGTTGACGACGAGGTGTACCAGCGTCGCCTCGCAGACGGATTGGTTGCAAAGTCCACGACTACTTCGAGCAGCTACCAGCCGAAGGACGGCGCGAAGGCATCCGTGTGGATCTTCCTTGTCGCAATTGTCATCGTTATGTTCTACGCGACGATCATCTCCGATCAGATCGGTCTCATCGAGAACCCAACCGTCCCTCGTAACGAGGCAATCATGGCGATCATGCTTTCGGCTGCCGCTGCGATCCTGCTGATTACGAAGTCCCGCGCAGCTGAGGTCTTGAACACCCAGGTGTTCCGCTCCGGTATGTCCGCGTCAGTTTGTGTGCTCGGTGTTGCTTGGCTGGGTACCACCTTCATCAACCATTACATTGAGGACATTCAGAACATCGCTGGCGACGTCTTGACGGCACAGCCGTGGCTGCTTGCTGTCGTCCTGTTCTTCGCAGCGTCGCTGCTGTACTCGCAGGCCGCTACCGCGAAGGCACTTATCCCAGCTGCTCTCGCTATTGGCGTCAGCCCGCTCACCGCTGTTGCAGCATTCCCAGCAGTGTCCGCACTGTTCGTGCTGCCGACGTACCCAACCCTGCTTGCAGCAGTGGAGATGGACGACACGGGCTCGACCCGAATCGGCAAGTACGTCTTCGACCACCCATTCATTCTGCCGGGTATCGTCTGCATCGCAGTCTCGGTAATTCTCGGCTATCTCATTGGGGCGGTGCTGATTTAAAGCTAAACTAGGGGCATGTCTACACAACATCACGACAGCCCCAAGTCCGAAGTTCTAACTGATGTGGAGATCGCTCAAGCGCATACGCTTGAACCGATCTCCACTATTGCGTTCAAGGCCGGTATTTCCGAAGATGCGCTGATTCCATATGGCAAGTACATGGCCAAGGTCGACCCCTCGCTTGTCCAGGACGATAAGCAAGGCAAGATCATTCTTGTCACAGGTGTTTCCCCAACCCCAGCGGGGGAGGGGAAGTCGACTACCCTGATTGGCCTTACCGATGCGTTCACGAATCTTGGCAAAGACGCCATCGTTGCACTCCGTGAACCGTCGCTCGGCCCTGTGATGGGTTTGAAGGGCGGCGCGGCAGGTGGTGGCTACTCGCAGGTGGTTCCGATGGAGAACATTAACCTCCACTTCACTGGGGACTTCCACGCGATTACCAGTGCGAACAATACGTTGGCTGCGATGATCGACAACCACATTCACCAGGGCAACGAGTTGAATATCGACCCGCGGCGTATTACGTGGCAGCGGTGCTTGGACGTCAACGATCGTTCCCTGCGAAACGTAGTAACTGGTCTGGGGGGACCAGCCCACGGAGTACCGACGGAGACTGGATTTACGATTACTGCGGCTTCGGAAATTATGGCAATCCTCGGTCTTGCGAACGACCTTGACGACCTCCACGAACGCCTGGCACAAATCACTGTCGGTTTTACCTACGATCGCAAGCCGGTGACTGCGGGTGAGCTTAATGCAGCCGGGGCTATGACAGCGCTGCTAAAAGACGCATTGAAGCCGAACCTTGTGCAGACCATGGGTGGCACTCCTGCATTTATCCATGGCGGTCCGTTTGCAAACATTGCCCATGGTTGCAACACCTTGATTGCCACGAAGACAGCACAGAAGTGTGCTGACTACGTCTTTACGGAAGCAGGATTCGGGGCTGATCTCGGCGCGGAAAAGTTCTTCGATATCAAGTCACATTACGGTGACCTCGACGTGGCTGGCGCGGTAGTGGTCGCCACTATCCGTTCTATCAAGTACAACGGTGGTGTTGACCGCTCCGATCTCAAGTCTGAAAACCTGGATGCGCTGGCGAAGGGCATTGTGAACCTTGAGCGGCACGTCGAAAACCTTCGTAAATTTGGTGTCCGCCCTGTCGTGGCGCTCAATCTGTTCACTTCTGACACGGATCGTGAGCGCGCTTGGATGGCAAAGTGGGCGAAGGATTTCGGTGTTGCACTGGAAGAGGCCGAGGTATGGGCGAAAGGCGGTAAAGGCGCCGAGAAGCTGGCAAAGACGGTCCTCGACAATCTGGTCGAAGGTGCTTCGTCGTCGCTGTACAACCCGGAGGAAGGTGTCGAGCAGTCAATCGAGACGATTGCCCGCGAGGTATACCGCGCGGCAGATGTTCAGTACTCGGATGCGGCACGGAAAGACCTCGAGAACTTGCGTGCGAGTGGTGCAGATGCCCTACCGGTATGTATCTCGAAAACGCAGTACTCGTTTAGCGACGACCCCTCTCGCCTCGGAGCGCCTGAGGGGCACACACTGCATGTGCGTCAGCTCATTCCGCGTACGGGTGCCGGATTCGTACTAGCACTCACTGGTGCTGTAATGACGATGCCTGGCCTGCCGAAAAATCCAGCAGCCAACAACATTGATGTCGATTCGAGTGGCAACATCAAGGGGCTATTCTAGTTTTAGCCTGCAGTGGTCCGTAGCGGTGTTTACTCCACATCCGCCGCGGACCCCGGCCACCCAAGGTACTGCGGTGGCGTCCCGCCGAACTCCGGGCAGTACGCCTGAAACGCACACCAATCACAGAGCCTGGAACGTTTTGGTCGGAACTGTCCGGTTTCACCGTCACGGGTAATTTTGGCCCAAAGTTCACCGAGGTCGCGCTCGAAGTACTCGAGTTCTTCACTTGAAGGGGTAAGGAAGAGTGAGTCTGCCACCTTGAGATACATGAGCCGCAGTTGATCAGGTATTTCGTTGAAAAGCCGCCAGTACACCAGTGCGTAGAAGCGCATCTGGAACTTCGCGTCGTGTGAGAACCTTGGCTGTGGTTTCTTGCCGGTCTTGTAGTCAACGACCCTGATTTCACCAGTTGGCGCGACGTCAACGCGGTCGATGAAGCCTCGCACGGGCACACCGTTAGGCAGCACAGTATTGACGTACATTTCTTGCTTGTGTGAGTCAAAGCCAAGTGGGTTTTCCATCTGGAAATATCCGCGTAGGAGCGTGCGGGCGTCGATAAAAAGCAGTTGTTCGTCCTCGATGGGGTCTGCAACGCTGGGGTCCTGTTCGCACATCTTCTGCCATGCGGGAACGATGAGTTTGACCGCCGCAGGGTAGGTGCGTTGTTCGCGTTCCATCCCAAACAGTTCCTCGAGGACGGCATGCACGAGGGTGCCTTTGACCTGGGGCTCAGTTTTGGGTTCTTCGATTTTGTCGATCGCTCGCAGCCTGTAGAGCAGTGGGCACTGCTGGTAGTCGGACGCGCGCGAGGGGGACAGGGCTAACGGTTTCGCTTTCATATTCGTCCTATCCTAGTGGTTTCTCTCGAGCTAGACTCGCACGTATGACTACATCGATTGATTCGTTTCTTCGATTTCTTAGTGCGAGCCCGAGCGCGTTCCACGCAGCTAACCAAGTTCGCTCGTTGCTCGTAGGCAAAGGATTTCTTGACGACGCCAGCTCCACTGCATCTCCCACAACTCCGGGTGGCCATGTGGCCGTCGAAGGAGGGGCAGTCGTAGCGTGGTGGATACCCGAAGAGTTTGACTCCGAGACCAGCCGATTTCGGGTTGTTGGGTCACATACGGATTCCCCGGGGCTTATGGTGAAGCCGAGGCCTGACGTTGAGGGAGAGGGGGTACATCAGGTAGCGGTTGAGGTCTACGGCGGGCCGATTTTGCAGAGTTGGTTCGACCGTGACCTTGCCTTTGCGGGGCGTGTGGTTGACTCGAGTGGGAAGACCCATTTAGTAAATACTGGTCCGATTGCTCGGGTCCCGAACCTCGCAATTCACTTGTACCGAGCGGATACGCCTCCTGTTGAGCGCCAACAACACACGCAGCCGGTGCTCGGCGTGGATCGTCCGCTCTTGGAAGTCATCGGTGAGCAGATCGGGCTCGACGGTGAGCAGGTAGTTGCACATGAACTGATCTCGGTGGATACGCAAGAAGGTGCAGTCATCGGTGACATGCTGATGGCAGGCAGGCTAGACAACCTTTCGAGCGTGTGGGCGAGCCTAGAAGCGCTGATTGAAGCCCAACGTGAGGCAACACATTCCGATGTATTGGTTCTCGTCGCGTTCAACCACGAAGAGGTCGGTTCAAACTCACCGACGGGCGCAGCAGGCCCACTACTCGAGCGATTCCTACGACGAATCGCGTCCGGGCTGGGGGTCAATGACTTCCTGAGCCTCTGCGCTAGGTCTTCGATGATCTCAGCCGACGCGGCTCACGCGGTGCACCCGAACTATGCAACAAAGCACGATCCTTCGCACCGCCCCTTGCTGAACGCCGGGCCTGTCCTGAAGGTGAACGCAAATCAGCGCTACGCCTCCGACGCGGAAACTGAGGCAACGTGGCTTCGCGCTTGCGAGGCGGCGTGTGTGCCGAACCAGGTGTTCGTCGGAAACAACGACGTCCCTTGCGGTTCGACGATCGGACCTATCGCCGCGACTCGCCTTGGCATCCCTACCGTGGATGTTGGTGTTCCGTTGCTCTCGATGCACTCCGCCCGTGAAATGTGTGGGGTAGAGGATATGAAGTGGTTTGTACAGGCGATCCACGCCTTTTACACGGACGCACGAGTGTAAGGCATACTGAACAACATGTATTCAGGTCCATTTCGCGTTGGCGATAAAGTCCAACTCACGGACGCAAAGCGTCGCCACTTCACCATCCAACTCGTTGAAGGAGGGCAGTTTCACTCACATAAGGGGATTGTCAGCCACGACGACATCATCGGCGCGCACGAAGGCTCGGTGGTGAAGTCCACCTTGGGTGCGGACTATCTCTGTTTCAGGCACCTTCTCGTTGATCACGTGTTATCCATGCCGCGCGGCGCCGCGGTCATTTATCCAAAGGATGCCGCTCAGATTCTCGTCGAGGGTGACATTTTTATGGGTGCGCGCGTGTTGGAGGCCGGCGCAGGTTCCGGTGCTCTCACGATGTCGCTCTTGCGTGCTGTCGGGCCCGATGGCCATGTGTTTTCCTACGAGATTCGCGATGATCATCTGAAGTTCGCGAAAGACAACGTAGAGGACTACTTCAATGGTCGCCCTGATTGGTGGACACCACGTCTGGGAGATTTCGGTGAGGTCACTCAAGAGGACCTTGGCGGACCAGTTGACCGCGTGATCTTGGACATGGTTGAGCCGTGGCACTTCATCGACACCGTTAAGAATGTGTTGATCCCCGGTGGCGTTTTCATGACGTACGTGGCAACAGTCCCGCAGCTGATGAACATTATGGAGGGCATCCGCGAGGCAAAGTGCTTTACGGAACCTCGCGCATGGGAAACCCTGCTGCGTGAATGGAAGGTCGAAGGTCTGGCAACTCGACCAGAACACCGCATGAACGCGCACACTGCATTTCTCGTGTGGACGCGCCGACTCGCAGACGGAGTGACACCACCTCGTCCGCAACGGCGCGCACGTCGCTAAGATTCCTTGTATGACTGAACGCTTGCCCGAAGTCCAGGTACTCACACGCGACAACCAGCAGCTCCGCGCGCGCAATGCACAGCTTGCGGACATGCTCAAAACCAGTCGGGACAAGCTGCAAGAGCTCTACGAACAGGTCGAGTCCCTCGGCGACCCAGCTTCGACGTACGGCCTGTTCCTTGCGTCCACTGGCAATGGAACAGACGCTGAAGTCTTTACAAGCGGTCGGCACATGCGTGTCAAGGTCGCGCCAACGATCGCGATCGACCGAGTGAAGCCGGGGTCGCTGGTGAGGCTTGGCGATGGCAGCGTGGTACTCGAGGTCTGCCAATATCCTGCTGTGGGCCAGCTAGCTACGCTCGTTGAAAAGCTGGACGCCGGTCGCGCTATTGTGCAAGACATCCAGGGAACGGAGCACGTCGTACGGCTTACAGACGAGCTACAACGTGAAAGCCGTGCCGGTGACACGTTGCTTACTGATGTGCGCGCACAGTTCGCGTTTGAGCGCATTGCAAAGACCGAGGTGAACCAGCTTTCACTCGAAGAAGTACCCGATGTGACGTATGAGGACATCGGCGGGCTCCAAGAACAGATTGAGCTCATCCACGATGCGGTTGAGCTGCCGTTCGCGCACCCTCACCTTTACCAGCAGTATGACTTGAAGCCCCCGAAGGGCCTGCTACTGTACGGCCCGCCCGGGTGCGGTAAGACGCTGATTGCGAAAGCGGTCGCGAATTCGTTGGCGCACCGGCTTGGTCATGGTGCGTCGGCGCACTTCATCAACGTGAAGGGCCCCGAGCTGCTGAATAAGTTCGTGGGAGAGACCGAGCGTAGAATCCGGCTGATTTTCGAGCGTGCGAGGGAGCTCGCCTCGGAAGGTCGCCCCGTGATCATTTTCTTCGATGAGATGGAGTCGATCTTCCGTACCCGCGGTTCGGGGGTGTCCTCCGATATGGAAACGACAGTTGTGCCGCAGCTGCTCACAGAGATTGACGGCGTAGAAGATATTTCGAACGTCATCGTCATCGGCGCGACGAATAGGGAAGAGCTCATTGACCCTGCGATTCTCCGACCTGGACGCCTCGATATCAAGGTGCGGATTTCACGCCCGACTAGAGCTGAGGCCCTCGATATCTTCGGCCGGTACTTACGCCCTGAAGTCCCTCACGCAGCTCCTATCGAGGAGCTTGCACAGATCGCCGTCGAGGAGTTGTTCGCGCCGCGGCCTTTCGTCCGTCTCCGGTTGATTGATGGCTCTGAGGAGACGTTGCACTACTCTGACTTTGTCTCTGGTGCGATGATCGCGAACATTGTCAGCCGCGCCAAAAAGCTTGCTATCAAGGACGCTATTTCCGGCGAGTCAGATACCGGCGTTACTGCGGAGCACCTGCGTGCGGCGGTTCGCGCGGAGCAGCAGGAAAATGAGGACCTGCCAAATACTGCCGACCCAGATACTTGGTCGCGCCTAGCCGGTCGACATGGCAAGCAGGTGGTCGCTGTGGAGGTCGTCGCTAGGTCAGCATCCTAGAAACTCAGCGAGGGAGCGCGTTGCGGCATCAAAGTCTTGGTCGCTCAGCGTTGAGAAACTGAGCAGTGCAAAACAGTCTTCGCCAGCGCCAGTTGAATCACCGGTCGCGCAAACGCAGCCGACGCGTTTCAGCTGCTCCCTGAAGCGCTGCAGATCGCGTTGATGAGAAAACTCAACGATAATGTCAGCGCTACTCGTGTTGCTCATGGTGGCGTTGCTCGCACCACTGGCTTCGGCAATACGCTCGAGGAGTGGGGTTACCTGTCGACGCCGCTTCGCAAGCCGAGTGTGAAACGCCTTGGTGCTTTTCCGGACGGTGCCATCAGTCAGTAGGTGCGCGATCGCGTGTTGGGTAACTGTCGATACCGGCATTCCTAGCACTTCCCGGGTCTCTTGCACCGAGGAAAACGTATCCGGTGTGGTGACGATGTAGCCGGCGGAAAGCTGCTTGTGCAGCAGCGTTGTGAAAGTACCGAGCGTGAGCACGCTGCCTGAGTTCGGTAGAGCGCTCAGTGTCGGTTGGGGAGCGGTTCGGTAGCGCAGTTCTGTGTTGAAGTCATCCTCGATGAGCAACGTACCCGTTGCCGATGCCCATTCGAGTAACTCAACGCGTCGGCGTACTGTCATGACACCGCCAAACGGCGGCACGTGGGCTGGCGTGATGAGCAGTGCGTCGATGTCGCACGGAAGCTGCGAGACTAAGACGCCTTCGTCGTCACATTGGCAGGGCACCGTCGCATGGCCTGCGAGAGCGATCACGGAACGAAGCCCGCTGGACTCCGAAGTTTCAACACCAACTCGGACGCTGTTGCCAATAGACATCAGCGTGAGCAGCAGTCCTTCGCGGGTCCCCCCGGTGACGATGACCTCCTCCGGAGCAACGTGAAGCCCACGAGCTACTCGCAGGTGCTCGGCGATTGCAGTCCGTAGTTTCGGCTCGCCTTGTGGGTCGGCCTGTTTCGGCACGCAATATGAGGCTTCGCGCCATGCACGGTGCCAGGCTGCTGGCCGGATCATGCCGTCGATACCTGATGTTGGGACCAGCGAAAGTACTGCAGGTGTTGACGCCTCGTTGGATGCTCTTTGCCTCTGTTGTATCGACTGCTTCGGTACTCGGAGCTCAGGATGAATCCTTGTTGGTGCTCCCTGCGTGGTATCCAGATAGCCTTCGCTGATGAGCTGATCGAACGCGCTGACCACGGTCCCACGCGATACGCCGAGTTGGGTAGCAAGCTCGCGGGTAGATGCGATGGTGTCTCCGGGTCGCAGTGTGCCTTCGGCAACCGCGGTTCGGATTTGCGCTGCGATTTGAGCAGGAAGTGAAAGTGATGCGTTACGCGAGACTGGAAAGAACATATTCACCAACTGGTACAAAATATTGCCATAAAACTGGACCTCGTAATCGTCCAGATCGTACCGCATGATGGAACCCATGACTGATTTTTCGAAACATGCAGAGTTGACCAACAGCTTGCGCGGCGGCGTCATCATGGACGTCGTGACCGCAGAGCAGGCGAAGATTGCGGAGAATGCCGGCGCCGTTGCCGTCATGGCACTTGAGCGAGTCCCGGCAGACATCCGTGCCCAGGGAGGGGTGGCGCGTATGTCCGACCCCGACCTCATCGAAGAGATCCTCGACGCGGTGGAAATCCCAGTCATGGCAAAGGCCCGCATCGGACACACGGTCGAGGCCGCGATCTTGGAGCATCTCAAAATCGATTACATCGATGAGTCCGAGGTGCTCAGCCCAGCTGACTATGTCAACCACATCGATAAGAACGCGTTCAACACCCCCTTCGTGTGCGGTGCGACAAACTTGGGTGAAGCACTTCGCCGCATCAATGAAGGCGCGTCCATGATTCGTTCCAAAGGCGAGGCTGGTACTGGTGATGTCTCCGAGGCCACGAAACATATCCGCACTATCAAAGCCCAAATCGCACAGCTGCAGGCTACGGTAGCGTCTAACCCAGATGAGCTCTACGTCGCGGCGAAAGAGCTGCAAGCCCCATATGATCTGGTGAAGTACGTTGCTGAACACGGCGAGCTTCCCGTTGCCCTGTTCACCGCTGGTGGCGTTGCAACACCGGCTGACGCAGCTCTGATGATGCAGCTTGGCGCTGACGGCGTCTTCGTCGGCTCGGGCATCTTTAAGTCCGAGCATCCAGAGAAGCGCGCGGAAGCTGTCGTTCGTGCAACCCGCAACTGGCAAGACATCGCCGAAGTCACAGCAGCTTCACGCGGCCTTGGCGAGGCAATGGTTGGCATTAACGTCAGCGATCTGCCTGCGCCGCATCGCTTGGCTGAGCGTGGCTGGTAAATGCCAGCACGGGAGGTAGCGTCGCGGTACAGTCGTGAGCCATGGGACGTTTCATGGGAACAGAAACTGAGTATGGCATCACGACTCCGAGCGACCCGACGCTCAGCCCGCTCATAACCTCGACGCATGCCGTCGTGGCGTACGCTGCGATGCATACGAGTGCTCGAAGCCGATGGGACTACGCGGAGGAACACCCGCTGAAGGATACTCGCGGATACGACCTCCAACGCTATCGGACGGTTCCTGTTGTCGACCCAAACGCGATTGGCGTGGCTAATGTGGTGACTACTAACGGCGCTCGGTATTACGTCGACCACGGCCATCCTGAATACTCCTCCCCGGAAGTTGATAACGCCTGGGACGCCATGCTGTACGACGCCGCTGGTGATCTCTACTTGCGGCAGTCCATGGACGACATCCGCGATCTCTGGGACGAAGGTATTTCGGTGCTTGACGGCGCTGCACCATGCCCACCCATTAAGTTCTACAAGAACAACGTCGATGGCAAGGGCCAGTCGTACGGCAGTCACGAAAACTACCAGTACTCACGCCACACTGACTTCGCAGCGGTGGTAGAGGGGCTCATGCCGTTCTTCGTCACTCGGCAGGTCATCATTGGCGCCGGACGAGTCGGCATCGGGCGCGAAAGTGAATATGCCGGTTTCCAGATTTCACAGCGCGCAGACTACTTCGAGCAGGAAATCTCACTCGAAACGACACTGAACCGAGGCATCATCAACACGCGCGACGAACCACACGCTGACGCTACACAGTTTCGACGCCTCCACGTCATCATCGGTGACGCCAACATGAGCCAGTACTCCAACTTCTTGAAGATGGGCATGACCAAACTCGTGCTCGACGCAATCGAAGTTGGAGTGGACTTCTCGGACCTCACCATCCAGGACCCGGTTGCTGAGCTGCAACGCATCTCCCACGACCCAACGTGCACACACAAACTACTTCTTGCCAACGGTAGGCGCTGCACAGCAATCGAGGTGCTCCGGGAAATCCGAGATCGGGTGCAGGGGCTGCCAAACGAAGGGGACGTCGATAAGCGAGTGCTCGCTCTTTGGGCTGAAGTGCTCGATGATCTCGCAGTCGACCCACTGCGCACCGCGGATCGCCTTGATTGGACGGCCAAGTGGGCGCTTGTGCGCTCGTTCATGGACCGAGGAGTAGCCGCGGACGACCCAAAGTTGAAAATGATCGACATCCAGTACGCTGACATAGATCCTGCGAAATCGCTGTATCACGCACTCGTCCGAAAAGGATCGATACGGACGCTAGTAGGCGATGAGGAGATTGCTCACGCAGCAAAGAACCCGCCGAGAAACTCCCGCGCATACTTCCGTGGCAAGGTAACCGAAAAGTTTGGGGAAGAGATCGCGGCATCGAGTTGGCAGTCCATCGTTTTCAGGATTGAGGATCGAATGGTCCGCGTGCCGCTCGACGATGTCAATGGCTGGACGTATGAGCAAACTGCCCAAATCATCAACCGCGCTACAACGGCATCGGAGCTGCTAAACGCGCTAGGGTATAAGCATGTCTAAGCAGCAACAAATGTTCGGTGGAGGAGACACCCCGGAACCGCAGAATGAAGAAGGCAGCAACGCCCAAGCCCAGGTCGAGGTGACAGGCACTGACGATTTACTCGATGAGATTGATGCCTTGCTTGACACGAACGCTGAGGAGTTTGTGCGCTCATTCGTTCAAAAAGGTGGCCAATGAGTTCCGAACACCCTGCGCTGTATGCGCGCCGAATCATGGGGGTAGAGACGGAGTTTGGGCTCGCCGCCTACGCACATGGGCAATCCATCCTTGGCCCGGAAGAGCTTTCGCGCTACTTGTTCCGGCCGGTAGTTTCGCGCTATCGGTCGTCGAATATCTTCACCCAGAATGGCTCTCGGCTCTATCTCGACGTAGGTGCGCACCCTGAAATCGCGACGCCAGAGTGCGACTCACTGATGCAGCTCTTGCAATACGACAAGGCTGGCGAGATGCTCTACCACCAGCTTGCGCTGCATGCAGAGGAAGCCCTTGCACAGGAGGGGACTCCGGCCCAGGTGTACCTGTTTAAGAACAACGTCGACTCACAGGGCAACTCTTACGGTGCACACGAGAATTATCTAGTGAGTCGAGCAATCGTCCTGAAGTCATTCAGCAAGCAGCTCCTGCCTTTTTTGATTACGAGACAGCTAATATGCGGCGCAGGAATGATCAATAAGGGCAAGTTTGTGCTGTCCCAGCGCGCCGACCAGGTGTGGGAAGGGGTTTCATCTGCCACCACGCGCACGCGTCCCATTATTAACACTCGAGATGAGCCACACGGAGATTCTCATCGATTCCGCCGAATGCACGTCATCGTCGGTGACTCCAACATGTCGGAAACTACGTTCGCGCTCAAGGTAGGCGCGACGCAGCTGGTCATTGAGATGCTCGAGGCTGGCTTCCCGATGCCGAACGTGGAGCTCGAAGATCCGATCAAGCATATTCGAGCGATTGCGCTCGACCCGACTGGCCAAACGCTCCTTACTTGTAAAGATGGTTCAACTGTTACAGCACTCGCGGTGCAGCAACAGATTCTTGACGCCGCCACAAAATGGCTGACACAACGGCCAGACGAGGGAACCTCAAACGAGGAACTCGGTCGGGTAGTGGAGCTATGGCAAAGAGTGCTGACTGCAATCGAGACGCAGGATTTCTCTGCGGTTGACACAGAGATCGACTGGGTGATCAAACACAAGCTCTTAGAGCAAGTTCGTGAAAAACTAGACACGGACTGGTCACATCCGAAATTGGCACAGATTGATTTGACCTATCACGACATCAACCCGGAGCGTGGTCTGTTCTACCTGCTGCAACGCAAAGGCCTCGCGGCGCGTTGGACTACCGACGCGGACATTCGAATAGCTGCTGAGCAGCCTCCTGCCACGACTCGCGCCGCGCTGCGGGGCAGGTTCCTCTCAGCTGCTCGGGACTACAACGCGGAGCACAACGTCGACTGGGTGCACCTGAAAGTAAACCGTCCAGAGCCTCGAACGCTCAAGCTTCTCGATCCCTTCGAAACCGAGAACGCTGACGTCGACGCCTTGATCCAATACATCGTGGACAACCATCAGCAGGAGCATCATGACACGTAGTGATGTAATGACTTCCCGGCAGCTGAACTTGGCGTTCGCGTTACTGGGGTCACCGCGTCCGAGGACACAGCAGTGGATTGCCAAGCACGTCGACGGATACGCTGATCGAACTCCAGAGGCCCTGGAGAAACTGATTAAGCGCGACGTCGACGACCTTCGCCGTGTTGGCGTGCCCGCAGAAACTCGAGCAGGCGAGGCATGGATCGAACACGATAAATATGAACTCGAGCCGCTCAACCTCACTGTTGAGGAGGCAACGGCGCTTGGTCTCGTAGTTGATCTCAGCCAGGCGGGACGCCTAGGCGCGTTTGCGCGATCCGGTTGGACAAAGATCGCGGCATCTGGCGTTACCAGGATGTTTGATAGCCCAACCATTGCGTTCGTCGACAACGACATCATCAACCTCGACCCTGATGTACTCAAGGCGGCCTTGGCTTGCGCACGCACCAAGACCCGCATGACGTTCGATTTTCAGCCAGCTCCAGGTACGTCGCTCCAGCGCCGAACGCTCGACCCGTGGAGCGTCGTACCTCTCAATAACAAGACTTACCTTGTTGGTTGGGACTGCGATCGCGGCCAAGAGCGCGTCTTCAGACTGATGAAGGTGAGCAACATCAGGAAGTCGAAGAATCAGACATCGTTTCACGACGCCACCAAGGACCCGCGTGACGTACTTCAGAACGTACTTCGTGGCCCGCTTGCCGATGCCGTGGTGGAAATTTCAGCTGGTGTAGGCGAGGAGCTATCGCTGCAAGGAGAGCGCTCAGAAGGCTCTGCAGCGGGTCTGGACCGGATAGCTGTCAGTGGGGTCGAACGCGACTGGCTCGTGCGCACTCTCGCGAGCCTTGCTCCGCATGTGCGCTCAATTACGCCGCCCGATATCCACGAAGAGGTATCTGCGCTCTTGCGCAAACAGCTTCGAGGACAGGAACGAGTTGAAGCATGAAGCAAGACACTGCTGTCGAACGCCAGGTGCGTCTGGCACGGCTTTTAAACCTGTTGTCATACCTGTCGCAGCACCCAGATCGTTCACCAATGGAAATAGCGCGGGACATCGGAACTGACGCGGAACAGGTGAAAAGCGACTTGGCGATGCTCCATTTGTCGGGAGTTGGCAATGGCCCCGGGGAGATGATTGATCTCAAACATTCGTGGACCGAGGTGACCGTCATTGACGACCAAGGTTTGAGTCGGCCCTTGCGTCTCACACCAACCGAGGCAAACACATTGTTACTACTGCTCGACTCATTCGAGACCATGCCAGGCCTGCTCGACCAAGCGGCGCTGAGTTCTGCAGCAGAGAAGTTGCGAGCTGTAGTTGGCAGTACCTCCGTGCTTGACGCGGATGGGGAGCAAAGCGATCAAGAATCCATCCTGGGGATACTTCAAAGTGGTTTGCAGCAAGGCGTTCAAGTGCAGGTGACATACTTTTCGCCTTCCTCCGATACGCTTCGTGAGCGCCAGTTGACCGGTATTCGGTTCTTTCACCAAGGTGGTCACACCTATTTCACGGCGCTGGATAGAGGAGAGGAGAAGAGCTTCCGAACTGACCGAATTCGTGAAGCTCGGTTGACCGAAGTTCCAGCCGACCGTTCTGCGGTGGGCAAGACGTTTGACGGCTCCGACCCGTTTGGCTTCGACTCCGAAAACATCGCTAACCTACTCGTATCTTCCGATGCGACATGGCTTGCGGACTACTGGGAAATCGAAATCGGTGATGCCTATGATGACGGACGGATTGAGGCAACCATGGTCTACGGGTCCGCGGACTGGCTTATCCGTTTCTGCCTTAGCCAAGGAGACCGCATCGAACTCATCGGTCCGCCAGAGCTGGCTGATGAGGCACGCCGTCGTGCGTTTTCCGGCTTAGAGGCATTAGAATAGCGGAGGACTCTACCCAAGCAGTGTGAAAGGAATCCAATGCCGAATTTAGGTTGGATGGAAATCCTCATTATTTTGGCCATCGTGCTGTTATTGTTCGGGGCAAACAAGCTTCCCGACTTGGCACGTTCGATGGGTCGCTCCGCCCGTATCTTCAAGTCTGAAGTCAAGGAGCTGCGCAACGACGACGAGACGCAAGCTACTCCGCAGCAGCCTGCGCAGAGCCAGGAACCTAAAGAAATCGCTCCTCCATCGAATCCACAGCAGCAAACAGGCCCTAACGCTCAGCAAAGCTTTTGGGACGCGCCTGAGAACCAGCACCGCCAGTAGCGTTTGTTGTTAAGGAATTCTTGGAGGTCGTAGTTCAGTGGGGCAACAGCAAGTTCCGCCTGCACAAAAGGCAGGTCGTCGATTTCGTCGGAAGCCAAAGAATGCTACCGGCGAGATGACGCTCGTTGAACACCTGAAAGAGCTACGACGCCGCGTCATCGTCTCGCTCGTCGCAGTGTGCGTCGGCACCGTTGTGGGATTCATTTGGTATCAGTCTGCGCCTTTTCACTGGTACCCACTCGGCGAAATCATTCGAGGTCCGTACTGCAACCTCCCGACTGAGCTTCGAGCAGACTTCACAGGTGATGGCAATTGTCGTCTCTTAGCGACGGGCCCCTTCGAAATGTTCATGCTGCGGCTGAAGGTAGGCGCGCTCGCTGGGCTCGTCATGGCATCACCAGTGTGGCTGACCCAAATTTGGCGATTCATCACGCCGGGGCTCCACAAGAACGAAAAACAGTACACATTCACGTTTGTGACGCTTGCGGTACTGCTCTTCGTGGCCGGGGCGATGCTTGCGTACTTTGTTTTGGACAAAGGCCTGTACTTCCTGATGACGATGGGCAGCGAGGTGCAGATTGGCGCGCTGTCTGGTGGAAGCTACTATAACTTTTTGCTCGGGCTCATCGTCGTCTTTGGTGTGAGCTTCGAAGTCCCCCTCATCATCGTGATGCTCAACGTCGCGGGCATCATTCGTTATGAACAGGTAAAAGATAAGCGCCGGATCATCATCGTTGGGATCTTTATCTTTGCGGCGTTTATGACACCCGGCCAGGACCCGTTCTCGATGGTCGCGCTGGCACTCTCCATCACACTCCTCGTCGAGTGCGCATTCCAGTTCTGCAGGATCAATGACAAGCGCCACGCCAGGAACAGACCGGACTGGCTCGACCTCGACGACGACGAGTCCTCAGGACCTATCGACGCAGCTTCGCCAATCGAAAAGGCAGCACCGATTGGTGACGTAGCGGCCGTCGAGAAGCCAAAGCCCGTGCACACGTTTACCGAGGATCCATTCAACGACGTACTGTAGGGGCATGTCCGCTTCCTCTGACTCGTTTCTCGCACAGTTTCAAGCCTCGAAGGATTTTCCGCTCGACCCATTCCAAATTGAAGCTTGCCAGGCACTCGAAGACGATCGGGGCGTGCTCGTCTGCGCCCCGACGGGATCCGGGAAAACCGTAGTCGGTGAGTTCGCCGTTGCGCTGGCGCTCTCGCGAGGCACAAAGTGCTTTTACACCACACCAATTAAGGCGCTGAGCAATCAGAAGTACCACGACTTCGTCGCTGCATACGGCGAAGAATCCGTTGGACTGCTGACAGGCGACGTGAGCATCAACGGTTCGGCGGACATCGTCGTGATGACGACAGAGGTACTCCGAAACATGGTGTACGCGGAAGCTCCTCGCCTGGACCGACTAACCCACGTGGTAATGGATGAAATCCACTTCCTCGCAGACCCGGAACGTGGACCTGTTTGGGAGGAGATCATCCTCAACTTGGACGACTCCGTCCAGATCGTTGGGCTTTCGGCGACTGTGTCGAACTCGGAAGAGTTCGGTGAATGGCTCAACACTGTTCGTGGCGATACGACCGTGATTGTTTCCGAAGAACGTCCGGTTCCGTTGAGTCAGTACATGATGGTTGGCAAGAAGGTCCTTCCATTGTTCGAGCCTGCCAACCCATCCTCCGAGCCCGAACTTAACAGGGCTTTGGCGCATCAGATCGCCCGTATCGAGTCTCGAACGACGGAAGAAGGCGCGGATGACTTTCATGAAGGTCGCGGGTTCCGTGCCCGCTCGAGTGGACGTCGCCATGGGAGGACGCGCCAACAAGACCGCTACCGCCCGGTTGGGCGGCCGGAAATTGTCGAGGTGCTCGATGGGCTAGAGATGCTTCCGGCAATTGTGTTCATCTTCTCTCGAGCGGGATGCGATGGCGCTCTCTACCAATGCCTCCGTTCGCGGAAGGAACTCACGACAGAAGAGGAACGTGCACGTGCCGCCGAGATCATCGACGCGGGTGTTGAAGGCATCCCGGAAGAGGATCTCAAAGTACTGAACTACCGGCAGCTTCGCAGCGCGTGGCTGAGGGGGTTCGCTTCGCACCACGCAGGGCTATTGCCCGCGTTCAAGCACATCGTCGAGCAGTTATTTGTGGAAGGGCTCGTCCGGGTGGTGTTTGCGACGGAAACGCTGGCCCTGGGCATCAACATGCCGGCCCGAACCGTCGTGCTGGAGAAGTTGGTCAAGTTCAACGGCGAGGGCCACGTAGACCTCACACCAGGGCAGTACACCCAGCTCACGGGGCGCGCCGGTCGGCGAGGGATCGATGTGCTCGGCAACGCTGTTGTGCAGTGGGCGCCAGCGATGGACCCGCAGTATGTAGCTGGATTGGCGTCGACAAGAACGTATCCACTCATTTCACCGTTTGCTCCCGGCTACAACATGGCTATCAACATGCTTGCCATGAATGGTTTCGACGACTCCATTCGACTTATCGAGCAGTCATTTGCTCAGTTCCAAACCGACCGATCCGTGGTTGGCGAGGTGAGGGACCTAGAGCGGTTGGAAGGCAAAGTTGCTCGACTTCGCGCCCAATTATCCCGCGATATCTCTTCGTACGCGCCACCATCAGATCACGCGATTGAGGACCTGTTGGAGTACTTGGACATCCGACATGCTCTCAGCGTGGAGGAGAAGAAAGCACGGAGAGACGCGCTCGACAACCGGCACACCGAGGTCGCTCGCGTGCTGGCCCGACTGGAAGTCGGCGAGATCATCGCGCTTCCTGGTAAACGTCAACCGGAGCTCGCGGTCGTGGTTCAGCCCGCCGGCAGACACGACGATCCGCGCCCCTGGGTCACCACCGAGCGCGGCTGGTCGAGCCGCATCAACGCTGATTTTTTCAAGAACACTCCGCTCGTCGTAGGACGAATGAAAGTTCCGCGGCATACGCGGGACCAACCACGCAAATTTGCGAAAAAGATCGCAAGCCAGCTTCGCCACGCCCCGGTGCATGCACCAAAGCGACTGCGTGAGAAAGCCCGGTATCGCACTCCAAAATCCGTCACCAAACTTCGCGAGCAACTTCATGCGCACCCCGTCCACTCATGGCCGGCCACGGACCGCGAAATGCTGGCCCGAGTAGGCGAGAAGCTTGCCCGGGAGCAGCGCGCACTTGACCGGATGAGCAGACAAGTAGACAACGCCACCGACACACTTGGCAGAACATTCGAGCGCTTGATCGGGCTCCTGCAAGAACTCGACTACGTGGAGCTCGTGGAAGGCGAATTCCAAGTCACTGATGAGGGCGAGCGTTTAGCAAAGCTGCACAATGTTTCGGACCTCCTCGTTGCGCAGTGCCTAAAACGCGGGATCTGGGACGAGTTGGACCCCGCCGAGCTCGCCGGTGTCGCCTCGATGGTCGTGTTTGAGAACCGCCGTACCACGGGAGGCTCCCCGGAGGCCGCTACAGAGCCAATGGCCCACGCAATGAATGAAACGATGCGTGTGTACGGCGAACTCGTTTCCGATGAACAGCGCCACAATCTTCCACTCACCAGAATGCCAGACCCACATTTCTCACTCGCGTTGCACCAATGGACCGCCGGCGCACCGCTTGGGTACGCGCTTGCAGCCGCGGCAGAATCTGGCGCGGAACTGACCGCGGGCGACTTTGTCCGATGGTGCCGGCAGGTGATCGACCTGCTAGAACAGGTGAAGAAGGTCGGCTACAGCGATGAGATTCGCAACAATGCGAACCGCGCGATAGAAGCTATTCGACGCGGTGTAGTAGCAATCGGGAACTAGTGCTGTGATGTCTAGGGACTTTTTGGACACGGAGTCCAGGATGTTTTTGGACGGGATGTCTAGTGGCTTTTTGGACGGTTACGGCGGTGGAATAGCCGGATGGCTATTCCATTGCATAAACGTAGAAA